>NZ_LT629693.1:4428920-4729705 GCF_900099825.1 Bradyrhizobium ottawaense | reverse complement strand
TGTCCCGCCTGGAGTGGATCTCGACATAGACGTAGCGAGTGGCGCGATCGATGGCGACAAAGGCATAACTCGTGCGACGCTGCAGGGCCGGCAGATGCTTGAGGTCGATATGGATGAACCCAACACTGGCGGTCTCGAAGACGCCGGCCTTTGGCTTGTCCGGCTTGGGACGCCGACTAATCCCATTTCGCTGCAGACAGCGGTGGATGGCGCTGCGGGATAGCTTGGCATTAATGCAGCGCTGCATCACCTCGACGATGTCATCCAGCGGCAATTGCAGCGACGTCCGCAGCTCGCAAACCGCCCTCTCTTCCACAGCCGACAGGCTGGTCGTCAGGTTGCGCGGCTGATGCGAGCGGTCCGCGACCGTCGTTCGTCCGCGCCAGCGACGAATGGTGGTCTCGCTAACCCCGAGTTCCGCGGCCAATTGGACGACTGATTTCCTGCTGCGCTGGATGTAGCCGCGCGTCTTTGGCGTCGTCGTAGCATTGGCGTGCAGGTTCAGTTCCATGACTCGAGGCGCTCCCTGATAAAGGCCACGCCTCGTTCTACACCGATTCCGTCCAACCAATCTTCCGGGACCAAACACGAACGCAGGGACGACGGATGCGCCCACCCAACCGAATCTTAACGAATCGTTGATAGATCAGACATCGCCGCCGCCTCGTGGCGCGTTTCGGGGATGTTCCGCTGTGGCCGTGATGGATACGCAATCTGCCAACGCTTCGCCGACCGGTATGGTCGGCCGGCTGCGATCGCGGCTTCGCGGCCTTGTTGGCGGCTCGGGCGAAGCCTCCGTCACCCGGCGGCTGGCCGGCACGATCTTCATCATCCGTGTCATCAGCGCGGTGCTGGCCTATTGCTCGCAGATCGTGCTCGCGCGCTGGATGGGCGGTTCGGATTACGGCGTCTATGTCTATGTCTGGACCTGGGTACTGCTGCTCGGCAGCATGATGGATTTCGGCATCTCGGCGTCGGCGCAAAAGATCATTCCGGAGTATCGCACCCGCGGCGAGCACGCGCTGCTGCGCGGCTTCCTCTCCGGCAGCCGCTGGATGACGTTTGCGGTGTCTTCCGCGGTCTCGCTGGGGCTTGCCGGCATCGTCAAGGGGCTGTCACCGTGGATCGACGCCAACGCCATCGTTCCGCTCTATATCGGCTGCCTGACGCTGCCGGCCTTCGTCGTCGCCAATACCCAGGACGGCATTGCGCGTTCGCACGACTGGATGCGGCTCGGCCTGATGCCGCAATTCATCGTGCGCCAGTCGCTGATCATCGGTTTCACGGCCGGCGCCTTCGTGCTCGGATTTCATCTCGGCGCCACCGCCGCGATGCTGGCCAGCGCCGCCGCGGTCTGGATCGCGATGATCGGACAGATGATCGTGCTCAACCGCAGGCTCGGCGGCCATATCGAGCCGGGCGCAAAAGCCTATGACTTCCGCGGCTGGCTCGCGGTCTCGCTGCCGATCCTGCTGGTCGAGAGTTTCTATTTGCTGCTGTCCTACACCGACGTGCTGGTGCTGCAGCAATTCCGCTCCTCGGAGGAAGTCGGCGTCTATTTCGCCGTCGTCAAGACGCTGGCGCTGGTGTCCTTCATTCACTACGCGATGTCGGCGACGACGGCGCATCGTTTTGCCGAGTATCACGCGCTTGGCGACAAGGCGCGGCTGTCGGCCTACGTGACGCACGCGATCCAGTGGACGTTCTGGCCGTCGCTCGCCGCGACCGTGGCGCTGCTGGCGCTGGGCAAGCCGCTGTTGTGGCTGTTCGGGCCGCAATTCGTGGTCGGCTACGACATCATGTTCATCGCCGCTGTTGGCCTCGTGGTCCGCTCGGCGATCGGCCCGGTCGAGCGGCTGCTCAACATGCTCGGCCACCAGCACATCTGCGCACTGGCCTATGCGCTGGCCTTTGTCATGAACGTCGTGCTCTGCGTCGCGCTGGTGCCACGCTTCGGCGGCCACGGCGCCGCGGCCGCGACCTCGATCTCGCTGGCGTTCGAGACCGTGCTGCTGTTCTGGATCGTCCGGCGGCGGCTCGGACTGCACGTGCTGGCGTTCGGAAAGCGCTGATCCAGCAAGCCCGTTCCGAGCGTGCCATATGGCATGCCAGCGCGTTGTAGCCTCAAACTCGCCACGTTTCGCGGTTCCGCCACGCACCTGATACCGGCATCGGATTCACGCGCGCGAGCGCAGAATACGATTTCGTCGCGCGCGGGCGGATTGGGGAAAAAACCCACCGAATGCCGCTGCGCGCATCAAAAATTCTTATTCCATATGACCGGTCGCGAACCGGCGCATCTCGATCCCTGCACTGCTATATCGTAGGTTTGTGCAAACCGGAACTTGATGCTGGATATGATTGACCCGCTCTATGTTGCATCGGGGTTCGGCGTCGGCGTCCTTGTCGGGATGACCGGCGTCGGCGGCGGCTCGTTGATGACGCCGTTGCTGATCCTGCTGTTCGGCATCCACCCCACGACGGCGGTCGGCACCGATCTGCTATACGCCGCCGCGACCAAGACCGGCGGCAGCTTGGTGCATGGCTGGGCGCGCAGCATCCACTGGCCGGCGGTCATTCGTCTTGCCAGCGGCAGTATCCCGGCGAGCATCCTGACGCTCGTTGCGATGTCGCAACTTGAACTCAACGGGGCGTCCGAGCGCAGCCTGGTCAACCTGGTGCTGTGTTTTGCGCTTTTGCTCACGGCGATATCGCTGATCTTCCGCAAGACGATCATGGACCGATACCGCCAGCGCCTGGAGCAGCTCGACGACGTCACGACGGCCCGTGCGACCGTGATCGTGGGCGTGGCGCTGGGGGTGCTGGTCTCGATTTCGTCCGTGGGAGCCGGCGCGGTCGGGGTCACCGCGCTGCTGCTGCTCTACCCGCGCCTGCCGATGGCGAGCATCGTCGGCTCCGATATCGCCCATGCGGTGCCGCTGACGCTGATCGCCGGAATCGGTCATTGGGCGCTGGGCGCGATCGACTGGCCCCTGATGGGCGTATTGCTGATCGGATCTTTGCCCGGCATCGTGATCGGCAGCTATTGTGCCGTACGCGTGCCGGAGAAGGTGCTGCGCGTAGCGCTGGCATCCGTTCTGATCCTGGTCGCCGGCAAGCTTGCGTCCGGCGAACTGAATTTGTCGCCGGAGAGCATGATGGCCTTTGCCCGGAGCGCCGCCCACTGAGGGCGTGCTCTGTCCCGTACTGGTACCGCGCTTCGGCGGCCACGGCGCCGCGACCACCACCTCGATCTCGCTGGCGTTCGGGAAGTAGCCTCAACTGTCATCACCCGCGAAAGCGGGTGATCCAGTATTCCAGAGACCTCAGCTTGAGCCGCGCCGCCGCGGCGTACTGGATGCCCCGCTTTCGCGGGGCATGACAGAAAGAGCCTCTTACTCCGCGGTCCAGCCGCCGTCGATCGAGAGGTTGGCGCCGGTGATCTGGGCGGCATCGTCGCCGCACAGGAACAGCGCCAGGGCTGCGACCTGTTCGGAAGTGACGAACTCCTTGGTCGGCTGCGCCGCCAGCAGCACGTCGTGAATGACCTGCTCCTTGGTGAGATTGCGCGCCTTCATGGTCTCGGGGATCTGGTGCTCGACCAGCGGCGTCCAGACATAGCCGGGGCTGATGCAGTTGCAGGTGATCTTGAAGGTCGCAAGCTCCAGCGCCGCCGTCTTGGTGAGGCCGGCGATGCCGTGCTTGGCCGAGACATAGGCCGACTTGAACGGCGAGGCGACCAGCGAATGCGCCGACGCGGTGTTGATGATACGGCCCCAGCCGCGCTTCTTCATGCCGGGCACCGCGGCGCGGATGCCGTAGAACGCCGACGACAGGTTGATCGCGATGATCATTTCCCACTTCTCGGGCGGAAACTCCTCGATCGGCGACACGAACTGGATGCCGGCATTGTTGACGAGGATGTCGACCGAGCCAAAGGTGGATTCACCGAGCGCGATCATTTCGGCGATCTCGGCCGGCTTGGTCATGTCGGCGGGCGAGTGCACGGCCCTGACCTTGAAATCGGTCTCGATGCCGGAGCGTTCCTTTTCGATATCGGCCGGCGCGCCCATGCCGTTGAGCACGATATTGGCGCCGGCGCCCGCGAACGTGCGCGCATAGGCCAATCCGATGCCGCTGGTCGAGCCGGTCACCACCGCGGTCTTGCCTGTCAACGTACCCATTTATCCGTCACTCCTTTTTGCCTGCGGGGGCATCGGAAACGTCCCCCGTGAGATCGTAAGTCACCATGGTTTCCCCGGACTGCGGCCGTTCCAGCCATTCCTTGTGACGCATCGACAAATGCACGTCGCGGACGCCCGCATTCCAGTGTTCGACCACGCCGACATGCGAGAAGTCGTAATCCTTGGACGAGGATTCGTAGTTCTTGCTCTTGTAGATCAGGTGCACCACGGTGACGGTGTTTTCCTTGGAAGCCTTGCACAACAATTCGACCGACGGATCGTTCTTGAGATAATCCGGCAATTTCCCGAGCAGGTCACGCACCGCCATGCGGGCGTTGTGAATCTGCTTGTTCTTGTCGGTGTTCATGCGCGTGCGGCTGGAAAAGCGGATGTCCTTTTCGCGCTCGGCGGCTTCCAGCAGCGACATCGGCAGCTCCCCGCGCGCCGAGAACAGGTCGACCTGGAAGATCAGGAGATCGCGACCGACTTCCTCGTCCAGGACGAAATCGAGCGGTGTGTTGGAGGAGATGCCGCCATCCCAGTAATGCTCGCCTTCGATGACGATCGAGGGAAAGCCCGGCGGCAATGCGCCGGAGGCCATGATGTGTTCCGGCCCGATCTTCTTGCCCAGCTTCTTGAATTCGTAATTGTCGAAATACCTGAAATTGCCCGAGGTGACGCCGACTGCGCCGACGCTGAGCCTCATCTTCAGGTCGTTGATACGGTCGAAGTCGACCAGCCGTTCCAACGTCTTCTTCAGCGGCGAGGTGTCGTAATAGCTCTGCGACTCCGGACTGCCCGCCGGCCACAACGGCGCGGGCGGCACGCGCGGGGTGAAAAATCCGGGCACGCCGAAGGTGGCGATCAGGGCAGCGCTGGTTTCGTTGAACAGCGTTCGTGCGCGATCCCCCGATCCGACTGGATTCCACGACACCGGGGACGACACCATGTCCCAGAACTCCTTCAGCCGGTCGACGCGCTTGGCGGGATCGTTGCCGGCGATGATCGCGGCGTTGATGGCGCCGATCGATATCCCCGCGACCCATTCCGGCTCGAACCCGGCGCGGCACAGCGCCTGAAAGGCGCCGGCCTGATAGGAGCCGAGCGCGCCGCCTCCTTGCAGCACCAGCACCCGCTGCGCGTTGGCGGGACACCTCTCGGAAGTTTCCATTGTGACCGTCAGCTAGAGGGCAATGTCGTCAGTACCGTGGCGGCAGTTCGCGGCGGCGTCAATCCGCGAGATCGATGCGACGATCACGCCGAGTTTATCGCCTTGTTTGGGCCCGGCTTTTTCGAAAGCCCACCGCCCGGATCGCGCTTAAGTTGATGCAAGAATGAGCGTCCAGAACACCTTGTACTTGGTGTTGGGAGCATAGGTCGCCGCGATGCCCAATTTTGTGACACCGTTCTTGAGCATGTTGGCCTTGTGCGGGGGCGAGTCGCGCCAGCCCGAAAATGCTTCCGCCAGCGTATGGTAGCCGGCCGAGACATTCTCCACCGCCAGCTTGGCGGGATAGCCGGACGCGCCCAGGCGCTTCTCCAGCGGGCCTTTGACATCGTGGTCGAGCTTGTTGCGGCCGGCCATCGCCTGCGACTGCGCTTCCGCGAGCTTCATCAGATCGGGGTCGACCGCGACGGCGCCGAGGCCGTTGTTTTGCCGGTACAACGAGATCATCGAGGCCGCCGCCTGTGGATCGAGCGTCGCACCGCCATTGGCCATGCTGAGATACATGGTCGGCTGTTCGGGCGGCGGAGCTTCGGTCATGCAGCCGCCCAGCGCCAAAAGCCCGATCATGGCAAAAATAGCCCGCATGATTCCCGATTTCCCCCGATGGTCTGCCGTTGTTGCATACCAACCGTGGCTGAATGGTGAACGGGGCCAAGTTCGCGGTCATTCCGGGGCGATGCGAAGCATCGAACCCGGAATCTCGAGATTCCGGGTCTGGTGCTAACGCACCATCCCGGAATGACCCGGCTAATCCTGCGCGGCGAAAATGCGGTAGCGGCGGGGCTGCAGGCTGACGATTTCGCCGGCCTGGAGTTCGCGGTCCCGGGGCGCGTCGATCTCGATGACGGTATCGCCCGAACGGCCGGCCAGCGCGACCTCCGCCCGCTGGATCGGGCCGAAGGAACGGACGTGCCGCACCGCGCCTTCCAGCGAACCGGACCCGGCCGGCCCGATCTGCATGTCGTGGCGGCGGATGAACAGTTTCGATGCGCCGGAGGCGGCGCCGTTGGCCGCGATATTCAGCGGCCGGCCGCCGAGGTGCACCGAGCCGCCGCTGACATCGACCGGCAGCACGATGGATTCCCCGATGAAGCCGTGCACGAAGGCGGTGGCCGGACTGTCATAGACCTCGCCGGGCGTGCCGATCTGCTCGATGCGGCCCTTGTCCATGACCACCACGCGGTTGGCGACTTCGAGCGCCTCCTCCTGGTCGTGGGTGACGAAGATCGAGGTGACGTGGATTTCCGAATGCAGCGAGCGCAGCCATTGCCGCAGCTCCTTGCGCACCTTGGCGTCGAGCGCGCCGAACGGTTCGTCGAGCAGCAGGATGCGCGGCTCGATCGCCAGCGCCCGCGCCAGCGCGATGCGCTGCCGCTGGCCGCCGGACAACTGGCTGGGATAGCGGTTCGCCAGCCAGTCGAGCTGCACCAGGTCGAGCAATTCCTTGACGCGGGCGCGGATCGTAGCCTCGTCCTTGCGAATGGCGCGCGGCTGCACCCGCAAGCCAAAGGCGACATTTTCGAACACCGTCATATGCCGGAACAGCGCGTAATGCTGGAACACGAAGCCGACATGGCGCTCGCTCGCGCCACGCGCCAGCGCGTCCTCGCCGTCGATCGTCACTTCGCCGGCGTCAGGCCAGTCGAGGCCGGCGATAATCCGCAGCAAGGTGGTCTTGCCCGAACCGGACGGGCCGAGCAGCGCCAGCAATTCGCCGTTGGCCACCTTCAGGTCGACATTGTCGAGCGCTGCGAAGGCGCCGAATTTCTTGACGATATTTTTGACTTCAATGGTCACTTTGATCGTCCCTCAATAGTCCCTTGGAGTTTGTCCTTCGTCGAGGCGCCGCTCCAGAACGGTCTTCACGACCAGCGTGATCAACGCCAGCATCGCCAGCAGCGATGCAATCGCAAACGACGATACGAATTGGTATTCATTGTAGAGAATCTCGACCAGCAGCGGCATGGTGTTGGTCTCGCCGCGAATGTGGCCCGATACGACCGACACCGCACCGAACTCGCCCATCGCGCGCGCGTTGCAGAGCAGCACGCCGTACAACAGGCCCCATTTGATGTTGGGCAGGGTGACGCGGAAGAAGGTCTGCAGGCCCGACGCGCCCAGCGAGATCGCGGCCTCCTCCTCCTGCGTGCCCTGCTCCTGCATCAGCGGGATCAGCGCGCGGGCGACGAACGGAAACGTCACGAAGATGGTCGCGAGCGCAATGCCGGGCACCGCAAACAGGATATGGATATCGTGTGCCTGCAGCCAGGGACCGAAATAGCCCTGCGCGCCGAACAGCAGCACGAAGACGAGCCCCGAGATCACCGGACTGACCGAGAACGGCAGGTCGATCAGCGTGATCAGGAAGGTCTTGCCGCGAAAATCGAATTTGGCGATCGACCAAGCCGCCAAGACGCCGAACACGAGATTGAGTGTGACTGAAATCGCCGCCACCAGCAGCGTCAGCCGGATCGCCGCCAGCGCTTCGGGCTCGGCGAGCGCGCTGAAATAGGCGCCGACCCCCTTGGAAAACGCCTGCGCGAACACCACGACCAGCGGCAGCACCACGAAGACGGAGAGGAACGTGACCGCGAGCGCAATGATGATGAATCGTACCGGGCCGGGCTCGGTCCGCAGATCGCGCCGGGAGCCGAGTGGACGCGCGCGGGCGCTCGCGTCCCGGGAAGCCGGCGAGGCAATGCTGAGGTCGGCTGCGGGCGCGTAGGCCCGCAACTCGGTCGCAGCAGTGACAAGGCCCGATTGCGTCGACATCAACTGGTCCTCAATGCACCGGCGTGCGGTTTTGCGCCCAGCGCTGCAGGCGATTGACCACGAAGATGATCAGGAACGAGGCGAGCAGCATGATGACCGCAATCGCGGTGGCGTCGGCATAGCGAAATTCCGATAGCCGGATCACGATCAGGAGCGGCGCGATCTCCGAGACGTTCGGCAGATTGCCGGCGATGAAGATGACCGAGCCGTATTCGCCGACCGCGCGCGCGAACGCCAGCGCAAATCCGGTCAGCAGCGCCGGAATCAAACCCGGCAGGATCACCCGGAACACGGTGTGCCAGCGGTTGGCGCCGAGACTTGCGGCGGCCTCCTCGATCTCGGGGTCGAGATCGATCAGTACCGGCTGTACGGTTCGCACCACGAAGGGGATGCCGATGAAAATCATCGCGATGAAAATGCCTGTTGGCGTGAACGCGACCTTGATGCCGAGTTCAGCCAGCGGCGCGCCGAGCCAGCCTTTCTGTGCGAATAATTGCGTCAACGCCACGCCGGCCACCGCAGTCGGCAGCGCAAAGGGAATGTCGACGATGGCGTCGAACAGCCGCCGGCCCGGAAAGCGATACCGCACCAGCGCCCAGACGATGATGGTCCCCGTCACCAGGTTGACCAGTGCTGCGGCAAACGAAAGACCGAATGAAATCTTCAACGCGTTCAGCGTGCGGCGGCTGGTGACGATGCCCCAGAACTGATCGAACGACAGTTCGAAGGTCTTGAGAAACAAGGCGGCGAGCGGAATCAGAATGATGACGGACAGCCATGTCAGGGTCAGTCCCATCGAGAGACCGAACCCCGGCAGGCTGGAGCGTCGTGCTACCGCGGTGCTCACAAGTCCCCCTGCTCCGGCTTCGACCAGTCAGTTCTTGTAGATCTGGTCGAAAATGCCGCCTTCGCCGAAATGATCCTTCTGCGCCTTGGTCCAACCGCCGAAAACGTCGTCGATGGTGAAAAGTTCGACCTTGGCGAAGGATTTTTCGTATTCCTTGGCAATCTCCGGATCGCGCGGACGATAGGAATTGCGTGCGGCAATTTCCTGACCTTCCTTGGTATACCAATATTTCAGGTAGGCCTCGGCGGCTTCACGGGTGCCTTTTTTATCGGCAACCTTGTCGACCACGGCTACCGGCGGCTCGGCGAGGATCGAGAGCGGCGGCGAAACGATCTCGAACTTGTCCTTGCCGAATTCGCGCTGCGCCAGGAACGCCTCGTTCTCCCATGCAAGCAACGCGTCGCCGACGCCGCGCTCGACAAAGGTCACCGTCGAGCCGCGCGCACCGGTATCGAGCACCGGCACGTTCTTGTAGAGATCGCCGACGAACTGCCTGGCCTTGTCGGCGGAGCCGAACTTCTTCTGCGCGTAGCCCCAGGCCGCAAGATAGTTCCAGCGCGCGCCGCCGGAGGTCTTCGGGTTCGGCGTGATGACGCTGACACCCGGCTTGATCAGATCGTCCCAGTCCTTGATGCCCTTGGGATTGCCCTTGCGCACCAGGAACACGATCGTCGACGTATAGGGCGAGGCATTGAGCGCCAACTTCTTCTGCCAGTCGGGCGCCAGCAGCCCCTTGGCCGCGATCGCGTCGATGTCATAGGCCAGCGCCAGCGTGACCACGTCGGCCTGCAGGCCGTCGATCACCGCGCGCGCCTGCGAGCCGGAGCCGCCATGCGACTGCTTGATCTCGATGCTCTTGCCGGTGTCCTTCTGATAGGCCGCCGCAAACGCCTTGTTGAAATCGACGTAGAGCTCGCGCGTCGGATCGTAGGACACATTGAGCAGGCTGATCTCGGCAGCGAACGCCGAACTCGCCCAGAGCAGTCCCGCGACCAGCGCCAGAATACGACGGACCATTTCAATCTCCATTCGAAGCGACGCCATTGTCACCAAAGCACGGAGAGCATAGGTCGCGGCGAAGAGGCTTTAAGTCAACGAAACCGCTTTTCGTTGTTTGCGGCAGCGCAGCGTCGTTGTCCTAAGAACCGCAAACTTCCAGGAAGTTTTGCACTTAAGAAGTTTTCGTGGTGTGGATTCCGCATTCCGTCTTGGCTCTGCCACGCCACCGGCCGGCGCGCGCGTCTTCGTCCAGCGCGGTCCGGCTCGAACAAGGCATACACCCGACCGACAGATAACCCGATGCGACCAATGGATGCGGCGGCAGCTTGGCGAGCTGGTAGATCGCCTCGATTTCCTCGCGCGACACATTGGCGAACGGATTGAACTTCAGCTTCGCGCCGTCGTCCTCGAGCACGGGGATTTCCGCCCGCGCGCCGCCCTGGAACCGCTTGCGTCCGTTGATCCAGGCCGAAAACGGCTTCAGCGCCCGCGCCAGCGGCTCCACTTTACGGATGCGGCAGCAGGCGTCGGGATTGGAGAACCACAATTCGCGGTCGGGATCCTCTTGGGACAGGGTTTCTTCTGATGGCTTGATCGAACGCACGTCGCGCAGGCCCAGGGTCGCGATCAGGGTGTCGCGATAGGCCAGCGTTTCTTCGAACAGCCAGCCGGTGTCGAGGAACACCACGGGGATCGCCGGATCGACGTCGGCCATCACCTTGAGCAGCGCCGCCGATTCCGTGCCGAACGACGACACCAGCGCGAGATGCTCGCGTCCGACGGTCTGCAGCGCCACCTCGATGACTTTCGCGGGCGGCGCATCGCGCAACGCACGATCGAGCACAGCGGCCGGCGACGGCTCCGCTACCGCTCCGGTCAGGGGCTGTTGAAGAATCGCGTTCACTGGCCGGCACTCTCCGAATGACGCAGTTGCATCCGCCGATTGAACGCGGTGACGCGGCCATCGCCGGTCGGCTGGTAGAACACCGAATAACGCTTGGCGGTCGAGGCAAACGCTTCGGCGTCGCTTTCCTTCTTCACTTCAAAGGCGTTGAAGCCGGCGCGCAGCATGAACACGAACTGGTCGCGCAGCACCTGGCCGGTGGCACGCAGCTCGCCTTCAAACCCGTGGCGCTCGCGCAGCAGGCGGGCCTGGCTATAGGCGCGGCCGTCGCGGAACGACGGAAACACCAATGCGACTGCCGCCAGCCGGTCGAGATACGGCACGAGGTCGTCGAGGTCCCGGTTGTTCGGCCAGATCACGCCGGTCTTGCCGGCACGCTTCGAAAGCGTTTCGGGATCTTCGAGAAACCGCGCCGCCGAAATCAGGACCGCGCCGTCACCCGGCAGCTCGGCGCCATCGGCGACATGGACAAACAGATCGCTGACGATCTTCGCGTTCTTAACGAGTGGCATAGACCCGCTCCTTGAATGGTTCGACACCGAGCCGCTTGACCGTATCGACGAACAGTTCCTCGGGACGGTCGCGCAGCGCGAGATAGGCTTCGACAATGTCTTCGATCACGTCGGCGACTTCGGCGTAAGGCACCGACGGGCCGATCAGGGTGCCCATCTGGGCGTTCTCGTCGGCGCGGCCGCCGATCGTGATCTGGTAAAATTCCTCGCCGTTCTTTTCGACGCCGAGAATGCCGATGTGGCCGACATGATGATGGCCGCAGGCATTGATGCAGCCGGAGATGTTGATGTGCAGCCGCCCGATCAGGTTGGCGGTTTCATGGTTGGCAAAGCGCTTTGTCAGTTCCTGCGCGATCGGGATCGAACGCGCATTGGCGAGCGAGCAGTAATCGAGCCCCGGGCAGGCGATGATATCGGTCACCAGGTTGATGTTCGGCGTGGCGACGCCGATCTTGTCGAGCGCCTTCCACAACACCGGCAGGTCGCGCTTGGCGACATGCGGCAGCACCAGATTCTGCTCGTGACCGACGCGAATTTCGCCGAAGGAATACTTCTGGGCGAGATCGGCAATCGCATCCATCTGATCGGCGGTGGCATCGCCCGGCGGTCCGCCCACCGGCTTCAGCGACAGCGTCACGATCGAGTAGCCCTGGACCTTGTGCGGGAACACGGAATTCTTCCGCCATGCCTCGAATTTCGGATCGTGCGCCGCCTGCTTCAACTCGTCCGGCATATGCGGCAGCTTTTCGTAGGCCGGATAGGAGAAGCGCGAACGGATCTCCTCGATGACGGAACTATCCAGCGTCAGCGCGCTGTCGTCCATCAGCTTCCATTCTTCGTCGACTTCCTTGGCGAACTTCTCGATGCCGAGTTCGTGCACCAGGATCTTGATCCGCGCCTTGTAGATGTTGTCGCGGCGGCCGTACTGGTTGTAGACGCGCAGGATCGCCTCGACATAGCTCAAGAGATCGCGGCCATGGACGAACGGCTTGATGGTCTTGCCGATGAACGGCGTGCGGCCGAGACCGCCGCCGACCAGCACCTCGAAGCCGGTTTCGCCGTCGGCGTTCTTGTGCAGCCGCAGGCCGATGTCGTGGATCTTGATCGCGGCGCGATCATGGTCGGACGCGGTGATCGCGAATTTGAACTTGCGCGGCAGGAACGAGAATTCCGGATGCAGCGTGGTGTACTGCCGCAGGATTTCGGACCAGATGCGGGGGTCTTCGACCTCGCCTGGTGCTACGCCGGCCCACTGGTCCGAGGTGACGTTGCGGGTGTTGTTGCCCGAGGTCTGCATGGCGTGAATGCCGACGCCGGCAAGGTATTCCAGCGCATCCGGCAGTTCGGCAAGCTTGATCCAGTTGTACTGGATGTTCTGCCGCGTGGTGAAGTGGCCGTAGCCGCGATCGTAGCGGCGCGCGATATGCGCCAGCGCCCGCAACTGCTTCGACGACAGCGTGCCGTAGGGAATGGCGACGCGGAACATGTAGGCGTGCAGTTGCAGATAGACGCCGTTTTGCAACCGCAGCATCTTGAATTCGTCCTCGGTGAGTTCGCCGGACAGACGGCGCTTCACCTGGTCGCGAAATTCGGAGACACGTTCGTTGATGAGCGTGCGGTCGAGTTCGTCATATGCGTACATGATGGATCAGTCCTTGATGGATCAGGCTTGCGCCGGAACCTTGAGATCGATGGTCAGGCCCGCCGAGCGGATCTGCTCACGAAGGTTGCCGGGTCCGATCTTGCCGGTATCCCTGACTTCCACCGGTGCGATATAGGCACCGATGGCGCCGACGTCATCGGCGACGGATTCGGCCAGCAGCGCGCGGGCGTCATCGGAGGTGCGGACAACGGCGGCATCCGTTAGCTCCGTCGACCAGCCTTGCGCGGCGGTACGGTAGATCACGGCGCCATCCCAGGTTCGGTTGGCGGTCACCATCGAGGGGCCCGATAATTTGATTTTCTTCTGTTCGAGCGGAGAGGTCATTCGGCAGCTTCCAGCAGGTTGGAGATCACGTCGTCGAGATAAAATTGTTCATCGAGGTTGGACTGGCGCCACGGCGCGGAATGCGCGACCACGTCGCCGATAATGAGGACGGCGGGGCCGCCGTCGATTTGCTCGATCAGATCGGGAAGGCTCTCGAGCCTGCCGACCGCGGCCTGCGCGTCCGGCCGCGTCACCCGCGCGAACACGCCGACCGGCGTCTGCGGCGAGCGGCCGGCGGCCAGCAGGCCGGCGCGAACCGATGGCGCTGCGGTCATGCCCATGTAGACGACGATGGTCATCTTGTCGTCCGTCAGCACCGACCAATCCACCTTCTCGGCGTCGCTGGCCTTGTGTGCGGTGAGAAAGGTGATGCGCGTCGCCTCGCGCCGATAGGTCAACGGCACTTCGAATTGCGAAGCTGCGCCCAGTCCCGCGGTGATGCCCGGAACCACCGAACAGGCGATGCCGGCCTGACGCAGCGCTTCGATTTCCTCGCCGCCGCGGCCGAAGACGAAGGGATCGCCGCCCTTCAGCCGCACCACGCGCTGACCGGCCTTGGCTGCATCGATCAGCAACTGGTTGATGTTGTCCTGGCCGATACCGGGCTTGCCGACGCGGCGGCCGACCGGAATGCGCGACGCGTCGCGGCGAATGCGATCGAGAATCTCCGCCGAGACCAGTTCATCGTAGAACACGACATCGGCGTCCTGCAGCGCGCGCAGCGCCTTGACGGTGAGCAGATCCGGATCGCCCGGCCCGGCGCCGACCAGCGTCACCCAGCCCTCGGCCTTGCCTTGTGCGTTGGCGCCGGCGAAGCCGGAGGGATCGGTGATGTCCTTGAGCGCGGTTTCAGCCTCGGTCCTGCGCCCGGCCAGAACCAGTGCGCCGATCGGACCGTCGATCACGCGCTCCCAGAAGCGGCGGCGCAGCGAAAATTCGGGGATGCGTTCATGCATCGATTTGCGAAAGCCGCCGATGAAGCTGGCGAGATCGCCGATCCGCGCCGGCAACACCGCTTCGATCCGCTCGCGCACGCGGCGCGCCACCACCGGCGAGGCTCCGCCGGTCCCGACCGCGACGACGACGTCGCCGCGATCGACGATCGCCGGAAAGATGAAGGTCGAATGCGCGAGGTCGTCCATCACATTGACCGGCAGGCCGACCGCCTTTGCCCGCGCCGACATCGCAACGCCGATGTCGCCGGCACCGGCGCAGAGCACCGCGAGAACGTTTGAGAGATCGGCCGTCAGCGGATCGCCCGTCGCAGCTTCGATCCGCGCCGCCTCGGCGTCTTCGAGGCCGCCCAGATCGTAATTGCCGTCGGTGGCGAACCAGCGAACCCGTGCACCGGCTGACGTCAGCAGGCGCAATTTTGCGCGCACGAGGTCGCCGGCTCCGACGAGCAGCACCACGCCGCTTTGCAGATCGAGGAACACGGGCAGAAATCGCATGCGATACTCGCTTCCCCCACTTCCGGGGTTGACTGGAATTATTTTCTATATATGTCTCATTCAATGGCCGCAAAGAGAAAATTATTTCTTCTCTATTGCGGCGCAACTATAGAATTTTAGCCTCCTACGGCCAAGGCTCAGAGATGCATCTTCTCGACAACGAATCCGCTTCAGACCGGTTGCGCGGCCCGGACCTCCAACAGGCAGCTTCCGTGCCGCAAATTTTGGCCGGGGGACGGCTGCCGCCGCCCTCGATGGACCACCTCGACGAACTCGAGGCGCAGAGCATCTACATTCTGCGCGAAGCATTCGCGCGGCTGAAGAAGCTCGCGCTGCTGTGGTCGCTCGGCAAGGATTCCAACGTGATGATCTGGCTGGCGCGCAAGGCCTTCTTCGGCCGCGTGCCATTCCCGGCGCTGCACGTCGACACCGCCAAGAAATTTCCGGAGATGTACGCGTTCCGCGACCAGTACGGCAAAGAGTGGGAGCTCGATCTCAAGATCGAGCCCTGCCCGCCGATCGACGCCGTCGATCCGACCTTGCCGCCGGCCGCGCGCTCCGCGGCGCGCAAGACCGAAGGGCTGAAGTGGGCGCTCACCAAATATGGTTTCGACGGATTGATCGCCGGCATCCGGCGCGACGAGGAAGCCACCCGCGCCAAGGAGCGCGTGTTCTCGCCGCGCGGTCTCGAAGGCGGCTGGGATGTGCGCGATCAGCCACCGGAATTCTGGGACCAGTTCAACGCTTCGCCGCCGCCCGGCGCGCATCTGCGCATTCATCCGATCCTGCATTGGACCGAGGCCGACATCTGGGCCTACACCAAGCGCGAAAACATTCCGATCATCCCGCTTTATCTGGCGAAAGACGGCAAGCGTTATCGCTCGCTCGGCGACCAGGACATCACCAATCCGGTGGCGTCGACGGCGTCGAACATCGATGAAATTCTCACCGAGCTCGACGGCACCAAGGTGCCGGAGCGCGCCGGCCGCGCGCTCGATCACGAAACCGAAGATGCCTTCGAGCGGCTACGCGTCGCCGGCTATCTCTGACGTATCTCCAAGTTAGGCGGCTCCGATGAACATGATCCTCCCCGCAAGCGTTTCGGCGACACCGAACGGCACCACGCGACCACAAGTCCGCATCGTCATCGTCGGCCATGTCGACCATGGCAAATCCACCCTGGTCGGACGGCTGCTGCACGAAACCGGCAGCCTGCCCGAGGGCAAGCTGGAAATGCTGAAAGCCGTCAGCGCGCGGCGCGGCATGCCGTTCGAATGGTCGTTCCTGCTCGATGCGCTGCAGACCGAGCGCGACCAGGGCATTACCATCGACACCACGCAGATCCGCTTCCGCACCCGCTCGCGCGACGTGGTGCTGATCGACGCGCCCGGCCACGCTGAATTCCTCCGCAACATGATCACCGGCGCCTCGCAGGCCGACGGCGCGGTGCTGATCATCGACGCGCTGGAAGGCGTACGTGACCAGACAAGGCGTCACGGCTATCTCCTGCATCTCCTGGGAATCAGGCAGGTCGCCGTCGTCGTTAACAAGATGGACCGGGTCGACTTCAGCGCCAGCAGATTCAAGGAAATCAGCGACGAGATTTCGGCGCACCTGATCGGCCTTGGCGTGACGCCGTCGGCAGTGATTCCGATTTCAGCGCGCGACGGCGACGGGGTTGCCGAACATACAGACAGGATCGGCTGGTACCGCGGCCCGACCGTGGTCGAGGCGCTCGATGCGCTCGAGCCGGCCCGGCCGCTGGAGCTACTGGCGCTGCGGCTGCCGGTGCAGGCGATCTACAAGTTCGACGACCGCCGCATCGTCGCCGGCCGCATCGAATCCGGCCAGCTCAGCGCCGGCGATGAAATCGTCATCATGCCCGCCGGCAAGATCGCGAAGATCAAGACCGTGGAGAGCTGGCCGGTGACGCCGCTTTCCGGCCGCCACGGCGCCGGCCGCTCGGTCGGCATCACGCTCGACCGCGAACTGTTCATCGAACGCGGTGACGTCATTGCGCATGCCGGCGCAACCCCGCGCGATACACGGCGGATCCGCGCCCGGATTTTCTGGCTGCACGACAAGCCGCTGTCGAAGGGCGATCAGATCCTGATCCGCCTCGGCACGCGGGAGAGCCGCGCCAGCGTGGTCGCGATCGAGAAGGCGGTTGATCCCGGCGAACTCTCCAACGCCGAGACCAAGGCGATCGCGCGCAATCACGTCGGCGAAATCGACATTTCGCTGGCGCAGCCGGTCGCGGCCGATCCCTATTCCGACAATCCACGTACCGGACGGCTGGTGATCGAGGTCAACGGCCGCATTGCCGGCGGCGGCCTGGTGCTCTCGGTCGACGCCGGACAACGCGCCATTCCCGTCGACATCGTGCCGGTGGAAAGTGCGTTGCGGCCCGAGGAGCGCTCGGCGCGCTATCGCCACAACGGCGCGGTGATCTGGCTGACAGGTCTGCCGGGCTCCGGCAAGTCGACGCTGGCCCGCGCACTGGAGCGTCGGCTGTTCGGCAATGGCGGCTCGCCGATCCTGCTCGACGGCGACACGCTGCGCGCCGGCCTCAACAGCGATCTCGGCTTTTCGCCGCAGGACCGCAGCGAAAACATCCGGCGTCTGGCCGAAGTCGCCAGCCATCTGGCGCGCAACGGCCATATCGCTATCGTCGCCGCGGTTTCGCCGGCGCTGGCGGATCGCGCCGCGGCGCGACGCATCGCCGACACCGCGTTCCGCGAAGTCCATGTCGCCGCACCTGCCGAGGTCTGCGAGAGCCGCGACCCCAAGGGCCACTATGCCAAGGCGCGCGCCGGGACCCTGCCGTCGTTCACCGGCATCACCAACGATTACCAGCCGCCGACCGAATGCGAGTTGAAGATCGACACATCGACCCGCTCGGTTACCGATGCCACCGACGAGATCGAGCGGATGCTGGCCGAGACCGGCATTCTGTTCAACGAACTGGTCGACCTGGCGGCCAATATCTAGGCCTGCATTCAGGCCTATTGGGGCCTTCTCATCGACCCGGCTTTAGCGCTAAAAGGGCTGCCAACGCGGCCCCTTTGGCGCGTTTTTTGCTGCTTTTCTTCTGAAAACAGCCGGTAAACGCCATTTCGATTGAGAAAGCCCATCATGAATCGTGTCGATGCCCACGGATTGAAGATCGCCCCTGAACTGTTCGATTTCATCGCCAAGGAGGCGACCCCCAAAACCGGGATTTCGCCCGATGCGTTCTGGGCCGGTGTCGCAGGCATCATCAAGACATTGGGGCCGAAAAACCGCGAATTGCTCGCCGTCCGCGACGCGCTGCAGGCCAAGATCGACGGCTGGCACCGTGCCAACAAGGGCAAGGCCTTCGACATGAACGCCTACACGGCCTTCCTCAAGGAGATCGGCTACCTGTTGCCGGAGCCGGCGACCCACAAGGTCGAGACAGCAAATGTCGACGAGGAAATCGGCAAGATCTGCGGCCCGCAGCTTGTCGTGCCCCTGACCAACGCCCGCTACGCGCTGAACGCGGCGAATGCGCGCTGGGGCAGCCTGTATGATGCGTTCTACGGCACCGACGCGATCCCGCACGATCCGAGCGAGGCTGGCCGTGGCTACAACAAGGCGCGCGGCGACAAGGTGATCGCCAAGGCCAAGGCTTTCCTCGACGCCGCCGTGCCGCTGGCGACCGGCAGCCACACCGACGTGACATCGTATAGCGTTATCGCCGGCCAGTTGGCGGTGAAATTGAAGAGCGGCAACGCCACCGCGCTGAAAAATGAAACGCAGTTCGCCGGCTATCTCGGCGACGCCGCCGCCCCGACCGAGATTCTTCTGGTCAACAACGGCATGCATGTCGAAGTCAAAATCGATCGCAGCAACATCATCGGCAAGGACGACCCGGCCGGCGTCGCCGACATGATCCTGGAATCCGCGGTCTCGACCATTCTCGACATGGAAGACTCGGTTGCGGCCGTCGATGCCGAAGACAAGGTGCTGGTCTATCGCAACACGCTCGGCCTGATGGACGGCACGCTGTCGGCCGATTTCGACAAGGGCGGCAAGACGCTGAAGCGCGCGCTCAACCCCGACCGCGTCTACAAGACGCCGGACGGCAAACAGCTCACGCTGCACGGCCGCAGCCTGCTGTTGATGCGCAATGTCGGCCATCACATGTTCACCGACGCCGTGCTCGACGACAAGGGCGAAGAAATTCCGGAAGGCCTGCTCGATGCCGCGGTCGCCGGCCTTTTGGCGATCCACGATCTCAAGGGCTCCTCCAAGACCAGGAACAGCCGCACCGGCTCGGTCTACATCGTCAAGCCGAAGATGCACGGCCCGGACGAAGTCGCACTGACCTGCGAACTGTTCGGCGCGGTCGAGAAGCTGCTCGGCTTGCCCGAGAACACCATGAAGGTCGGCATCATGGACGAAGAGCGCCGCACCACGGTCAACCTCAAGGCCTGCATCCAGAACGCCTCGAAGCGGATCTGCTTCATCAACACCGGCTTCCTCGATCGCACCGGCGACGAGATCCATACCTCGATGGAAGCGGGTCCGATGATCCGCAAGAACGACATGAAGGCGCAGCCCTGGATCAAGGCCTATGAAGACTGGAACGTCGACATGGGCCTGATCGACGGCCTGCCCGGCCATGCCCAGATCGGCAAGGGCATGTGGGCCGCCCCCGACAAGATGGCTGACATGCTCACCCAGAAGATCGGCCACCCGCAGGCCGGCGCGACCACCGCCTGGGTGCCGTCACCGACCGCCGCCACGCTGCACGCGCTGCATTATCATCAGGTCAACGTACAGGCGCGCCAGCAGGAACTCGCCAAGGGCGGACAGCGCGCAAAACTCTCCGACATCCTGACCATTCCGATGTCACAGTCGAACTGGGCGCCGGATGACGTCAAGCAGGAGATCGACAACAATTGCCAAGGCATCCTCGGCTATGTCGTGCGCTGGATCGACCAGGGCGTCGGCTGCTCCAAGGTGCCCGACATCCATGACGTCGGCCTGATGGAAGACCGCGCCACCTTGCGCATTTCGAGCCAGCATCTGGCGAACTGGCTGGCGCATGGCGTCGTCAGCAAGGACCAGGTGATGGAATCGCTGAAGCGCATGGCCGTCGTGGTCGACAAGCAGAATGCCGGCGATGCGCTGTACAAGCCGATGGCGCCAGCCTTCGACGGCGTTGCGTTCCAGGCCGCCTGCGACCTCGTCTTCAAAGGCCGCGAGCAGCCGAACGGCTATACCGAATACATCCTCACCGCCCGCCGCCGCGAAGCCAAGGCGGCCGGTTAATCAGGCGAGGACGCGTCTCAAGGAAAAGCCCCGGCATCTGCCGGGGCTTTTTTCGTTTCGTCCCCGTCATTGCGAGGAGCGAAGCGACGAAGCAATCCATCTATCCGGAATGCCGCAGCATGGATTGCTTTGCTTCGCTCGCAATGACGCGAGCCCGGCTAAAACACCGCGATGTATTTCAGCAGCGAGATCACGCCGAGCACGATCACGACGACGCGGCAGATCTGCTTGGCACGGCCGTCGAGCGGCAACAGGTTGATGAGATAGAGGATAAGGATAACGACGAGAAACGTGATGAGTGCACCGACAAGCATGCAAGCCCCCTTGGTCATTCATTGAAATGCGCTGTTAGGTTTTTGTTAACGTGCCCGATGGCGCCGGGTTCCGCTGCGGGGAACCAGAGATTGCCCTTTCCAAAACCCCAGTCATTTCAAGGACCCTCGTATTAATACGGCAGTAACGCTGCCTAAGTATTTACCATTTTACCCCCCAATGGCCGCAGCTTTGGGGGAGCATCATGTTGAATCGTCTGACCGTATCCGCGCTGCTGAAGACCGTCATTCTCGCCACTTCCTTCTGCGTGGTGGTCGGATTTTCGCTCAACGCCTGGGATTCCTGGGGACGCCTGCAGCAGGCCGGCCGCATCTCGGTCATCACCGATGCTTCCGCGAACATGTTCAAGGCGATGCACAATCTGCGCACCGACCGCTCCACCACCAACCGGCTGTTGAACGGCGGCGCGCCGCTGGACAGCGACATCGAGAAATATCTGCGATCGCTGCGCGACGCCGAAATGCCGGGCATGAGCAACGCGCTCGCGCTGTTCGGCAAGATCGAATTCCCCCAGCAGCAAACCCTGGTCCCCGAATTCGAGCGCCTGTTCAGGACGCTGACCGCCGGGCAGAAGGAATTCTGGGAGTTGATGGCGCAGCCGGCGTCGCCGCGCCGTGCGGCGCTGGCCAAGGAATACATGGAGACGACGCAGGGGTTGCTGAACGTCCTCGACAAGCTGTCGGGCGTGCTCGCCGGCAGCGTCAACCACCAGGACGCCGTGATCGACCAGTTGTTCGCCATCAAGCAGATCGCCTGGCTGCTGCGCAACACTGCCGGCGAGGCCTCGCTGCTGATTTCGAACGGGTTGGCGATCGACAAGGTCCCGCCGGAAACGCGCCTGACCTTCGTCAAATTCACCGGCGGCACCGACGCCGCATGGAACGCGCTGCAACTGACCGCCGCCGGCATGCAGTTGCCGCCGGCGCTGGCCGCTGCGATCGAAGCCAACAAGAGGGCCTATTTCGAACAGTCCTATCTCGACCTGCGCGAGCGGCTGCTGAAGGCGATGATCGCCGGCGAAAAGCCCGAACTGACCGCGAACCAGTGGAGCCCGATCACGGTCGGACGCCTCAGCGCCGCCGTCGGTGTCGCCGAAGGCGCGCTCGATGCGGCCCGCGATCACTCAGCGATGCAGTATTCCGGCGCCATGCGCTCGCTGGTGCTGCAACTCTCGCTGCTGGCCGCCGCACTCGCCTTGACGTTCGGCGCGATGACGATGGTCACCCGCCGCGTCATCAAGCCGCTGCACAACATGCGCGATGCGATGCTGAAGGTCGCCGCCGGCGATCTCGCCGTCGACACCGGCTACGCCGCACGCAACGACGAAATCGGCGCACTGGCCGGCGCACTGGAAACCTTCAAGCAGCAGGCGATGGACAAGGTCCGGATCGAAGCGCAGGAGCACGAGCACAACGCCGCCGCCGTGGGCCGGCAGAAGGCGATCGAAAACTATGTCGGCGAGTTCGAGAGCGTGGTGCGCCAGACGCTGAACCAGCTCGGCGATGCGTCGGGCCAGATGCGCTCCACCTCGACCGGCCTGTCGACGGTTTCCCGCCAGACCAACGCCCGCGTCCAGGTCGCCGAGAAGGCCTCCGGGGAAGCCTCGACCAGCGTCGAGAGCGTCGCGGCCGCCGCCGAGGAACTCAGCGCGTCGATCAACGACATCTCGCAGCAGGCGGCGCACGCGGCCGGCATTGCCAGCCGCGCGGTCAGTCAGGCGCGCGAAACCGACAGCACCGTGCAGGGCCTCGCCAAGTCGGCCGGCCGGATCGGCGAGGTCGTCGGCCTCATCAATTCCATCGCGGCCCAGACCAACCTGCTGGCGCTGAACGCCACCATCGAAGCCGCCCGCGCCGGTGAAGCCGGCCGCGGCTTTGCGGTGGTTGCTTCCGAAGTCAAATCGCTAGCAAGCCAGACCGCCAAGGCGACCGAGGAGATTTCCGAGCAGATCTCCGACATCCAGAAGGTCGCCGGCGAAGCCATCGACGCCATCAAGGGCATCGGCAGCATCATCGGCGAGGTCAATGAGGTCGCCACCGCGATTGCCGCAGCAGTCCAGGAACAGGGCGCAGCGACCCAAGAGATCACGCGCAGCACGCAGTACGCAGCGCAAGGCACCAAGAACGTGTCCGACAATATCGTCGGTGTGAAGGCCGATGCCGATGCGGCGGCGGCCGCAGCCGACGACGTCAAGAGCGCCTCCGAGACTCTGGAGACGCAGAGCCAGCAGCTCGGTCATCAGGTCACGGATTTCCTCGGCAAGATCCGCGCGGCGTGAGGCACACGTCCTCACTCATCATGGCCGGGCTTGTCCCGGCCATCCACGACCTTCGCACCACAGGCAAATAAGACGTGGATGCCCGGGTCAAGCCCGGGCATGACGGCACCATCGTCACTCCGACGCCACCACCGGCATACGCTCATACTTGGCGCGCACGCGCTCTGAGGCGGGCGAGAAGTTCAGTGCGGCGCCGCGTCTGTCGGCGCTGCGGCCGGCGACCAAGAGGCCGTTTTCACCGGCGACGATGTCGCCCTTGCGCAGCGTCGGATCGTTCTCGATCTTGACCGGCGCCAAGCCGATCTGGTCCTTGCCGTTACAGGTGCACCCCGCCACGATTTCGTTGCGATAGCGGAAGGCGTTCGGCAGCTCCGAATAGGGTTTGCCGTTGTCGGTCGCGGCGCTGTCGATGTTGCTGCCATAGACCACCCTGGTCTCGCTGGCGGGACAGAAACTGTTGCAGGACGCCGCCCGGCTTTGATTGTCAGATGCCGTAATCGGGAAATAGCGGCCGTCGCAGGTACGCACGCAATACGCCTGACCGCCGCCGCCACCGGCGTAGCGCGGCCGCATCTCGCTGCGCGGCGCCGGGATCGAGCCATCCTCATTCGCGAACGGCATCGAGACATAGGGCTGCGGGGCCCGCCGCCCCATGCCGCCGAACAGCGCCGAGAAGAAATCCTGCGCCTGGGCTGCCGAGGCCAGCGCGGAGGCGCACAGCAGCGCCGCCGCTCCCAACGCTGCCAATCGTCCCGTTCGAACAGCCATACTCATCTCCTGTCACAGCCCGCGAAGGCCTAGTTGACCCGCGCGGTCAGGTTCATCGCCTGGCGGCCCGAGGGCAGCGTGGTTACGGCCGGACGCGGATGCGATACGGCTGGACGAACCGTGATCGTGGTTTTGGTATCGCCACCGCGCGCCATGATCGGCGCGTTGGCCGAGGCATTCTTGGGCAGCACCACGACCCTGGTCCCGACATTGACGCGGCTGAAGAGGTCGCTGACGTCTTCATTGGTCAGGCGGATGCAGCCGGACGAGACGAACTTGCCGATCGTCGAGGGATCGTTGGTGCCGTGAATGCGGTACTCGCTGGAGCCGAGATACATCGCCCGCGCGCCGAGCGGGTTGCCGGGCCCACCGGCCATGAAGCGCGGCAGATAGGGCTGGCGCGCGACCATCTCGGCCGGCGGATGCCAGTCCGGCCACTCCGCCTTGCGCGTGATGGTCTGCACGCCCGACCAGGTGAAGCCCTCGCGGCCGACGCCGACGCCGTAACGAACGGCCCTGCCCTGACCGAGCACGTAATAGAGCGCGGTGTTGCCGGTATCGATGATGACGGTGCCGGGCGCTTCCGCGGTGTTGAAGGCGACCACGGCGCGGCGCAGCCGCTCCGGCACGGCCCCTCCGTCGGCGGGCGCCGTCATCACTTCATCGGTCGGAAAACCATCCGGCTGGTTGGAAGCGTAGCCGAGCGTCTGGGCGCTGGCCGCGGTCGGGAGCGCGAGCGGCGCCAGCATCAGGGCGCTGACAAAGACGAGCGCGTTGGCGGCGCGCGATTGAGATCGGCGGCTTGCGGCGAAATACTGTGTCATGACACTGCCCCGTTGGATCTGCATCAGGTGATGCTCTGGCCAAACAACACGGTCGGGGCTCCCCGGTTCCCTCCGACTCGACCGCGACGGCGCGCTGTCAAGCGGCGGTATGCTCACACTTCCGCGATGGAACTTTCGCGGTAGCCCGACGTTATGCCGGTCGAATTCAGGTCGCGAGCGACGCCGTTTCTGCCGTGTCATTGCCGCCTCGTGCGGCGGAGAACCATTGTGCGCGTCACTCCCACCAAGCCCTTACCCACCAAACCCTTGCCGAGCGCGGCCCCACCTGCAAAGCCGTCGTCCAGCGAACGCCAGAAGCCCCAATCCAGCGATCGCCAGCCTCACAACGCATCAGAAGGCACGCCCGTGCCCGACAGCAGGGCCGAAGCGCCGCCGGTGATCCGCCGCGCGGAGGTGGTTGCGTTCGCGCTCGTCGCGCTCCTGATCATCTGCGTCGTGGCGGTGCTCTATGTCGCGAAGGCGTTCTTCCTGCCGATCACGATGGCTTTCATCATCGGCACCATGCTGTCGCCAGCCGCGAGCCTGATGGAGCGTTACCGGATTCCGCGCGCCGTCGCGGCGGTCCTGATCGTCATCGCGGTCGGCGCCACCGTCACGTTCATGCTCGGGCTGATCGCCGCGCCGGTGATGGAATGGAGCAACAACCTTCCCGAGCTCGGCGCGCGACTGAAGGAAAAAGCCCATCTGTTCGACCGGCCGCTGGCGCTGTGGCAGGAGCTGCAAAGCATGCTGGGCGGGTCCGATACGCTGGCGACGTTCCAGATGCCGAAATTCGAATGGGTTCAGCCGACGCTGGAATTCCTGT
The DNA here is from genome assembly GCF_900099825.1 of Bradyrhizobium ottawaense. NCBI lineage: Bacteria > Pseudomonadati > Pseudomonadota > Alphaproteobacteria > Hyphomicrobiales > Nitrobacteraceae > Bradyrhizobium > Bradyrhizobium ottawaense. The sequence continues at coordinate 4,704,494 of NZ_LT629693.1, read as the reverse complement.
CGCCGACCTTCACCGAATTTCTGCTGTTCGTCCCGACCCTGATCCTGTTCATCGCCAGCTGGCACGAGCTGCGCCGCGCCATGATCATGAATTTCGGCGACCGGCCGGTGCGGCTGCGAACGCTGCGGATCCTTAACGAGATCGAGGAGCACCTCGGCAGCTACCTCCTGACGGTGACCATGATCAATGTCGGCGTCGGCATCATCACCGGCGTCATCTGCATGGCGACGGGGATGCCCAATCCGGCAGGCCTCGGCGCGATGGCCGCGACCTTGAATTACATCCCGATCATCGGCCCGATCGCGACATTTGCGATCCTGGTCGTGGTCGGCCTCGTCAGCTTTCCGACCATCGGCGGCGGCCTGATCGCACCGGTGGTATTTGCCGCCGCGGCCTTCCTCGAAGGCCATTTCATCACGCCGACGATCGTCGGCCGCAGGCTGTCGCTGAACGCACTCGCGGTCTTCATGGCGTTGGCGTTCTGGACCTGGCTGTGGGGCCCGATGGGCGCGTTCCTGTCGTCGCCGCTCCTGATCGTGGCGCTGATCGTCAAGGAGCATTTGATGCCGGTCAATTCGCCGCAGTTGCCAAGCGATTAAACCAGTTCCGGTTGGGAACTTCCCAAGCAACGGGACGTTTTTCTCCCAGCAAACCCCGGAGCTTTCGATGTCGAGTAGCGATGGCGAGATTGGACTGAAAAACATGACTGACAAAGCGACCTATGAACGCCTGGAAAAGGATGTAACCGCCGTGAAAAACGATATCGCTGCCCTGACCGACCAGATCACCGACGCGCTCAACAGTTTTGCCGGCACGGCGACCAAGCAGGCGCGGCGCGGCTACAAGCAGGCCCGCGCCAATGCGGAATCAGCCGTCGACGACATGTCGGAGCGCGGCAGCGCCATGATGGATGCGGCGCACGATGCCGCCTCGTCGATCGAGGAGACGCTGGAAGAGGTCATCACGCAGCGCCCGCTGGCGACCGTGGGCCTTGCCATCGGTCTCGGCTTTCTGATCGGCGCGACGTGGCGCCGGTAAGAATTGGCGCCGGCAGGCATCGCGATGACGCGCGCGAGCAAACCGGATTTCATCACGCGATGGCGCCGCTGGCGCGCCATCGTCGCTTTTGTTGACGCTCTATTCAAATCGAGGCGGGTCCATGTTTCAGCGATTGATCGATGACTTCAAGGATTCGACCGGCACCGCCTTGCGGCTGACCTCGCTGGCGGCGGCCGCTGCCGTGGCCCTGTTCGTCACCACGTCGTTTCTGTGCGCGGCGGCCTTCATCCTGGTGCTGGATAAATACGGCCCGGTGCAGGCGTGCTTCACCGGTGCAGCGATCTTCTTTGTCGTCACGATGATTGCGGCGATCTGGTACATGGTGCGCAAACGGCAGATCAGGGTTCATGCCGAACAAGCCGTAAAATCCACCGCGCAAACTTTCCTGGCCGACCCGATGCTGGTCGCCGCCGGCATCCAGGTGGTGCGCGCGATCGGCGTCAAGAAGCTGATCCCGATTCTGGCCGTCGGCGGCATAGCACTGGGCTTCATGATGAGCCGCGGCGCGGCGGGCACGAACGAAGCGCCGGCGGAGTAGCGTAGTCCATCCACGCGTCGTCCCGGCGAACGCCGGGACCCATACCGCGTGATTTATCGGCGAAAAGCGGTGGCTAACATTTTGCCCACACCAACGGCTGCGGCGTATGGGTCCCGGCGTTCGCCGGGACGACGCAGAGAGTGGTTGCCAACGCGGCGGTATTCGAATTTGAAACAACAGCAGTCATCTCGCGGCGCGATGCGCCCGGAGTTTTGAAAAATCAGGTACGTGGCGTCAGCGCCGGCTCACGTCACGCAACGACCAGGCTGTAGCAACTTTGCCACCTCGGTCAAAACGCTGACGACGGGCTCGCAGGCAACGGCCGTCTTGCGGTCACCTGACTTCATCATCGAGGGAACCGGACGGTTGCGCGCCTCGTCGCTGACGCTGTCCTTTACGGCGCGCACCCGCACCAGCACCGAGGTGTCGGGCATGCCGTTGATCCGCAGCGCAAAGGTCTGGGTCTGCGCCGGCGCCGGCTTGACCGCATCGCGGTCCGCCTTGGCGGCGCGGTTGATACCGACGGCCTCGGGCGCCGCGGAAGCCGCTCGCCCCATGCCGGTCAGGTCATGGCCGAACGCCAGTTGTACCGCACCGCACGCGACCAAAATCGCGAGCACGCCGAAAATTGCTTTGGAGGTATGTGACATGACGGTTTGTCCCTCGCCCCATTGGCGATCGGAGCAACAACGCGCCTCGAACGCACCCGGTTCGGGAACCCGCAATCACTTAACCGTGTACGAAAAAATTTTAGCCGGCGGGAACGACTTCGGGGGCTCGGCGTAATCCCGGCAGCCGGTTATTCCCCCTGCCCCATTGACCGGCGACGTAGGGCGCGAGCGTGGTGATGCCGCTCGCGCCCTTCTTTTTTCGTTGACCGATGGTCTCACGCTCCGTGGAACAACCCCCATTCCGCCTTGCTTGATCGCGCCCTCAGCACCGCAAGCGTCACGCCCACCAGCGCCAGGTCGGCGAGCGGCAGCGCCAGCCAGATGCCCTGTTCGCCGATCGCGAGCGGCAGGAGGAAGATCAGCGGAATTGCAAACAGATAGGTGCGCGCCAGCGACAACAGCGCCGAACGCCTGACGTCGCCGATGCTCTGGAAATAGTTTGCGATCATCATCATCGGGCCGAAGGAGAAATAGCCGGCGACGAATACCGGGAGGATGCGCGTGACCTCGGCGATCACGACCACGTCGGTCACGAACAGTCCGCCGAGGCCTTTTCGGAACAGGATCAGCAGGCCCTCGGCGACGCCGGCATAGGCAAGACTCCAGGCCAGCGCCAGCTTCAGCGTGGCGTTGGACCGCAGCCACAGCCCGGCGCCGGCATTGTTGCTGACCATCGCCTGCAGCGCGAGGCTCATGCCGAGCAGCGGGAAGTAGGCAAAGGTCATCATCCGGCTTAACACGCCATACGCCGCGATCGACTCGTCGGCATGCGCGCCGCCGTTGAGCCGCAGCGACAGGATGGTCGCCGCGGCACCCGCCGCGATGCCGATGAAGGCAAGGCTACGCGGCGCGCCGAGCGCCAGCATCTCGCGCCAGCCTGTCCGCCACGACGCCAGATCTACGGACGTCAGCCTCAGCCGCGCCCTGCCGCTCTGGCGATAGAGCACGACCAGCGCCAACGCGATCGCCTGCGCCAGCGCGGTGCCCCAGGCAGAGCCCGCGACGCCGAACTTGAGCGGCGCGATCAGGAGATAGTTGAAGCCGATATTGGCCAGCGTCACCATGAGGCCAGCGAATGCCATGATGCCGACTCGCCCCTCGGTGCGCAGCGCGTCCGATTGCACCGACAGCAGGAACAGCAGCGGCGAGGTGAAAATTGTGACGCTGAGGAAGCTGTGCGCCATGACAGCAAGTTCTGTCGAGCCCGTGGCGACCGACAGCGCCAGCGGCCAGCCGAATACAGCAAACAGCGCCATCGCGACGGCGCTGACGCAGAACGACAGGCCATGCGCGCCGGCGAATATGCTGCGCGCCTCGTCGAGCCTGGCGGCACCGAGCAGACGGCCTAGTACGCTCGCCATGCCACTCGCGATCATCGTCGCCAGCGCCACCATCAGCATCGAGAGCGGAAACCCCATAGTGACCGCAGTCAGCGCATCAGGCCCGACAAAGGCGCCGAGAAACATCGCATCGACCACAGTCAGCAGGCCGTTGACACTAGTCAGTAGCATGATCGGCAGCGCGGTCCGCGCGAAGGTTCGCGGGATGGAATCGCCCGTATAGGCGTTGGTTCGGTCGGTCATCGGTTTTCTCGGCATGAGGGATCGGCCGCCGCGGCGGCTTGCGGGCCGGCAACTCGGCGCGCCACTCACGCTAATTATACCCGGATAATAATAGTGTCAATATTACCCGGGTGATAATTAGTCGGATGCATCAAAGGGATGCCAGGAACGACGCGAGCGCGGCGACACCGCTCGCCGTGCCCGTCTCTTCGGACTCACGCCCTGTAATGTGGCGTCTGCGGGATCAGGAAGCCGGCGCCCCGGCCGCCAGGGCTTCCCTGACCCGGCGTGCGAGTTCGGCCTTGCGATAGGGCTTGGTCAGAACGATCGATCGCGCCGATGCCAACCCCTTTTCGACCAGGGTTTCCAGCGCGTAGCCGGAGCTGAAAGCCACCGGCAGGTTGTTACGGACTTGCCGGGCCAGATCCGCCAGTTCCCAGCCGCTCATGCCACCCGGCATCACGATATCGGTCAACAGCATGTCGATATCGGGGTTTGCCCGAAGCTTGCCCAGGGCATCGTCGCCGCTAACCGCAGCGATCACCGTGTAGCCGAGGCTCTCGAGCCGGCGCACGACCGACGCCCGAACGAAGGGATCGTCCTCGGCCACCAAAATCGTCTCGCGGCCCCCCAGAGCGGCTTCCTGATCGGCGAGGTCCGGCTCGGGCGAGCGCGGAACGGCGGTGCCGACGCGCGGCAAATAGAGGCGCACCGTCGTGCCCAGCCCCGGCTCGCTGTAAATCGAAACGTGACCGTTCGACTGCTTGGCGAATCCGTAGACCATGCTCAAGCCGAGGCCCGAGCCCTTGCCGACCTCCTTGGTGGTGTAAAACGGCTCGAACACGCGGCCGATCACGTCAGGCGTCATGCCCTCGCCGTTGTCGGTGACGGCGATCAGGGCGTAGTCCCCGGCCGAGACTTCCGGATGCGCGTCCGGTTCGTAACCATCGAGCGCGACGACGTCGGTTGACAGCGTCAGCCTGCCGCCCGAGGGCATGGCGTCCTGCGCGTTCAAGGCCAGGTTCAACACCGCCGATTCAAGCTGGGCGCGGTCGGCAAAGGCGAAGACCGCGCCGGGATTGAACGCGGTCGCGATCTCGATGTCCTCCCGCAGCGTCCGCCGCAACAATTTGTGCATGGAATCGAGCAGTTCGTGGCAATCGACGGCGAGCGGCTGGAGAAATTGACGGCGGCTGAACGCCAGCAGCCGTTGCGTCAGTTCGGCGCCGCGCTCTCCCGACCGGCAGATGTCGTCGGCGATCCGCCGCAGGTCCTCCCGCGATTTCAGTTGCTCGCCGAGATGTTCGGCGTTGCCGATCATGACCGTGAGAAGGTTATTGAAGTCGTGGGCGATGCCGCCGGAGAGCTGGCCCACGATCTCCATCTTCTGCGATTGGCGAAGCTGCTCCTCGGTGTGCTTGCGCGCGGTCAGGTCGTGAACGATTCCGACAAAGATCGATTCGCCGTCCTGCTTGGCTTCGCCGACCGACAGCCCCATCGGAAAGGTCGAGCCGTCCTTGCGCAGGCCCGTCACCTCGCGCCCAGTGCCGATGATCTTGCGCTCGCCGGTTTTCAGGAAGCTGCTGACATAGCGATCGTGATGCTCGCTGTAGACCGGCGGCATCAGCATCTTGACGTTTTCGTGGAAGACCTCGTCGCGCGATAGCCGAACAGCCGTTCGCAGGCCGGGTTGAACAACAGGATGCGGCCGCGCGCGTCGATCAGGATGAAGCCGTCGAGCGCAGTTTCTACCACCGCCGTCAGCCGCGCCATGCTTTCGCGCTGGGCGCGCTGGGCCGCGCGAAATTGCGCGAGCAGCGTTTCGGAATCTCGGGCCTTGATCTCTTCGTCCTTGAGCGCCTCCTGCACCTGACGGAATTCAAACGGCGACGGAATGGTCAGGAGTTTCGGCAACAGCGGCCACAGCATTCCGGCGGTGAATACCGATGCGGCGGCGGTCGCGGCTTTCACCAGCCCCTCGATGCCGTAAACCGGCACCCAGAGCGTATAGATCGACAGCACATGCGTCAGGCCGCACGCCATGATGAAGATGCCGAACGACCAGTAGACCCACCCGAACCGGAGGTCGCGGCGCTTGAGGACAAAAATCGCGAGCGCGAACGGAATCGAGAAATAGGCGAGCGCGATCAGCGCGTCGGACACGACATGCAGCCAGATCAGTTCGGGCTCCCAAAGCAGGCAAATGCCGTGGGGAGAAAACATCGACGAATCCAGAATACGCTCAAGGAAATTAATCATAGGTCGCGCCCCAGCTATAGCAATTTCGAGCGAAAGCCTGCCCCGGACTTGATCCGGGCGGAAACCGGTTCGTGTAAAGAAAACGCGTCAAAACAAATGATTAGAGCCAGGTTCTGATTCAATCGAACCGAAAAAGCCCTTGCCGCAAATGGCGGTCTGGCACCTATGGTGCGCGATTCGCGCCCGGGAGTTAAGACGTTGCAAATTTGACGTGCTGACGCAGGCCGAGGCTAACGCGATCCGGGCTCCGGCAAACCGTTCGGGCCGTTCAGAGCAGCCGCGTACGGATGGCTTCCTCGACCGCGGCGAGTTCGCGATTGGCCTTGAAGAGCTGGTTCTCCGCGGCCTGCGCGCGAAACTCCGCGGCGGTGGCATAGTCTTCGGCGGATTCGACGCGCTTCTCGGCATGTTTCAATGCCCGGGTCGCTTCCTGAAGCCTGCGATTGAGTTCGGTGATGGTTTCGAGCTGCGCGCGTTCGGCGGCTTCCTTCTGCCGTTCCGCCAGAAGCAGCTTTTCGGCCAGGCTCTTGCACAACGACTGGGCGTTGGCCTCGGTCTCGCGCGCGTGGCTTTCCATGCTGTCGAAGAGTTCGGCGGCCTGGTTCACCAGATCCAGCGCGGTCTCGCCGTAGTCCTCTTCGTCGGACCGGGGAAACCTGAGAACGTTCTCGCTTTCCCGGATCGAAGATCGGTTCCGATAATCCCAGATGTCCTCGCGGAGCTGCTGATTGTTTCGGTACGCCATGTGCGTGCGGCCTTTTACTGAACACCAGAGCCGAAAACTATCGCAACATGGTAAAGGCTGCGTTAACCGCACCGGCCCCGCGGGCGCCGCGGTCCCCGGATTATCCGATGTGCCATTGCCATCATCCAATGTGCCGCTGGCATCATCCGATGTGCCATTGGCCCTTGTGAATGTCGAATTTCACCGAGCCTTCGTCCCGCATTTTCAGCAACAGCGCCTGGCAGGCCTCCTGATTGGGCAGATTGGCGCGCTTCATGACTTCAAAGATCTTGAGCGGTTTTTCGCGCAGCGCCGTCAGGATTTTCTCGCGATCGTTGAGCATGTGATTTCCTCCTGCCGATATCGGCTGTGCAGCTCCGGCACCGACGTGCCGGTCCGCTGCGTGATGCTTCTATACGCTTCTCTGCAAGAGAATCCCGACCCAAATTATGGCAAGGTCGTCTTATGACGACGTCGCAGGCGATCGGCCGCCAGATCAGCCTGCGCAAAACAAAAACGGCGCGCCATGCGGCGCGCCGTTTTCATATCGAAAACGTGTAGATCTGGCCGTTACGCCACCTTCGGCGCGCGGTTCTTCGAATTGCGCTGGAAGAACAGCGCCTGGCTCGCCACCGCGGAGACCATCGCGGGCTGGAACGGCTTTGAAATCAAAAACGCCGGCTCCGGACGTTCGCCGGTGAGGAAGCGTTCGGGATAGGCGGTGATGAACACGACAGGCACTTCGAAGGTCTTGAGCAACTCATTGACCGCGTCGAGACCCGACGAACCGTCGGCGAGCTGGATGTCGGCCAGGATCAGGCCGGGCTTGCGGTTCTTGGCGAGTGCAACGGCATCGGTATGGGTGCGGGCAACGCCGATGACGTTGTGGCCGAGATTCTTCACGAGGCTTTCGAGATCCATCGCGATGAAGGTCTCGTCCTCGATGATCAGGACATCGGTGGCGATTTCAGCCGCCATCTCGCGGCCGGCGGTATCGGCGAGCTTGCGGGTCTCGACAATCTCCTTGTCGAGAATGAAGGCGACTTCCTCCTCGGAAAAGCCTTCCAGTGACAGCAGCAGGAAGGCCTGCCGCGGCAGGGGGGTGATGTTCGACAGCCGCCGCTCCGACGGCGACGCGGCGGAGGGGATCTCGGACTTGTCATTGATCGAGACCGAATTCCATATCTGCGTGAACAGCCGGAACAGGCCGACGCGGGCGCCGTGCCGCTCGTCCAGCAGCGAGGGATCCTGCAACAGGGCCTCCAGCATGGCCCCGACATAGGCGTCACCGGACGCCTGGTTGCCGGTCAACGCACGGGCATAGCGCCGCAGCAGCGGCAAATGTTCGGCAACGAGCTGTGATCGGGACATCCCCACTCCATCCTTGTCTAGACGTACCTCGGATCGACCAAGCCTGAAACGCATGTTCAAGCCCGGCGTATATAAAACGGGGTGACCCGGTTCCCCTGTCACCCCAACTACGCCTGAGCGACGAAAAAGTTCCCGGAAAAAGTTCCCGTCATTCGGAACTTTCTTGGACTGATCGCATTAGCCTTCAACCTACAACGCGGCGGCCAGTACCCATCAATAAGGCCCATTTCGAGGAAAAAATCTTGAAAAACAGGGGCTTAACTTCCGGGGGAGCGTGGATCAGATCATGAAAGAAGTAAAGAAGCAGGGCGGACTGAATTCCGAGATTCAGTCTCGAATCGGGCACCAGCTAAGGGCCATGTATGACGACGTGGTGCGGCAGGGTGTGCCGGACCGCTTTGCCGACCTCATCCGCAAGCTCGACGGGCCCGAAGCAGCCGCCGAAATCGCAAAAAAAGACGGAGGTGAGTAATGCCTCTCACCGACTCACTTCGCGACGACATCTTGGCGTCGGTCCCCAGCCTGCGCGCGTTCGCAATCTCGCTCTCCGGTAATGGCGACCGTGCCGACGACCTGGTGCAGGAAACGTTGCTGCGGGCCATCGCCAATATCGACTCGTTCCAGCCCGGCTCCAACCTGCCGGCGTGGCTGTTCACCATCCTGCGCAACCTGTTCCGCTCCGACTATCGCAAGCGGCGGCGCGAGGTGGAGGACGCCGAGGGCAACTACGCCAAGACCCTGAAGACCCAGCCGGCGCAAAACGCTCATCTGGAGTTCGAGGAGTTTCGCGTCGCGCTCGAAAAGCTGCCGCAGGACCAGCGCGAGGCGCTGATCCTGGTCGGTGCCTCCGGCTTCTCCTACGAGGACGCGGCGGCGATCTGCGGCTGCGCGGTCGGCACCATCAAGAGCCGCGTCAACCGCGCGCGCTCAAAACTGTCCGCTTTGCTCTACGTCGACGGCGCCGATGATTTCGGCCCCGACAACACGGTACGCGCCGTGATCGGCGGCAACGGCGGCTGATGACGTGATCGAACTGACACGAAAAGGCGGCCCGGTCGGGCCGCCTTTTTGTTTTGTCGTTTCGTAACCCGGGTGAAGCTTTGTAGGGTGGGCAAAGGCGCACTTGCGCCGTGCCCACCATTTCATTCCCCGAACGAACCCTGGATATCTCTTACATTCCCGCCCCAATCGGCGACGAGCAGGCCTCGTTCGACATAGCGATGAAAGCTGCTATGCGGCCACTGCGATACACGGGTGACATGACCATGTTTTACAGGATTGAAATGAACATAATCAACATGCCGTTCGAGATCCGCGTCATCGCGAATAGCATGTTCCCAATAACGGCGCTGCCAAACACCTTTTTCCCGTTTGGCGAGCTTACTTCCCGACCGCGGCCGCGCGTCAAGACCCCGCGAAAACCCGCTCTTGATCAGGCTCCAACGGGTAGAGAAATCAAAATCGCTTTCCGGCAGGGTCCAGATTGCGTGAACGTGATCGGGTAGCACGCAAATCGCAACGGTCTCGAACGGCCGACGTTCCTGAACAAGGCGATAGGCCTTCCGCAGACGTTCGATTTCTTCGACGAGCAGGTTGCTCGACCGATCGGCAAGAACGACCGTGAAAAAGAACGTGCTACCGTCTATTCGCGCTCGTCGATATTGCGGCATACCGCCACTATACCACGCGCGGCGCGGTGGGCACGCTTCGCTTTGCCCACCCTACAATTCTTTGCGCTAGCGCCCTACCTTACCGGACGCACCGGCGCGGAAATCTGGTCGGTGCGGTCGCGCTCGCTCATGTCGACGACGGTCACCATCGGCGCGGTGAGTTCGTAGACGTAGCTGACATCGGTGAAGTAGCGCTTGGCGGTGCCGCCCAGCGCTTCCGGCGCCACGCGATCGAGCAGGATCAGGCCGAAATCCGAGTCTTCCCGCCGCGTCGCGGCGCTGGTGTTGAACTCTTCCCAGCGAAAATGAAAAATCGTCTCCGGCTCCTCGCCGGTGATCTCCCAGGTCGCCACGATATGCGGGTGCTTGCCGACCAGCGACAGGCCCTCGTCGGAATGCGACGCCAGTTCGAAGAACAACAGCGAGAGCGATTGCGCGGCCCGCGCGCTGACGGCGATGTCAGGGCCGTTCACCGCGATGCGCTCGGCGTGCGGGATCGCGCGCGACTCGAACAGGCCTTTCAGCTTGACGCCCTGCCACTGGCTCTCGCTGAGCAGCGTGACGACATTGGACATCGCGTGAATGCGCCCGATCAGAAGCTCGCGCGCGACATCGATGTCGGAGCCGTGACGCAGCGTGCGCGTCACGATCGACTGGATCACGGCCAGGATGTTCTTGACCCGATGGTTGAGCTCGTCGATCACGGCGGTCAGCCGACGCTCGAAGCCGATTCTTACCTGGATCTCGCGGCTGAGCCGCAGGTTGTTGTAGGCGACGTAACCAAACAGCCCGCAGATGATGCCGGTCAGCGCCAGGCCGATGGCAGCCACGATCACAGCCGTTTGCTGCGCGCGCTGCAGCACGTTGGTTTTGGCGTAATAAGCGAGCGACCAGTCGCGGCCGCCAAACGTCACCTTGCGCACCATCGACGGCGCCGGGCTGTCCTGCGCCACCGCGCGCGAGGTGACGACGCCGGAATCGTTGGCGACGAACTCGTCATTGGCGTCGCGCGGATCCTTCAGCACCACCGAAAACAGCGAGCGATCGTCATTGGCCAGCATCAACGGCGCCAACTCGTAGGAAAAGGTGACGAAGCCGGCGAGCCCGGTCGATCCATCCTGCGACACCGGCGCCGCCAGCACGAGGCCGACCGGCCCGTTCACCCGCAACAGCGGGATCGGGTCCGACGCGACTGGCTTGCCGGCCACCGTCGCCTGCGCCAGCATCGGGCCGACGATCGAGTGACGGTCCAGCGCGCGGCCGGGAAGGCCGATCGTGTCCGGGCTGCGCGGTTCGAGGTCCATCAGCACGTTGACCGGCTTGTCGATGGCCTTGATGTCCAGCGGCTGGTCGTCGAAATCGCGAATCGTCGGGTTGGAAAAGCCGGCGCTCCTGAGTTCGGATTCGGCCTGGCCCAGCTCGCCTGGCTTGAGCCGCGCGATCCAGGACGCCACCACGAAATCGGTCTTGAAGGCATAGATCGAGGACCGCAGCGGCTGCAGCATGTTGGCCTTCACCACCGATGGCGCGCGGAACAGCCCGGATGCAACGCGCGCAAGCAATTCGCGCTCGGTCAGGCGATCCTGCACCAGACTGGCGTGGACGTCGATCGCGCGCGCCAGCGCGATCCCCTCGATCTGCAGTTCCTGATCGTGGACGCGATAGGCCGCAAAACCGGAGAGCATGACCCCGATCAGTGCGATAAAGCCGATGATGAATCCCAGCCGGACCACTCGCTTACTCGGGAATGAAAAGTGGGCGAAAACGAAAAAACAACTCTCGGACCTGCCGTGGCAGCAACGCGCGGCAGCGAACGCCGGCCGCGGCGGAATATGAAGGAGCGATCATCGGCACGCAACAGAGAGAGGGGTGGCAGCGGGTAACAATGCTGGCCGCCGCTAACGCTGGTTTTGCGGGGCCAGAGGTTGCTAATCGCGCCGGGTCGATTTGGTTCCCGCGAATTTGAGATATTTTCGAAACACCCGCAGCGAGCGCCCAAATGGTTAACGCGCGTCGCCGGTCGCAAGACCCGGCCCGGCGTCAGCCGACCTTGGCCTTCGCGGCCGGGCGGAGCCCGCCCTTGGTCTCAATGAAGGCGATGATGCGATCGAGCCCCTCGCTCTTCTTCAGATTGGTCATCACGAACGGGCGTTCACCGCGCATCCGCTTCGCATCGGTGTCCATCTTCTCCAGCGACGCGCCGACATGCGGCGCGAGATCGATCTTGTTGATCACCAGGAGGTCGGATCGGGTAATGCCGGGGCCGCCCTTGGAGGGGATCTTGTCGCCCGCCGCGACGTCGATGACGTAGATCGTGAGGTCGGCGAGTTCGGGCGAGAAAGTCGCGGCCAGATTGTCGCCGCCGGACTCGATCAGCACCAGATCGAGGTTGGGGAATTTCGCGCGCATGTCGGCGATAGCGGCGAGATTCATTGAGGCGTCCTCGCGGATCGCGGTATGCGGGCAGCCGCCGGTCTCGACGCCGGCGATGCGATCTGGCGTCAGCGAGCCCGACCGCACCAGAAACTCGGCATCCCATTTGGTGTAGATGTCGTTGGTGATCGCGGCGATGTCGTAGCGCTCCCGCATCGATTTGCAGAGCAGGTCCATCAGCGCGGTCTTGCCGGAGCCGACGGGGCCGCCGACGCCGATCCGAAGCGGTCCATGAGAATTAGACATCTGGGGCGCTCTCCAAGTTATTAGTGCGCAATTGCGCACGGGCGCAGGGACCCATACCGCGTGAACTATCTGTAGGGCTGCATGGCGGACGTCTGCCGCAACTATCATGGCCGGTGACTATGGGTCCCCGCGTTCGCGGGGACGACGGGCTGAGAGTGCGTCGCCTCGTCATGACCGGAACAGCCTCGTATACTGGGTCTCGTGGCGCAGGCTGGCGAGGTCGGCGCGGAAGGTGGCGCTGGCGAGATCGTCGAGGCCGGATTCGAGCGCGCGCTTGGCCGTGGACACCACCACCGGCTCGAGGGCGGCGAGCACCCGCTGGCTGTCGGTCTGGCCGAGCGGGATCAGCCGCGCGCCTGCGGAAATCCAGTTCGACACCAGCGCATGCAGGAAGCCATGCATCGCCGGCGCCAGCGGAATGGCGTGCGCGGCGCTGACCAGGCCCACCGCAACGGGATAGACGATCGGCCCGTCGCAAGCAGTGATCACGGCGTCGAGCCCTTCGCAGGTCCAGGCCGACCGCGCGATCTCGATGAAGGCACGCCCCTGCGTCGTGGTCTCGAGCTGGCGTTCGCGCGACGGCACGAAGGCGGCGGCGAGTTCGGCGATCTCGCGCAACGCGGCGTCATCGTGCCGCGAGACCGCCCGATGCGCCTGCGCCAAAAACACGCCGTCGCAAAATCCGGAGCCTTCCGCCAGCATCGTGGCCAGCCAGTCGCGCAACGAGGCGGCATCAGTGATGTCGCCGGCCTCCACCGCCCATTCGATGCCGCTGGAATAAGAGAAGGCGCCGACCGGAAACGCCGGCGACAGCCAGGTCATCAACCGGTACAGCGCCGCACCTTCGCTTGCCGTCATCCCGCCGTGTTCGTCGGCGGGGGCTGGCTCACTTGTGGTCATGAGCATGGGAGTGATCGTGCTGGTGATCGTGGCCACAATGCTCGTCGTGGTGGTGGTCATCATGGTGACCGTGATCACCGTGGTGATCGTGCTTATGATCACCATGGTCATGGTCATGACTGTGATCATGATCGCCGTGATCATGCGAAGCATGATCGTGCGCGTGGTCCTCGGCATGCGCGTGGGCGGCGGCATAAGCGCCGCCTTCGGGATCGAACGGTGCCTCGATCTCGATGATGCGGGCGCCGAGTCCGGTCACCATCGCCTCGATGACGTGGTCGCGGCGGATGCGCAGGCCCTTCGGCATGATCTGGGTCGGCAGATGGCGGTTGCCGAGATGCCAGGCGACCCGCACCAGATGGAGCGGATCGGCGCCACGGATTTCGACCAGCGGCTCGGGAGCGGCGACCACCTCGATCAGGCGGCCGTCCTCCAGCACCAGCGCGTCGCCGCCGCGCAGTGCGACGGCGTTTTCCAGATCGAGCAGGAATTCCAGCCCGCGCGTGCCCGTCATCGCCATCCGCCGCCGGTGCCGGTCGTCGAAATCGAGCACGACGGTATCGGCCGCGGCGTGCGTCCAGCGATGCTGGCCCTGAACCTTGGTGGCACGGATCATTTAAGTTTACCTCGGCAACTTTCCCGTTCGGTGGCTTCATCCTTCGAGACGGCGCTTCTCGCCTCCTCAGGATGAGGTCTTAATCCCTCATGGTGAGGAGCGCGGCACCGCCGCGCGTCTCGAACCATGTGGCCACCGAGCAGCGCGCGCATTAGAACTTCTCGACCTTGCCGTCGCTGATGATCTCGATCACCGTCGGCGCCGTCTTCATCTGCGACGAATATTCCCGCCACACCTTCATATGCGGCGCCTTGCCATGCGCGTTGAGGTCGTCGCGGCTCTCCCAGCGCTCTACCACCACATACAGATTGGGGTTGTTGACGCTGACATGGCCTTCATAGGAGATGCAGCCTTTCTCCTTGTGCGTTTCGGCGATACAGGCCTTGTGCCCCTTGATGAAGTCGTCCTTGTTTTCCGGCTTCATTGGCGTGGTGGCGATGACGTAGATCATGGTTTCTCCCTTGATTTTTCCTTGGCGTTTCTTGCTTAGCGAACGTCGACTTTTTCGGGCGTGATGACTTCGATCTTCGGCGGCGCGCTGAGGCATTTGACGACGACGCGGCCAAACGCCTTCATGTGCTCGGCCGCACGGTGCGGCACCAGTGCCTCGGCATTTTCCCACTGCTCGACGAACACCATCTTGGAATGATCGGTGACGCTCTCGTGCAGATCATAGGCGATGTTGCCCGGCTCTTTCCGGGTTTCCTTGATGCAGGCGGTGGCCGCCGCGATGAATTCGGCGTGGGTTTCAGGCTTGATCATCAGTGTGGCAACGACATAGATCACGTAGATTCTCCCGGACTTTTGTTCTGGCTTTGATCGCCCGGGGGAAACCCTAATACATGAAATACCTCTGCGCCATGGGCAGCACCTCGGCCGGCGCGCAGGTCAGGAGCTCGCCGTCTGCGCGCACCTCATAGGTCTCGGAATCGACCTCGATTTTCGGGGTGGCGCCGTTATGGATCATGCTCTTTTTGGAGATGCCGCCGCGGGTGTTTTTCACCGGGTAGAGCTTCTTGTCGATGCCGAGTTTCCGCGCCAGCCCGCCGGTAATGGCGGCCTTCGAGGTGAACACCACCGAGGACGCCGTCAGCGACTTGCCGTAGGCGGCGAACATCGGCCGGTAATGCACGGGCTGCGGCGTCGGGATCGAGGCGTTGGGATCGCCCATCGGCGCTGCCACGATCGAGCCACCCTTGATGATGCAATCCGGCTTGACGCCGAAGAAGGCCGGCGACCACAGCACCAGATCCGCCATCTTGCCTCTCTCAACTGAACCTATCAGCTTCGACACGCCATGCGCGATCGCGGGGTTGATGGTGTATTTCGAGATGTAGCGCTTGACGCGGAAATTATCGTTGTCGTTGCCCTTGTCTTCCGGCAGCGAGCCGCGCTGCTTCTTCATCTTGTCGGCGGTCTGCCAGGTCCGGATGATAACTTCGCCGAGCCGGCCCATCGCCTGCGAGTCCGACGACATCATCGAGAGCGCGCCGAGGTCGTGCAGGATGTCTTCGGCCGCGATGGTTTCTTTCCGGATGCGACTTTCGGCAAAGGCGAGGTCTTCCGCAATCGAGGGATCGAGATGGTGGCACACCATCAGCATGTCCAGATGCTCGTCGATGGTGTTGCGGGTGAACGGCCGGGTCGGGTTGGTCGAGGACGGCAGCACGTTCTTCAGGCCGGCGATCTTGATGATGTCAGGCGCATGGCCGCCGCCGGCGCCTTCGGTATGGAAGGCGTGGATGGTGCGGCCCTTGAACGCCTTCACGGTGTCCTCGACGAAGCCGGATTCGTTCAGCGTGTCCGAATGCAGCATTACCTGGACGTCGTAGTCATCGGCCACCGACAGGCAGTTGTCGATCGCCGACGGCGTGGTGCCCCAGTCCTCGTGCAGTTTCAGCGCGCAGGCGCCGGCCTTGATCATCTCGACCAGTGCCGCGGGGCGCGAGGCGTTGCCCTTGCCGGAAATGCCGAGATTGACCGGGAACGCGTCGAACGACTGGATCATCCGGCCCATGTGCCAAGGGCCGGGCGTGCAGGTGGTGGCGAAGGTGCCGTGCGACGGACCGGTGCCGCCGCCCAGCATCGACGTGACGCCACTCATCAGCGCGTGCTCGATCTGCTGCGGGCAGATGAAATGGATGTGGCTGTCGAAACCGCCGGCGGTGAGAATCTTGCCCTCGCCCGCGATGACGTCGGTGCCGGGGCCGATCACGATGGTGACGCCGGGCTGGATGTCGGGATTGCCGGCCTTGCCTACGCCTGCGATCATGCCCTCCTTGATCGCAACGTCGGCCTTGACGATGCCCCAGTGATCGACGATCAGCGCATTGGTGATCACGGTATCGGCCGCGCCCTGCCGGTTGGTGACCTGCGATTGCCCCATGCCGTCGCGGATCACCTTGCCGCCGCCGAACTTCACCTCCTCGCCGTAGACGGTGAAATCCTTCTCGACCTCGATGATGAGATCGGTATCGGCCAGCCGCACCTTGTCGCCGGTAGTAGGCCCGAACATGTCGGCATAGACGGAACGTTTGATTTTCACGGACATATCAGGCTCCAGCCTTCATCATTGCCGAATGGATCACAGCTTGTGGTTCAGAGCTTTCCTTGCACGTCGCCACGAAAACCGTAGATCACGCGCTTGCCGGCGAGTGCGACAAGCTGCACGTCGCGGGTCTGGCCGGGCTCGAACCGCACCGCGGTGCCGGCGGCGATGTCGAGCCGCATGCCGCGGGCTTTCTTGCGGTCGAATTTCAGCGCCGGATTGGTTTCGAAGAAATGATAGTGCGAGCCGACCTGGATCGGGCGGTCGCCGGTATTGGCGACCGTGAGCGTCACCGTCTTGCGGCCGGCGTTGAGTTCGATCTCGCCGTCCTTGATGAAGAGTTCGCCGGGAATCATTTTCTGTCTTTCCTCCGTCATTCCGGAGCACGCGAAGCGTGAATCCGGAAGTTCGAGATAATCACTTCTGGATTCCGGGTTCGGCCGTACCGGCCGCCCCGGAATGACTGCGTCACCTGATCGGCTCATGCACGGTGACGAGCTTGGTGCCGTCCGGAAACGTCGCTTCCACCTGGATGTCGTGGATCATTTCGGGGATGCCATCCATCACCTGCGCGCGGGTGATCACCTCTGCGCCGGCCTGCATCAGTTCGGCGACGGTGCGGCCGTCGCGCGCGCCCTCGACGATGAAATCGGAGATGATGGCGATCGCCTCGGGATGGTTGAGCTTGACGCCGCGCTCCAGCCTGCGGCGCGCCACCATGGCCGCCATCGAGATCAAGAGCTTGTCCTTTTCGCGGGGAGACAGGTTCATGCGAGCACTCTGATAGTTTGAAGATCTAGTTGAGCCGGGTCCTAATTGAGCCAAAGCCGCGGCAGCGCCACGCCGCTGGCGCGACCGAGCACGGCCATCATGTCGGCGCGGAGCCGCGCCGCATCTTGGCCACAGAAGCGCGCCATTGCAAATCCATTCCAGGCGGAGATTCCGACTTCGCCGCCGAACGTGTCCGAAGCTTCGCGGATCCGCTCCACCACGGCCTCATCACCCGGCACGATCAGCGCGGTGCCAATGGCGACGCCGCCTTTGGCAACCGCCGGCCGCGCCAGCTTCTCGCCGATCTCGCCGTCCAGCCGGATGGTTTCCGCAAAAACAAGCTTGCCGCCGCGACGCAGGCGCCAACGGTCGACGAATTCGCCGTGCAGCATCCGTTCGCCCATCGCCGAACGGCCGAACACCACGATTTCGCACAACAGCAGCGAGGCGCTTTCCGCGAGATCAAGATCAATCCGCCGCGATATCCGTGCCCGGTCGAACAGGATGGTTTCCTGCGGCAGCCAGGCGAGATGCGCGCCGGCCTCGGCCTTCAGCGCGATGTTGAGCTCCGCAACAGGTCCCGGCGCGCGGTAGACTTTTTCTGCCGCCGCCGTCGTCAGCGTCAGCCGCGCGCCCTCGCCCGCCGTGATAGCGATATCGAAGCGGTCGCCGCCGGCGATACCACCGGCGGTATTGACGAACACACCCGACAGCCCCTCGGCCTCCGGCGAGGGAAAGCGCACGCGCAGCGAGCCTGACTCATGCAAGATGCCGCGACGGGTAACGCCGTCCTGCAGGTGCACGCCGAACTTCACCGCGCCCTGGGCCCGGTTGGCCGCGAATGTCGCTGCCGCCGCGTGCGTGGTGTCGGTCCGCATCTGCTTCCTCAAGGCTTTATTTTTGACGCATTTTCTTCACGCGAACCGGAAACCACTTCGCTTGAAAACGCTCTATATTTGACGCGTTTTCTTCACGCGAACCGGAAAACCACTTCGCTTGAAAACGCTATTGTCACAGCGCCATCTGGCGGCTGATTTCGGCAGGATCGAGGTTCGAGCGATCGCAGGCATATTTCACCGCGCCCCGGTCCATGACCGCGAAATTGTCGCCGAGCTCGCAGGCAAAGTCGAGATATTGTTCGACCAGCACGATCGCCATGTTGCCGAGGCTGCGCAGATAGGAGATGGCGCGGCCGATATCCTTGATGATCGAGGGCTGGATGCCTTCGGTCGGCTCGTCGAGCAGCAGCAATTTCGGCCGCATCACCAGCGCGCGACCGATCGCCAGTTGCTGTTGTTGTCCGCCGGACAGATCGCCACCGCGTCGGCCCAGCATCGAATCCAGCACCGGAAACAGCGAGAACACGTCGTCGGGGATATTGCGGTCCTCGCGCTTGAGCGGGCCGAAGCCGGTCTTGAGATTTTCCTCCACCGTCAGCAGCGGAAAGATCTCGCGGCCCTGCGGCACGAAGCCGATGCCGGCCCGTGCGCGCTCGTACGGCTTCATCGTCGTGATGTCCTTGCCGTCGAGCGTGATCGATCCGCTGGCCACCGGGTACTGGCCCACCATCGCGCGTAGCAGGGAAGTCTTGCCGACGCCGTTGCGGCCGAGCACGCACAATACCTTGCCGGTTTCGGCCGCGACCGAAACGCCGCGCAACGCCTGCGCCGCGCCGTAATAGAGATTGATGTTGTCGACTTTCAGCATGGATCAGCGCCCCAAATACACTTCGACGACACGCTCGTTGGTAGAGACCTGATCGATCGTTCCTTCGGCCAATACCGTGCCCTCGTGCAGGCACGTCACCTTGACGCCGAGCTCACGCACGAAGGTCATGTCGTGCTCGACCACCATGATGGTCTTTTCCTTGTTGATTTCCTTGAGCAGCTCGGCGGTCTGGTGGGTCTCGACGTCGGTCATCCCGGCGACGGGTTCGTCGACCAGCAATAGCTTCGGATCCTGCGCCAGCAACATGCCGATCTCCAGCCACTGCTTCTGGCCGTGCGAGAGGCTTCCCGCGAGGCGGTTGCGCGAGTCTTTCAGGCGAATGGTTTCCAGCACGCGCTCGATCCGCTCGGTTTCCGGCTTGCTCTCGCGCCAGAACAGCGTGCCCTTGACGCTGTGATCGACGTTCAGCGCCAGCAGCAGGTTGTCCTCGATGGTCTGGCTCTCGAACACCGTCGGCTTCTGGAACTTGCGGCCGATGCCGAGTTCGGCGATGCGGGTTTCGTCGAGCCGGGTCAGGTCGGTGATGCCGTCGAACAGCACCGTGCCCTCGTCCGGCTTGGTCTTGCCGGTGATGATGTCCATCATCGTGGTCTTGCCGGCGCCGTTCGGGCCGATGATGGCGCGCATCTCGCCGGGCTGCAGCGTCAGCGACAGGTTGTTGATGGCGTGAAAACCGTCGAACGAGACATGCACGCCGTCGAGATAGAGCAGCGCGGACGTCGTCCTTCCACCCTCCATGATGCTCATTCGCTCACTCCGCCGGGTTCGGTTCGCTGACGCCGTCTTCGCGCGCAGCACTTGTCGCGTCCGCCGACATTCGTTTGGCGTTGTACGGTTCCCACCAGGCGTTGAAGGTGCCGATGATCCCCTTCGGCAGCAGCAGCGTCACCAGGATGAACAGCGCGCCCAGCATGAATAGCCAGTACGGCGCCAGCGGGCCCGACGTGAAGACGGTTTTCGCATAGTTGACGACGACGGCGCCGAGCGCCGCCCCGATCAGTGTGCCGCGGCCGCCGACCGCGACCCAGATCACCGCCTCGATCGAATTGCCCGGTGCGAATTCGCCGGGATTGATGATGCCGACCTGCGGCACATAGAGCGCGCCGGCCACGCCGGCCATGCAGGCCGACAGCGTGAACACGAACAGCTTGTAGGATTCGACGCGATAACCGAGGAACCGCGTGCGCGATTCGGCATCGCGGACCGCGATCAGCACCTTGCCCAGTTTCGAGGTCACGACCGCGCGGCAGATCAGGAAGCCGATGATCAGCGCCAGACAACTCAGCACGAACAACGCCGCGCGGGTGCCGTCGGCCTGCACGTTGAAGCCGAGAATGTCCTTGAAGTCGGTCAGGCCGTTATTGCCGCCGAAGCCGAAATCGTTGCGGAAGAACGCCAGCAGCAGCGCGTAGGTCATCGCTTGCGTAATGATGGAAAGATAGACGCCGGTGACTCGCGACCGGAACGCCAGCCAGCCGAAGCAGAATGCCAGCAGCCCGGGCACCAGCAGCACCATCAATGCCGCGAACCAGAACATATCGAAGCCGTGCCAGTACCAGGGCAGTTTTGGATAGTTCAGGAACACCATGAAGTCGGGCAGGATCGGATTGCCGTAGACGCCGCGGCTGCCGATCTGGCGCATCAGGTACATGCCCATCGCATAGCCGCCGAGCGCGAAGAAGGCGCCGTGGCCGAGCGAGAGAATGCCGCAATAGCCCCAGATCAGGTCGATCGAGAGCGCCAGGATGGCGTAGCAGACATATTTACCGAACAGCGCGACCAGATAGGTCGGCACTTGGAAAAACGAACCCGCCGGCAGCAACAGGTTGGACAGCGGGATCAGCACGCCGAGGCCTGCGACCACGAGCAGGAAGACCGTGGCGCTGCGATCCAGCGAGCGCGTCAGGACATGCGGCATCATGCTTCCACCGCCCGGCCCTTGAGCGCGAACAGCCCGCGCGGCCGCTTCTGGATGAACAGGATGATCAGCACGAGAATGGCGATCTTGCCGAGCACGGCGCCCGCGACCGGCTCCAGGAACTTGTTGGCGATGCCGAGCGTGAAGGCGCCGACCAGCGTGCCCCAGAGATTACCGACGCCGCCGAACACCACCACCATGAAGCTGTCGATGATGTAGCTCTGGCCGAGATTGGGACTGACATTGTCGATCTGCGACAGCGCCACACCGGCGATCCCGGCGATGCCCGAGCCGAGACCGAAGGTCAGCGCATCGACACGCGAGGTGGCGATGCCCATCGACGCCGCCATGCGGCGGTTTTGCGTGACGGCGCGCATCTCGAGGCCAAGCGCGGTGTAGCGCAGCATCGCGAGCAGGATGGCGAAGACCGCGAGCGTAAAGCAGAGGATCCAGAGCCGGTTATAAGTGATGGTGATCTGGCCGAGTTCGAACGCACCGCTCATCCAGGAGGGATTGCCGACCTCGCGGTTGGTCGGGCCGAATGCGGTGCGCACCGCCTGCTGCAGCACCAGCGACAGGCCCCAGGTCGCCAGCAGCGTTTCCAGCGGCCGGCCGTAGAGGAAGCGGATGATACAGCGTTCGATCACGACGCCGAGCGCGCCGGCGACGATAAAGGCCAGCGGCACCGCGATCAGCAGCGAATAGTCGAACAGGCCGGGATAGCGGGTGCGAATGACTTCCTGCACCACGAAGGTGGTGTAGGCGCCGATCATCACCATCTCGCCATGCGCCATGTTGATGACGCCCATCACGCCGAAGGTGATGGCAAGGCCGATCGCGGCGAGCAGCAGCACCGACCCCAGCGACAGGCCGTACCAGGCGTTCTGCACGGTGGACCACAGCGCCAGCGTGCGCTGAATGGCGGCCGTAGCACCTGCCGCGGCGTTCGCGATCGCCGGCGGCTGATCGCTGCCGAGCCCGGTGAGCAGCGCCATCGCTTCCTGGTCGCCACGCGCCCTGACGGTGGCGATGGCTTCGAGCTTCTCGACGTCGGTGGCATCGGGCTTGTAGAGCAGGATGGCGGCGCGGGCCTCAGTAAAGGCGGCCTTCGCCGCCTTGTTAGTTTCCTTTGCCAGCGCGCCGTCGATCACCGGCAGCATGGTCTCGTCGTGGGTCTTGAACACCGACTGCGCGGCCGCGATCCGCTTGGCAGGATCTGGCGACAGCAGGGTCAGGCCGCCAAGGGCGGCTTCCACGGTGCGGCGCAGGCGGTTGTTGAGGCGAACGGCGGCCGCATTGTCCGGCAGCTTGTCGACGGCGGCACCCGTCGCGGCATCGATGACCTTGTCGTCGGTCCCGGTGACGAAAACCTTTTTGGTATCGGGATCGGCCGCAAGCCGGCCGTCCCCGAGCGCGCTGATGATGGTGAAGGCCAGCGGATTGCCCGAGGTCGCGATCGCGCCGACGGCGTCGTCGGTATCGGAAAAATCGTCATTGGCGAATTTGGTGACCGCATCCTCGAACGGACCGGCAAAAGCCGGCACGGCGAAAGCCGCGACCAGCAGCAGCGAGAAGCAAAGCACGCGAAGGCGATCGAGGAAATTGCCAAGCACTGTACGACCCCGGCGGGAGTGTGGGGAGAAGGCGGCAGCATGCCGCCCTCTCCGGTCTCGGTCTCTTGGAAGTCTTCTTGCTCTTGGAAGTCTTCGTGTCGTCCGCTCAGGAGATCAGGAACCCTGACCGCCGCACTTGTTGGTCTTGGTGTTGTAGTTGCCGCACTTCTTGCCAACCCAGTCGCCGATCAGGTCCTTGGAGCCGTCGAGCTCCTTCGACCATGCATCGCCGGCCACCAGGCCCGGGGTCTTCCACACCACGTCGAACTGGCCGTTGCCTTTGATTTCGCCAATGAACACCGGCTTGGTGATGTGATGGTTCGGCAGCATCTTCGAGGTGCCGCCGGTCAGGTTCTTGGCTTCGATGCCGGGCAGCGCGTCGATCACCTTGTCGGCGTCGGTCGACTTCACCTTCTCGACCGCCTTGACCCACATGTCGAAGCCGATGACGTGCGCTTCCATCGGATCGTTGGTCACGCGCTTCGGGTTCTTGGTGTAGGTCTGCCACGCCTTGATGAACTTCTCGTTCTCGGGCGTCTTGATCGACTCGAAGTAGTTCCACGCGGCGAGATGGCCGAGCAGCGGCTTGGTGTCGATGCCGGCGAGCTCTTCTTCGCCGACCGAGAACGCGACAACCGGAATATCGGTCGCCTTGATGCCCTGGTTGCCGAGTTCCTTGTAGAAGGGAACGTTGGCGTCGCCGTTGATGGTGGAGACCACGGCGGTCTTCTTGCCGGCCGAGCCGAACTTCTTGATGTCGGCCACGATCGTCTGCCAGTCACTGTGACCGAACGGCGTGTAGTTGATCATGATGTCTTCCTGCTTGACGCCCTTCGACTTCAAGTAGGCTTCGAGAATCTTGTTGGTGGTGCGCGGATAGACGTAGTCGGTGCCGGCCAGCACCCAGCGCTTCACCTTTTCGTCCTTCATCAGGTAGTCGACCGCGGGGATCGCCTGCTGGTTCGGCGCCGCTCCGGTGTAGAACACGTTGCGCTCGCTCTCTTCACCCTCGTACTGCACGGGGTAGAACAGGATGCTGTTCAGCTCCTTGAACACCGGGAGCACGGACTTGCGCGACACCGAAGTCCAGCAGCCGAACACAACGGCGACCTTGTCCTTGGTGATCAACTCGCGGGCCTTTTCGGCAAACAGCGGCCAGTTCGAAGCGGGATCGACCACGACGGCCTCGAGCTTCTTGCCGAGTACGCCGCCCTTCTTGTTCTGCTCGTCGATCAGGAAGAGGATGGTGTCCTTCAGCGTGGTTTCGCTGATGGCCATGGTGCCGGAAAGCGAGTGCAGGACGCCGACCTTGATGGTGTCGTCGGCGGCTTTCGCATGGGTGAATGTGGCCAGACCCAAAACCAGGCCGGCGGTCGCCGCGAGCCAGCGGCGGCGGCTCATCTTCGCTATATCGTGGGTAAGCTGTGTAAGCATGAAATGTCATCTCCCTGACGCAGGCGTAAAACGCTGCGAAACGGCCCCAACGGCCGCCTGCGTTAATGGAATCGCAAGAACCATGCCACGGAGGTAAAGCCTCTTAAGCCAATGATTTATCTTTCAAAATTGCTCAACATCGCAAAATCGCCGAGATTTTCCGCCTAATATTCGGGCCAAAAAAATGTATGCTTTGGCGGCAAACTATCTATATTTTGTGCAGCTGATGCGATCTGACTAAAATTCCGGCACGATATTTCCTCTTCCGAGGCACGCCGGCAGCGGACCGGGGAATGGAACCCGTGAATTTCGACCCATTTCTTAACTGCGTCGGCCGATCTGGCAGGTTTTACCTTGAAAGCGCCGCGTTCGTGTTCCATATGAGGTACGTGACCTAGAGAATCATCAGGTCCTTGCGAGCCGCGTGTTCTGATCCCGTCCGACGGTTTCTGGCTTGCCCCTTCAGCGACCAAAACCGACGCCCCAAACACGCGGGTGTCTCAGACACCCCTCGTGCACCTGGCCGAAAATCCGCCGGGCGCTGCTTTTTTAATGGAAAGAACCCCCGCTTTTGACCTCCTTTCAGGAATTCGGCCTCGCCGATCCCATTTCGCGTGCGCTCAAGGAAGAAAATTACGAGACGCCCACACCCATCCAGGCCCAGACCATCCCGATCGCACTTACCGGCCGTGACGTCGTCGGCATCGCCCAGACCGGCACCGGCAAGACCGCGGCCTTCGCACTGCCGATCCTGCACCGCCTGCTGGAAAACCGCATCAAGCCACAGCCCAAGACCTGCCGCGTCCTGGTGCTGAGCCCGACCCGCGAATTGTCGAGCCAGATCCTCGACAGCTTCAACGCCTATGGCCGCCACATCCGACTGAGCTCGACGCTGGCGATCGGCGGCGTGCCGATGGGCCGTCAGGTCCGCTCGCTGATGCAGGGCGTCGACGTCCTGGTGGCCACGCCCGGCCGCCTGCTCGACCTCGTGCAGAGCAACGGCCTGAAGCTCGGTTCTGTCGAGTTTCTGGTGCTCGACGAAGCCGACCGCATGCTCGACATGGGCTTCATCAACGACATCCGCAAAATCGTCGGCAAGCTGCCGATCAAGCGGCAGACGCTGTTCTTCTCGGCCACCATGCCCAAGGACATCGCCGAACTCGCCGAGGCGATGCTGCGCGACCCCGCCCGCGTGGCGGTGACGCCGGTGGCCTCCACTGTCGAGCGCATCACCCAGCGCATCATCCAGGTGGATTTCGCCGCCAAGGCCGGCGTGCTGGCCCAGCTCCTGAAGCAGGAGCCGGTCGACCGCGCGCTGATCTTCACCCGCACCAAGCACGGCGCCGACAAGGTCGTGAAGGGCCTCGCCAAGGTCGGCATCCGGGCCGACGCCATCCACGGCAACAAGTCACAGAACAACCGCGAGCGGGCGCTGGCGGCGTTCCGCAGCGGTGAGATCCGCACCCTGGTCGCCACCGACATCGCCGCCCGCGGCATCGACGTCGACGGCATCAGCCATGTGGTGAATTTCGACCTGCCCAACATTCCCGAAACCTACGTCCATCGCATCGGCCGCACCGCGCGCGCCGGCGCCGAGGGCGTCGCGATCTCGCTGATCGCCGGTGCCGAGGAAATGGGCTATCTGCGCGACATCGAACGGCTGATCCGCATCACCCTGCCGCGCGAAGACCGGCGCACGCCGGGCACCCGCGACGCCGCGCCGGCGGCCGCCTCGCAACGTCCTGCGCAAAACCGGGGCGGACGGTCCGCACCGCGCGGCCACGGCGCCAGGACCCAGGATTCCAGAGGACACGAATCCAGGGGACATGAGCCGAGAGGCCAAGAATCCCGGGGACATGATGCGGCGCCGGGCGCAAAAGGCCCTCGCCGTCCCCGCCGCGGCGGTGGTAATAATGCCGCGCCGCAGCCGAACCGGCACGAGCAGCCGCGCCCGGCTCAGCAGGGCGGCAAGAGCCAGGCCGGTCAAAGCGAAGGCATTCAAGGCGTCGCCTTCTTGCATCGCGAGAGCCGTCCGAATACCCAACCCAATCGTACCCACCGACCGCAGCGCTAAGCCTCGATCGATCTGGAGACAACCATGGCTAAAGAAGAGCTGATCCAGTTCGAAGGACTGGTGACCGAAATCCTCCCCGACGCGCGCTACCGCGTGCAGCTCGACGCCGGGCACGAGATCGTTGCCTACACCGCGGGCAAGATGAAGAAGAACCGGATCAAGACGCTGGCGGGCGATCGGGTCACGATCGAAATGTCGCCTTATGACCTGGAGAAGGGCCGCCTGATCTTCCGTCACAAGGACGAGCGTCCGAGCACCGGTGCCCCGCGGGGCGGACCTCCGCGCGGCGGCCAGTTCCGCCGCCGCTAAGGGGCGCCTGCCACCGCCTTTAAGATCGCGCCCGACACGCCCGTGTTGCGCGCGAGGGCGGTCGGCTGCCGGCCGAATCAAAAAATCGTGCACGTCAGGATTGTTTTGGACCCTACTATCGAATAATATTGTCCATCGATTTTCGGCCGGACGACATTAGCTATCCACCGGTACAGCCGGTTTAGACGCTGACGACCCTTCCAAAAATTCGATATCACCAGACCGTCGAGAGGCGGGCTACGACTTGTATATCTGAGAAGGGACTACCCCCGTGAGCATGGGAACCGTGAAGTGGTTTAACGCAACCAAGGGTTATGGCTTCATCCAGCCCGATGACGGCGGCAATGACGTGTTCGTGCACATCAGCGCTGTCGAACGTGCCGGTCTTGGGACACTGCGTGAAGGCCAGAAGATCTCCTACGAAATCGTGGCAGATCGTCGCTCTGGCAAATCTTCGGCCGACAATCTGCGCGCCGCCGGATAAGCGATCTGCCAGGGCGCACCCTTCACGGTGGGCCCCAAGGATTGCCTCGAAATGATCAAAGGCCGCGCCAAAGCGCGGCCTTTTTCATTTCACTTGAGAGACCGCGCCCATGGCGTGGCCTTTCCATTTGAACACGACTCTATTTGAATACGGCGACCTCCGGCGCGGCGTCGATTACGACGTCGGACAGGGAGGAGACGGACTACCTGCAGCGGGCGTCGGATAGATCACGCAGGTCGACTGACGCGGGCGGGTAAGGGTGAAGTCTTTCAGCGTAATCGAGTTCTTCAGGACATAGCCGACCGTCGGGACAAAGGCGTAGCTGACCTCGCTGTAAATCAGATAGCTGCCTTTGACCTGAAGCGCGCCCGGGATCACAACCGTGGTTCCCACCGTCCGCGGCGCGTCGCCCTTGCTCCATTGCACCCGCGCCGCCAGCGTATTGGGATCGACATAGAGTTCGGTGATGGTGGATTTGACCGGCGTCGCCGAATAAGGCGTCATGATCGCCACGCTGGCGTTGCGGATGTTCGTCAACTGGGTATCGTTGACGGAGGTGTTTTGCGACGTCAGATCGGACAGCGTCCGCGCCATCAGCGTCACCTTGCGGCTGACGGCGATGCCGGATGCAAACTCGTCGGTGCCGAAGAACAGCACCAGCATCACCGGAACGACGAGGGCGAATTCGGTTGCGGCAAGGCCGCTGATATCGCCGAACAGAGCCAGCGCCGAGCGCCGCGCGCGAAGCCACATATCCATGATCGGTTTCATCGGCCCGCCCTAGTACGGTTCGTTCTGGAACGCGGCGGTCGCGGTCAACAGCCGCTTGCTGCCGCTCAGATTCGCGATATTGAAGCCGAGCCCGGTCACGACCAGCGGCCATTTATAGAAGATCCGCACCACGACGATATCGTTGGGGCCGCCGGTCAGATAGTTGTTCGGCGCCACGAAATTCTTGCTGGCATCGATCGGGCTGGCGATGTTGACGGAGCCGAACGCGGAATAGCTCTGCACGTCGATCGAGATACCGTTGACGCAATCGAACATCATGGTGATCTTGCTGCAAACGAGGTCCTTGAATTGCGCCTGGGTGCAGGGCGTCGAACAGCCCGTGACCTGGCCGTTCTGCGCCTGACCGGTCATGATCGTGCGCGCGGAATCCTGCGTCACGGTCTCGAGCATCTGGCTGGCGAAGAACACCAGCGCCAGCTCGATGATCGCGAACAGCAATCCGAAGAATATCGGCGCCACCAGCGCGAACTCGACCACGGCGGAGCCGCGGTGGTTGCGGCGAAACCGGCGCAGGATATTTCCGGCGGGAGCGGCGGGCGAGGACATCGAGGAAACCTCAAGACGCAGGAGAACTCCCGTGGAGGAGTACCTGAAACTGATTGTTGAAGTGTTTCGTCCGATGCGGACGGAACGCCCCGTTCCGTCAGGCAAATCTTAACCATGCCGGACGATCGCCTGACGCGTCACGCGGGCACCTTCCGCGCCACGCAAGGATCAGTGAAAGGATCGGCGAAGCACGGTCAGTTGGACGATTTGGAGCCGGCAGCCGCAGCACCCGAGGCCTGGCTGGAGAGCGAACCGGCCTGGTCGATCGCCGCTTTGAAATAATGTTCGCCGTCGCCGAGCGTGATCCGGCGCTGGCAGATCGGCGCACAGCTATAGGATTCGCGTTCGACGCCACGGTAGACGGTGACAAGCCGTTCAGTCGGGCCTTCGACCTGGATCTGGCGATCCACCAGCACGTCGCCGCCACGGTCCATCGCAATGAAATTGGTCGCGCCATAGCCCTTGCCGGTGACAACGACGATGCCGCCGCTCTGCAGCGTGACGTCCGCGATCAGCGGGTTTCCGACGATGATGGTCGCGACCTTGGCAGGCAGCTTGAGCAGCTTGGCCTGGTCGACATAAACCGAGATTTTGTCCGGGTCAGGCGCGCCGAGACACACCGCTGGCCACAGCAGTGTTGCAACCGCGACGGAACGCAATCCAAAACGCGCGCACGCGCGAATACGCTGGAACCTGAACATACTCTACTCCGGGGCGTTACAAGCCGGCAAAAGCGATACGCAGCGGACCGGCGCCCGACGGGCTGAATCTGACGACAATTCATGAAAGAAGTGCAAAGGGGGCCCGGCAAATCCGAAATGCCCGCGGTTTCCCGGACGAGGCTGTTATTTCCGGAACGGATAGGCCAGTTGCCCGGCAAGCTCGCACGGAAACAACGCCTGGTCCTCGATGCCGTAATTGTCCGGCAACCGGTCCGCCGGCATCCGGAAGGTACCGAACAGGATATCCCAGAGCGGAAAGGTGCCGGCAAAATTGGTGTCGCCGCCTTCCTCGCGCGAGGTGTGATGCCAACGATGGAACACCGGCGTCGCCAGCACATATCTGAACGGCCCGAGCGTCCAGTTCAGGTTGGCGTGAACGAAGGCCGAATGGAAAATGTTGAACGGGCCGAGCCACACCATCGCGACCGGTGAAATGCCGGCCAGCAACAGGACGACGTCGACGCCGATGGTGCCCAGCAGCAGGTTGACCGGGTGGAAGCGCGCCGCCGAGATCCAGTCGACGTCCTCGGACGAATGATGAATGGCGTGGTATTTCCAGAAGCCGCTGCGATGGAACATGCGGTGCAGCCAGTACATCATGAAATCGGCCAGCACCAGGGAAAGTACCGCCTGCAGCCAAAGCGGCAATTCCGCCAGCGGGCCATGGCCGTTGTCGTAGAAGGCGGTCAAGGCATCGGCGTCATTGATCCCAAAAATCAGCGCCGCGGCGAGCACCGCGAGCCCGATCCGGAATACGCGCGCGAACAGCGGAACCAGGAACCAGTAGCTGAGATCGGTGACGAGTTCGCGCTTGCGCCACCACGGCCGGCCGGGATTGCAGGCCCAGAAATGCGACAGCACCGAGAACAGCAGCGCGAGCGCGAGCGTGACCGGCAGCACCTTGGCCAGGGTCTGGCCGAGCATGTCGACGACTTCGATCGGCAGGTTGGACATGTCCTGCGTCTTACCGGAATTGGGGCCGGCCTGCCAGCTTGCGCCGCACGATCCGCGCGGACGTCAGCTCGCCGCTGCAACGGCCTTCGGCGCCCGGACCGCCGCCGCAAGGGCATGGCCGAGCCGGTTGAAACGGCGCTCGATCAAAGGCTCGATCACGAAATAGCTCAGCGCCAGCGAAGCGCCGGTGACCAGCACGAACAGCGGCACCAGCCCCATCGGCCACAGCGCCGCGACCGCCGACACCAGCGCGAAGTGCACGAGGTAGATCGCGTAGGAGTGGCGGCCCAGAAGACCGACGAAAGAGAGCCTGACATTCGCGGCGAGAACCCCGCAGGCCAGCGCAAACAACAGCACGACTTCCGCACCCCATGTCGAGAACAACAGCGACGCTCCGGCCAGCAACACCGCGCCGAGTAACGGCTTGTTCTTCAGCTCGATGAAGTCGTAGAGCAGAATGCCGAACCCGAAGCAGATCAGCTGATGCGGCAGCCAGCAATAGAAAAAGCCGTTGGCGAGATAGGCCTGGTCTTGCGGCAGCGACGCGGCGAGACGCGGAAGGAGATACAAGTCGGCTGCGAATTTCCCGAAGACGCTGATCAGCGCGATCCCGGCGTAAACCAGGATCGGGCCGTTCGGCCGCCGGAACAGAAACATCAGCAGCGGGAACAGCAGGTAAAACTGCATTTCCACGGCGATGCTCCATCCGCCCGGAACCACCGAGTTGAACGCGGTGACACTGCTCCAATGCATAAAGAGGAATGTCAGCACCACGTCGCTTGTCGCGATCCCGTCGGGCGCCCAGAACTTGAAGCCCTCTCCCCCAGTGATCAGGAGATAGAGCAGGATGGCGGCCCAAAACAGCGGCACGATCCTGAACGCGCGTCGAATATAGAACGATTGGATCGCGGCCGGACCGAGCTTGTCACCGAAGGTCAGCATCATCGTGTAACCGCTGACGATGAAGAAGAGCTGGACGCCGCGTTCACCATGCTCATGGGCAAACGCCGTCAGGCCGGGGACGCTGCCGCTTGCCGCGATCGCGCAATGCACGAGAACGACGAGCAGGATGGCCACGCCACGCAACACATCGAGGGATTGATTGCGGTGGGTCATGGCACGGCGCTCAGTGATCGGTACGAACGTGCAGCACGGCGTTCCGGTCGGAATAGACCCGCTGCCAGCCGCCGATGTTATCGAGCAGGCCCACGGCCGGCGTCGACGGCGTCAGCAGCACGGCATCGATGTCCCAGGTCTTGAGGATGTCGAGAAACTGGTTGGCGTCCTTGAGCTGCAGCGCGCGGTAATAGGCCATTTCGAACGCCTCGCCGTACAACTCGGCCCGCCCGTCGATGAATACCGGCATCTTGCGCCAGATCATGTAGCCGCCGAACGGGAGGTCGTTGAGGACCCGCCTGGGATGGTGCGCTTGCAGCGCCTCGACGGCGGCCGCGGGCGACTGCACCTCGGGCGGCGAAAACGCCGA
This sequence comes from Bradyrhizobium ottawaense, assembly GCF_900099825.1. Classification (NCBI taxonomy): domain Bacteria; kingdom Pseudomonadati; phylum Pseudomonadota; class Alphaproteobacteria; order Hyphomicrobiales; family Nitrobacteraceae; genus Bradyrhizobium; species Bradyrhizobium ottawaense. The sequence continues at coordinate 4,673,066 of NZ_LT629693.1, read as the reverse complement.
CCTCGCCGCGAGCGCCCAGGTCGAAGCACCGAGCATGATGGCCAGTACGGCGGCGGAAGCGAGCGGCGCGGTGATCCTGGCGAATCTGGCCGGCTGCAGCGCGAACTGCGAGGCCACCGGCGCAAGCGCGACGAGCGGCAGCAGCAGCGCGAATATCTCTAGATTCCTGACATGCGAAAGCGCCATGTGCAGCAGGCCCAGCACCAGCGCGATCCGCGGCGGCGACAGCTTGACGCCTGAGTAAAGTGCTGCGGCGATCAGCACCAGGATCGATATCTCGAACGCGCCGAGGTTGGTGAAATCGGCCGGCATCCATTCGTAGATCAGATGCAGCAACTCGCCGAGATCGAGGATCTTGCGCGAGGCGAGGATGGATCCCCATCCATACGGCGTGGCGCAGCACGCCATCAACGCGCCGACGCCGAAGGCCGCCCAGCGCAGCACCAACGGCTTTTGCCGCGCGACATCGGCATTCCACAGCGCGTCGATCGCAAATGCGCCTGTTAGCACGAGGCCGAAGACGAACCCGCCATGCAAATTAGCCCATAGCGCCATCAGCGGCAGCAGCCAGAATGACGGCGCTTCGCCGCGCTCGCTCGCCGACAGCAAGCCGTATGCCCAGGCCAGCATGACCGGCATCACCAGCACATGCGGCCGCGCCAGGAAATGCGGCGTCGACAGCACCAGCGCCGCGAGCGTCACGACGAGCGCATAGGTCGCGGGAATGCGGCAGCCGAGGATCCAGGCGAGAAACGCAAAGGTGGCGGCGATGCTGGTCGAAGCCAGCACCACCGGCCCGGTCCAGCCGGCCAGATCATAGCTGCCCGCAAGCAGCACCTGCGCCAGCCAGGATGACGACGTCCACGGCTCGCCCGCCTTGGTGAAGGAATAGATATCGGCACGCGGAAGCGCCCCGTGATCGATGATCCACTGCCCTATCGAGATTTGCCAGTAGGTATCGGAATCGTTCAGAAGCCGGTCGCCGCATACCAGCAGCACCGCATAGACACCGATCCCGAGCCAAAGCCATGTCGGCACCTGACCGAGGCTGAAGGCTTTCTCCTGGCGGATCGCTCCGGCGTCGATACTCATGCAGAGGCTTCCCGGCCGGTTGAATTATTGCCGAAACGGATAGGCCAGTTGGCCGCCGATCTCGTGCGGCACCGCCTGATCGCTGTCGACGCCGTAGTTATCCGGCAGCTTGCCTTCCGGCATCCGGAACGTACCGAACAGCATGTCCCAGACCGGAAACGTCCCGGCGAAATTGGTATTGCCGCCCTCTTCGAGCGACGTGTGATGCCAGCGATGGAATACCGGCGTCGCCAGCACGTATTTGAACGGGCCGAGCGTCCAGCTCAGGTTGGCGTGGACGAAGGCGGAGTGGAACGTCGTGAACGGTCCGACCCACAGCATGATGTTGGGCGAGATACCCGCCATCAGCAGGATGACGTCGACCATGATCGTTCCGATGAACAGGTTGACCGGATGAAAGCGCGCCGCGGAAATCCACTCGAGATCCTCGGAAGAATGATGGATCGCGTGATACTTCCAGAAGCCGCCGCCATGAAACATGCGATGCAGCCAGTACAGCATGAAGTCGGATGCCACCAGGAACATCAACGCCTGGACCCAGAGCGGAAGCTCCGACAGCGGACCATGGCCGTTGTCGTAGAACGCGATCAGGCCGTCGGCGTCATTGATGTTGAAGACCATGCTGGCGCCCAGCACCATCAGCCCGATGCGGAAGACCCGGGCAAACATCGGCACGAAGAACCAGTAGCAGAGGTCGGTGACGAGTTCGCGCTTGCGCCACCAGGGCTGCCCGGGATTGCAGGCCCAGAAATACGAGAGCACCGTGAACACAACCGCCAGTGCTATCGTGACCGGCACGACCTTCGCCATCGTCTGGCCCAGCATCACAACGACTTCGAGGGGCAAATTGGACATGGCGGCCTCATGTGAACGGAGACTACTGGAGTATCCGCTGGCGCTTAAGGAGCCATGAATCACACCGACATGCGGGCGCGGCGTCGTGCGCGCGACCGCCTGATATAAGGTCAGCGGACGCATAATCGCATTTTATGAACTGCCTTAATGCAACATTTACTCTGCTTAGGAACAGCCGGTTCTCGGCGTTTTTGCACGATCGAATTAACTGCGTCGCAATTGTCGCACCTTAGGGTGACGCCATGGTCACGGTGCTGAGAACGCCGGCGAGACCAAACGTTAGTTCGACCAGCCACGTGTACACAGGAGTTATCTTATGAAGAATCTCGTTTCGCGTTTCGTGAAGGATGAGTCCGGCGCCACCGCCATCGAATACGGCCTGATTGCCGCCGGCATCGCGATCGCGATCATCACCGCCGTCAAGGGCGTAGGCAGCCAGCTGTCGACCAACTTCAACACGATCTCGACCTCGCTGAAGTAAGCGACCGTCGGACCAGTTTCGAAGGCCCCGGCAGCCCCGGGGCCTTCGTCGTTTTCGGACGGCGACAGGTTCTCGCACCCAGGACGGTTTCCAACGGCTCGCGATATTTCCGGTCGTTTTCCGATTGTTCATTTCTGCTGGCTAGGTTTGGCCGGTGCTTGAAACGGCGCCTGAACCTCGCGAAATCAGTACGGGCTATGTGAAATCATGATCCTCGATATTGCCCGTCTCATGCTGTTTCCGGCCCTGATGGCGTTCGCGGCCGCAAGCGACCTCTTCACGATGACGATCTCGAACCGGGTCTCGCTGGCGCTGGTCGGAGGTTTTCTGGTCCTGGCAGTGCTCGGCGGCATGGGCCTGCACGACATGCTCCTGCATATCGGCGCCGGCGCGACCGTGCTGGTCGCGGCCTTCGGCTGCTTTGCGATGGGCTGGGTCGGGGGCGGCGACGCCAAGGTGGCGGCCGGGGTGGCGCTCTGGTTCGGTTTCGACCATTTGCTTAACTATCTGGTCTATGCGTCGCTGTTCGGCGGGGCGCTGACCATCCTGCTGCTCCAGTTCCGGCAATGGCCGCTGCCCTACCCGCTCGCGGGCCAGGCCTGGCTGAACCGGCTGCACGACAAGCAGAGCGGAATCCCCTACGGCATCGCGCTCGCGATCGGCGCCCTGATGGTCTATCCGGAAACCGAATGGATCAAGGCGGTGGACCTCACCCACCTCGCCATGCACTGACCGGCGCAAGTAACTCCCCGTTAAGGCAATTTACACACGCCTCATTAACCATGCTTTGACGAATAGCTGGTCAACTCCCATCACGGCGGCGGCAGCGTCGCGGCGTAATGTGGAAAGTGAAGCGTATGAATACCGCACGCATTGTCGTGTTGACCATCGCGATCGGTGCCGGCGGCATTGCCGCCTGGCTCGCCAGCGGGTCCGACAAGCCTGACGCACCGGCAGCGCCGGTCGCTCAGCTGCCGACGGTGGATATTCTTGTCGCGAAATCCGACATCGGCCTCGGCCAGTCGGTCAAGGCCGATGATCTGCAGTGGCAGAGCTGGCCGACCGCGTCCGCCAGCAATTTCATCAGCCGGGTCAGCCGGGCCGACGCCATCAAGGACGTCACCGGTTCGATCGCGCGCTCGCCGTTTATCGCGGGCGAGCCAATCCGGGACCAGAAACTGGTGAAGGCCGACGGATCCGGCTTCATGGCCGCGATCCTGCCCACCGGATTCCGGGCGGTTTCGACCGAAATCTCGCCGGAAACCGGCGCCGGCGGCTTCATTCTGCCGAACGACCACGTCGACGTGCTGCTTTCCAAGCGCGAAAAGAACCCCGACAACAAGGCGCCGGACATCGTCAGCGCGGAAATCATCCTGACCAATGTCCGGGTTCTCGCGATCGACCAGGCGCCGAAGGAAAAAGAAGGCACCAGCGCCCTCGTCGGCAAGACCGTCACCCTGGAGCTGAAGCCCGAACAGGCCGAGACGCTCGCCCGCGCGCGCCAGAGCGGCACGCTGTCGCTGGCGCTGCGCAGCATCGTCGACGTCAAGACGGTCGAAATCAAGACTGACGAATCCAAGCGCGGCGAAGGCGTCAACGTCGTTCGTTACGGCATTGCCAGCCAGCAGTTGATGCAGAAATGACCGAAAGGACGCACGAAATGAAGTGCAGGGGAGATCAGCCGATGCGGACATTCCTGGTCCGCGCCCTGTCATTTTCGGCCGTAGCTGCGCTCACGCTCAATCCGGCGTTGACGCCGGTGGTGGCCGCCGACTATCGCCCTGTCGCGCCGGTTGCCGTCGACGGACAGATGAATGCACGCCCGCTTTCGATCGGTATCGGCAAATCCATCGTGATCGACCTGCCGCGCGACATCAAGGACGTGCTGGTGGCCGATCCGAAGATCGCCAATGCCGTGGTCCGCTCCACCCAGCGCGCCTATATCATCGGCGCCGCGGTCGGCCAGACCAACATCGTATTCTTCGATTCCGCCGGCCAGCAGATCGCAGCCTATGACATCGCGGTCACCCGCGACCTCAACGGCCTGCGCGCGGCGCTGAAGCAGGCGCTGCCGAACTCCGACATCCGGGTCGAAGGCCTCGGCGAGGGCGTCGTGCTGTCGGGTACGGCGGCGAACCCGATCGAGGCCCAGCAGGCCAATGATCTCGCCGCCCGCCTTGTCGGCGGCGTCGACCGAGTCACGAATTCGATCGCGGTCCGCGGTCGCGACCAGGTGATGCTGAAGGTCACGGTTGCCGAAGTCCAGCGCTCGATCATCAAGCAGCTCGGCATCGACCTTTCCGCCAACCTCAACTACGGCACGGCGGTCGTCAAATTCAACAACGCCAACCCGTTCACGGCAAACAACGGTCCGCTCGTGCCCAATAACGCCATCACCACGTCGTTCGGGGCGACACCGTCGGTCCAGGCGACGGTGCGCGCGATGGAAAACGCGGGCGTCGTGCGGACGCTTGCGGAACCGAACCTGACCGCGATCTCCGGCGAATCGGCAACCTTCATCTCGGGCGGCGAGTTTCCGATACCGACCGGCGTGACTTGCCAGACAACCACAGCCGGCGCGATCGGGCAGTGCGTCCAGACCGTCAGCTTTAAGAAATTCGGCATCTCGCTCAACTTCACGCCGGTCGTGCTATCCGAGGGACGGATCAGCCTGCGGGTGATGACGGAAGTGTCGGAGGTTTCGACCGAGAACGCGCTAACCGGCGGCCAGGGTGGCACGACGATTCCCTCGATCAAGACCCGCCGCGCGGAAACGACCCTCGAAATTCCCTCGGGCGGCTCGATGGCGCTGGCCGGCCTGATCCAGCAGCAGACCAAGCAGGCGATCAACGGCTTGCCCGGCCTGGCGGAAATTCCCGTGTTGGGCACGCTGTTCCGCAGCCGCGACTTCGTCGACAACCAGACCGAGCTGATGATCCTGGTGACGCCCTATGTCGTCCGCGCGGTCGCGCAGAAGGACCTGTCGCGCCCGGATGACGGCTTTGCCAGCGCCTCGGACCCGCAGGCCGACCTGCTCGGCAGCATCAATCGCATCTACGGCGTTCCGGGCCGCAATGAGCCGGCACGGAATTATCGCGGCAGCTACGGCTTTATTACGGACTGAGGCGGGACGATGACACGACAGCTGACATCCAGAACACCCGCCGATCGCAAGCGCGTGCTCCTGCTAGCGGGAGCGCTGATCGGCGTCTCCGTGGCGCTCGGCGCCTGCCAGCACACCGGCGACGTGGTGACGACGGCGAGCGTGCCCGACGACTATCGGCTGCGCCATCCGATCGCGGTCCAGGAAGCCGATCGCTCGATCGTCGTGTTCGTCGGCCGCGGCCGCGGCGGCATTTCGGCCGCCCAGCGCGCCGACGTGATGGGCTTGGCCCAGCTCTGGCTTGCCGAAGGCACCGGCGCCATCAGCATCGACATGCCGGTCGATACCCCGAACGCGCGCGCCGCCCAGGATTCGCTGCGCGAGATCCAGGCGACCCTCGCCGCCGCCGGCGTGCCGCCGCGGGCGATCAATGTTCGCCAGTACCATCCGGAAGACCCCCGGCACATGGCGGCGATCCGGCTGAATTATCCGAAGATCTCGGCGGTGGCCGGTCCCTGCGGCCTCTGGCCTGAGGACCTCGGGCCTTCGGTCAACAACAAGGGCTGGTACGAAAACAAGTCCTATTACAATTTCGGCTGCTCGAACCAGCGCAACCTCGCGGCGATGGTCGACAATCCGGCCGACCTGGTCCAGCCGCGCCCGGAAACGCCTGCCTACTGGCCGCGGCGTAACGCTGCCTTCGAGAAGTACAAAAAAGGCACCGCCACCACGACCACCTATCCCGAGGCCGACAAGGCCAAACTCAGCGACACCGGCAAATGATCAACTACGCGCGCCAGAACCCAGAACCGCAGACGGAGGCCAATACGCCGCCGATGGAAGATCATATTGCGCCGGCGCCGCGGGTATCGGTGCAGGCCTTCTGCGAGACGGTTGAAACCGCGGCTGCCGTGCAGTCGGCGGGCGAAGACCGCCGTCTCGGCAAGGCGCATCTCAAGATCCAGATGGGCGGCATGGCCGCCGCCATCGAGGCGTATCGTTCGGCGCCGACCCCGAACGTGATCATCCTGGAGACCGAAGGACGCCACGACATCCTGCTCGGCCTCGACCAGCTCGCCACCGTGTGCGACGCCGGAACCCGCGTGATCGTGATCGGCAAGATCAACGACGTCACGCTGTATCGCGAGCTGGTGCGCCGCGGCGTCAGCGACTACGCGATCGCTCCGGTCACCGCCATCGACGTCGTGCGGTCGGTCTGCAACCTGTTCTCGGCGCCGGAAGCCAAGGCGGTCGGGCGCATCATCGCGGTCGTCGGCGCCAAGGGCGGCGTCGGCGCTTCCACCGTCGCTCACAACGTCGCCTGGGCGATCGCGCGCGATCTCGCGCTGGATTCGGTGGTGGCCGATCTCGACCTCGCCTTCGGCACCGCCGGCCTCGACTACAACCAGGATCCGCCGCAGGGCATCGCGGACGCGGTATTCTCGCCGGACCGGGTCGATACCGCCTTCATCGACCGCCTGCTGTCGAAATGCACCGACCACCTCAGCCTGCTGGCGGCGCCGGCCACACTCGACCGGGTCTACGATTTCGGCGCCGACGCCTTCGATTCCATCTTCGATACGCTGCGCACCACGATGCCGTGCATCGTGCTCGACGTTCCGCATCAATGGACGGGGTGGACCAAGCGCGCGCTGATCGCGGCCGACGACATCCTGATCGTCGCGGCGCCCGATCTCGCCAATCTGCGCAACACCAAGAACATCGTCGACCTCCTGAAGGCTCAACGGCCGAACGACCGTGCGCCGCTGTATTGCCTGAATCAGGTCGGCATCCCGAAGCGCCCGGAGATTCCGGCCAACGAGTTCGCCAAGGCAATCGAGAGCCAACCGATCGCGATGATCCCGTTCGAGCCTCAGATGTTCGGCTCGGCCGCCAATAACGGCCAGATGATTGCGGAAATTTCCGCCAATCATCGCACCACCGAGATGTTCCTGCAAATTGCGCAGCGGCTTACCGGCCGCGGCGAAACGAAGAAGCCCAAGGGTTCATTCCTTGCACCCTTGATCGAGAAGTTGCGGGCCAAGTAGGCGGCCGGCGTGGAGTATCATCGTGTTCGGTAAGCGTAGCGGAAATGATAGCGATACGCGGGCGCCGAAGCCCGCTTTTCAGGCCCCGGAACCGGTTTCCAGCGCCGCAGCCGTTTCGCGTGAGGTAGCAGCGCCAACCGTTGCCTCGCCGCCGATCGCGCCGTCGAAGCCGCCGCCGCCTGCCCCCGCCAAGGAGGCGCAGCGCTCCGACAATTACTACCAGGTCAAGGCGACGATTTTCGGCGCCCTGATCGAGGCGATCGACCTCGCCCAGCTCGCCAAGCTCGACGGCGAGTCCGCGCGCGAGGAAATCCGCGACATCGTCAACGAAATCATCGCGATCAAGAACATCGTGATGTCGATCGCCGAGCAGGAAGAGCTGCTCGACGACATCTGCAACGACGTGCTCGGCTACGGTCCGCTGGAGCCGCTGCTGTCGCGCGACGACATCGCCGACATCATGGTCAACGGCGCCGGCACGGTGTTCATCGAAGTCGCCGGCAAGATCCAGAAGACCGGCATCCGGTTCCGCGACAACCAGCAGCTTCTCAACATCTGCCAGCGCATCGTCAGCCAGGTCGGCCGGCGCGTCGACGAATCCTCGCCGATCTGCGACGCCCGTCTCGCCGACGGTTCCCGCGTCAACGCCATCGTCCCGCCGCTGGCGATCGACGGCCCCGCGCTCACCATCCGAAAATTCAAGAAGGACAAGCTGACGCTCGATCAGCTGGTCAAGTTCGGGGCGATCTCGCCGGAGGGCGCCGAGATCCTTCAGATCATCGGCCGCGTCCGCTGCAACGTGCTGATTTCAGGCGGTACCGGTTCCGGCAAAACCACGCTGCTGAACTGCCTGACCCAGTTCATCGAACACGACGAACGCGTCATCACCTGCGAAGACGCCGCCGAACTGCAGCTGCAGCAGCCCCATGTGGTGCGGCTGGAAACCCGGCCGCCCAACATCGAGGGCGAAGGCCAGGTCACGATGCGCGAACTGGTCCGCAACTGCCTGCGTATGCGCCCTGAACGCATCATCGTCGGCGAAGTCCGCGGACCCGAGGCATTCGACCTGCTGCAGGCCATGAACACCGGCCATGACGGCTCGATGGGCACGCTGCACGCCAACAACCCGCGCGAAGCGATGTCACGATGCGAATCGATGATCACGATGGGCGGCTTCTCGCTGCCCTCGCGCACCATTCGCGAGATGATCTGCGCCTCGATCGACGTCATCGTGCAGGCCGCGCGCCTGCGCGACGGTTCGCGGCGCATCACCCACATCACCGAGGTGATGGGCATGGAAGGCGACACCATCATCACCCAGGATCTGTTTGTCTATGAACTGATCGGTGAAGACGCCAACGGCAAGATCATCGGCCGGCACCGCTCGACCGGAATCGGACGCCCCCGCTTCTGGGAGCGCGCACGGTACTACGGCGAAGAGAAGCGGCTCGCGGCAGCGCTCGACGCCGCCGAAGTCGCCGAGAACAAGTAAGGAGCGGGCGATGAACATGCAGATGCTCGCACTGGCCTTTCTCGCCTTTACCGCCATCGGCGGCCTGGCGTGGGTCTTCATCTATCCGTCGCTGTCGGGAGAGAAGAAGGCCGAGTCCCGCCGCGCCTCGATCGCGCGGACCGAGCCCGCAGCGCGTCAGGTCGACAAGACGCAGCGTTCGCGCCGCGAACAGGTCGAGGGGTCGCTGAAGGAGCTCGAGGCGCGCCGCCAGAAGGAAAAGTCCGTCCCGTTGTCCATGCGGCTGGCGCAGGCCGGCCTCGGGACCTGGACGCCAAAGAAGTTCTGGATCGTGTCTGGCGTCTGCGCCGCGGTCTGCTTCGTGGTGGCGTTCACGGTCGGCGGCGGACTGTTGGGCGGCCTCGGCATGGCGTTCGCCGCCGGCTTCGGCCTGCCGCGCTGGATGCTGGGCTACCTCAAGAACCGCCGGGAAAAGGCGTTTCTGAAGGCGCTGCCCGATGCCGTCGACGTCATCGTGCGCGGCATCAAGGCCGGTCTGCCGCTGTTCGATTCGATCAAGGTGGTTGCTGCCGACGCGCCGGAACCGCTGAAGAGCGAGTTCCTTGCCATCATCGAAACCCAGACCATCGGCATGCCGCTGGGCGACGCCTGCGCGCGGCTGTTCGAGCGGATGCCGGTGCCGGAGGCGAACTTCTTCGGTATCGTGATCGCGATCCAGCAGAAGTCCGGCGGCAACCTGTCGGAAGCGCTCGGTAACCTCTCCAAGGTGCTGCGCGACCGCAAGAAGATGGCGGAAAAGATCCAGGCGATGTCGATGGAAGCCAAGGCCTCCGCGGGCATCATCGGCTCGTTGCCGCCGATCGTGATGCTGCTGGTCTGGATGTCGACGCCCGACTACATCTCACTGCTTTGGACCACGCCAATGGGCCAGTTCATGGTGGTGTGCTGCGTCGGCTGGATGACCTGCGGCGTGCTCGTGATGAAGAAAATGATCAACTTCGACTTCTGACGGTGCAGTTATGATTCAGTTTATGATCGAAAAGCTTCATGATGCGCGGTTCATGACCATGCTGCTCGCCGCCATTGCCGCGAGCGCCACGGCCTACACCCTGATCATGCCGCTGTTTGCCGGCGAAGGGCTGTCCAAGCGGATGAAGGCCGTCGCCAGCGAGCGCGAACGGCTCCGCCAGCGCGAGCGTGACCGGTTGAACAAGTCGGAAAAGGTGTCGCTGCGCCAGACCCCGAAGCAACTCGTTTCCAAGGTGGTGGAAGATTTCAACCTCGGCAAGTGGCTGGCACAGGAAGCCGCGCGCGACAAGCTGATCATGGCCGGCTATCGCGGCCATGCGCCCTACATTACCTTCCTGTTCGCCCGTGCGGTAACGCCGACCGTGCTGTTTGTTGGCGCGGTTCTCTACGTATTCGTGATCATGCAGATGGATAACTCGCTGCCGGTCAAGCTCGGCATCTGCATCGCCGCCGCCTATGCCGGATTGCAGGCGCCGATGCTGTTCCTGAAAAACGCGATCAGCAAGCGCCAGCTCTCGATCAAGCGCGCCTTCCCCGACGCGCTCGATTTGCTCCTGATCTGCATCGAGTCCGGCATGTCGGTCGAGGTCGCGTTCCGCAAGGTCGCCACCGAAATCGTCACGCAATCGGTGGCGCTGTCGGAAGAGTTTGCCCTGACCACGGCCGAACTGTCCTATCTGCAGGACCGCAAGGTGGCGTATGAAAATCTTGCCAAGCGCACCGGTCTGGAAGGCGTCAAATCGGTCTGCCTGTCCCTGATGCAGTCGGAACGCTACGGTACGCCGCTCGGCCAGAGCCTGCGTGTGATGGCGCAGGAAAACCGCGACATGCGGATGAACGAGGCCGAGAAGAAGGCCGCGGCATTGCCGCCGAAGCTCACCGTGCCGATGATCCTGTTCTTCCTGCCCTGCCTGTTCATCGTCATTCTCGGGCCGACCTACATCAAGATCTCGGCGATGCCGTAGGCACGAGACGCAGGGCCGACGTTATGGCGGCCTTGACGGATGAAGCTTTGCCGCAGCCGGGAACAGGCGCCCCCGTCTGCCGCGGCGCCCGAATTGCGAACAAGTCCGGAATGCTGGATCACCTGCTGCAGTGCGCAGTTGCGAACCAGGCGGGTGATGACGGCTGCGGTGTACGGGTGAAACGGTTCTTGCGGTCAGTCGGGCGGGTTGAGAGCGGCAACCGGCACGGTCTTGCCGCCGCGCGGGTCCTTGCGGCTCAGCATCTCCCGCAGATAGGCCACGTTCGCCGTCGCCTCGTCGGCCGGCAGATCGCCCTTGGCGATGGTCTCGGCTTCGGCGAAGCGGCCCTGCAGGCCGACCACCAGAGCGAGGTTCTGGCGCACCCGGCCATCGGCGCGTGGATTACCATAGGCGCGCCGCAGCGTTTCCTCGGCTTGCGGCAATTCCCGCGTCAGCATGTAGGAGAGGCCGAGATTGGACAGCACGGACGGCTCTTCCGGCACGATCTTCAGCGCGGTGGCGTAATAGCGGCGGGCTTCTTCGTGCTTGCCCATCTTGTCGAGCGTCGTGCCCTGCACCGAGAGAATGCGCCAGTCGGGATTGGAAGGCGAATGGGCGCGGCTCAGCACATCGAAGGCGGCCTGCGAATTGCCGTTGTCGGCCAGCGCACGGCCGTAACCGGCGATCAGCGCCTTGTTGCCGGGATTGGCGATGGTGGCCTGTTCGAGCACGGCGGCAGCCTGCGCGCGCTGCCCGGTGGCGCGAAGCGCCTGGCCGTAGGCCAGCGCCGCATCGGCATCTTTGGGGTTGGCGCGATAACGCTCGCCGTAAACATCGACGGCCTGCCGCGGATCATCGGGAACGGCGGCTGTCTTGGACGACGTAATCGAGCCCGTCACGTCGGACATGGTCTGGCAGCCGCCAAGGCTTGCGGCCAGGACCGCGCTCACGGCCGCGGAAGCGAGAAGCCGGGCGAGATACCCGGCATGGCTGGACTGTCGACGCATGGCACTTCAACTCACCGGGTATCGGGCGAACGGAGCCGAACGCGAAAGCAATAGACTGTTAACCCTAACGGCTGGTTAATTGGCCGTGCTATGAAGCCGCGGCACCCCTGCCCGACCCCGCTTTACGAGACCTGCATGCATTCCCTGTTCGAGACCGCGCCGGCCGCGCCGGCCATTCCGATTACGTTCGCCACCAAGACGACATGGACCGCCATCGCCAAGGGCCTTCCCGAACCGGCCCGGCAATTTGCCGTTGCCAACGACTTCACCGCCAAGCCGGGCAAATGCCTGATCCTGCCCGCGCCCGACGGGCAGATCGCGCAGGTCGTCTTCGGCCTCGAGGATGAGAGCAGCAAATCCCGCGACCTGTTCCGGGCAGGCGCCCTGCCGGGCCTGCTGCCACCAGGGGTCTATCGCTTTGCCAACGCGCCGCACGATGTGCGCCTTGCGACGCTGGCGTTCGCGCTCGGCAACTACCGCTTCGGCCGCTACCGCAAGGCCGAACAGCCCGGCGTCCGGCTGGTGCCGCCTGACGGGGTTGATGTCGCCGATATCGTGCGGATGGCGGAAGCAGCGTCGCTGGCACGCGACCTCATCAATACGCCGTCGAACGACATGGGTCCGGAGCAACTGGCGCAAGCCGCCGAGGCGCTGGCGAAACGTTACGGCGCCAGTTTCAACAGCATCGTCGGCGACGAACTGGTCGCGCAGAACTTTCCGCTGATCCACGCCGTCGGCATGGCCTCGACGCGCGCGCCGCGGCTGATCGATATCGGCTGGGGCGATCCCGCCCATCCCAAGGTGACCCTGGTCGGCAAGGGCGTCTGCTTCGACACCGGCGGCCTCGACCTCAAGCCGTCGAGCGGCATGCTGATCATGAAGAAGGACATGGGGGGTGCGGCCAACGTGCTGGCGCTGGCGCAGATGGTGATGGACGCGAAACTGAAGGTCCGGCTGCGGGTACTGATCCCCGCGGTCGAGAACGCGGTCGCCGGCAACGCCTTCCGTCCGCTCGACATCTTCAAGTCGCGCAAGGGACCGACGGTGGAGATCGGCAACACCGACGCCGAGGGACGGCTGGTATTGGCCGATGCGCTGGCGCTGGCGGACGAGGAGAAGCCGGACCTGCTGGTCGATCTGGGTACGCTAACGGGCGCCGCGCGGGTGGCCCTGGGGCCGGATCTGCCGCCGTTTTACACCAATGACGAGACGCTGGCCGGCGACGTCGCAGCCCATGCGAAAAGCGAGAACGATCCGCTGTGGCGGTTGCCGCTGTGGCCGGCTTACGATTCATGGCTGGATTCGAAGGTCGCCGACATCAACAACGCGCCGTCAGGCGGGTTTGCCGGCTCGATCACTTGCGCACTGTTCCTGCAACGCTTCGTGTCGGACACAACACGATGGCTGCATGTCGACATCTACGGCTGGACGCCATCGGCCAAACCCGCGCGCCCCGAGGGCGGCGAATGCCAGGCGGCGCGGGCGATCTACAAACTGTTGAGCCAACGCTATGGATGATCCGCGCCTGACACCGGCACGGCCCGAGGTCGCCGCCAAATATCTCGAAGGCAAGGTCAAGGCCGCGCGCTTTGTCGAGGGTGAAGTGTTCGAAGTTGCGGACGCGATCGCGCCGCTGCGCCTGAACCCTTTCGCCGACGCCGAACTGGCGACGCAGGCGCTGAAGGGCGAGCGCGTCACGGTCTACGATCGCAACGGCGAAGGCTTTGCCTGGGGTCAACTGAACAGCGACGGTTATGTCGGCTGGCTTCCGGATGCCGCCCTGGCAAAGATCGCGGCTTCGCCGACGCATCAGGTTACTGCATTGCGCACCTTCGCGTTTCCGGGACCCTCGATCAAATTGCCGCCGGTCGAGACGCTGTCTTTCAGCGCGAAAGTAACGGTGACCCGCGAAGACGGCGCATTCGCCGTCACCCGCGACGGCTGGTGTCTGCCGCGCCGGCATCTCGGTAGCCTCGACGCGGTCGAAAGCGATTTCGTCGCGGTCGCCGAACGATTTGTCGGCACGCCCTATCTGTGGGGCGGCAAGAGCAGTCTCGGCATCGATTGCTCCGGCCTGGTCCAGGTGGCGCTGAACGCCGCCGGCACCGGCTGCCCGCGCGACAGCGACATGCAGCGGGACGGCCTCGGCCGAATGCTGGAGGCCGCCGAAATGCACAAACTGCAACGCGGCGACCTGATCTTCTGGAAGGGACATGTCGCCATCGTCCGCGATGGGGAAACCATCGTGCACGCCAATGCGCATCACATGGCAACGGCGATCGAGAATACACGCGAGGCCATCGCGCGCATCAGGGCCGCCGGCAGCGAGATCACGGCGGTCAAGAGGTTGGGCTAGCCTGGCTGTCATCACCCGCCTTGTGCACGATTGCGCACTGGGGCGGGTGATCCAGTACTCCGTGACAGATGCAATTCAAATCGAGTGGCCGCAGCGTACTGGATACCCCGCTTTCGCGGGGTATGACGACCGTCACGCCCCATCCGGAACGGCCTCGATCCGGAACGCCGCGGCGAACAGCGCGCGGGTGTAGTCGCTCTTCGGATTCTTGAACAGTTCCGCCGCCGGGCCCTCCTCGATCACCTTGCCGAGACGCATCACGATCAGATGGCTGGCCAAGGATGCCACCACGCGCAGGTCGTGCGAGATGAACATGTAGGTCAGATCGCGCTTGCGCTGCAGTTCGCGCAGCAGGTCGACCATCTGGGCTTGCAGCAACATGTCGAGCGCGCTGGTCGGCTCGTCCAGCACGACGAAGTTCGGCTCCAGCACCACCGCGCGCGCGATCGAAATCCGCTGGCGCTGGCCGCCGGAAAATTCATGCGGATAGCGGAAGCGCCATTCCGGGTTAAGCCCGACATCCTCGAGCGCCTTGATGACCCGCGTCTCGCGCTCCTCGTACGACAGCGAAGGCTGATGCACGCTCAGGCCCTCGGCGACGATGTCGCCGACCGACATCCGCGGGCTCAGCGCGCCGAACGGATCCTGAAACACGATCTGCATGTCACGCCGGAACGGCAGCATCGCCTTGAAACGCAGGCCTTGAATGTTCTGGCCGAGAAACACGATCGGCCCGTCGGACGAAATCAGCCGCAGCAGCGCAAGACCCAGCGTGGTCTTGCCTGAACCGGATTCGCCGACGACGCCGAGCGTCTCGCCCTTGCGTACCGCGAGACTGACGCCGTCCACCGCCTTGATGTGCCCGACGGTCGAGCGCAGCAGGCCCCGTTTGATCGGAAACCAGACCTTCAGGTTGTCGGCCGACATCACCACCGGCGATTCCGGCCGCGGCGGCGCCGGATCGGGCTTCGGCTCGGCGGCCAGCAGCGCGCGGGTATAGGCATGTTTCGGCGCGGTAAAGACCTGCTCGACCGGCCCCGCCTCGACGATCTTGCCCGAATTCATGACGCAGACGACGTCGGCGATGCGGCGCACGATGCCGAGGTCATGGGTGATGAACAGCAGGCTCATGCCGAGCCGGGCGCGAATTTCGGCGAGCAGCGCCAGGATCTGCGCCTGCACGGTGACGTCGAGCGCGGTGGTCGGCTCGTCCGCAATCAGCAGGTCCGGCTCGTTGGCGAGCGCCATCGCGATCATCACGCGCTGGCGCTGGCCGCCGGACAATTGATGCGGATAGCTCTTCAGCCTTGTTTCAGGATCGGGAATGCCGACCTGCGTCAGCAATTCCAGCGTCCGCGCCCGCGCCATCGCACCACGGATGCCGTTGTGGAGAAACAGTATCTCGCCGATCTGCGCCTCGATGGTGTGAAGCGGATTGAGCGAGGTCATCGGCTCCTGGAAGATGATCGAGATGTCGTTGCCGCGGATTTCGCGCACCTCGTTCTCGGACGCCGTCAGGATATCGCGGCCCCTGAAGCGGATGCTGCCGGAGGGATGAGAGGCATTCGGATAGGGCAGCAGCTTCAGGATCGACAGCGCGCTGACGGATTTTCCGGAACCGGATTCGCCGACCAGCGCCACGCACTCGCCGCGCTTGATGGAAAACGAGACATGGTCGACCGCAAGCGTGCTGCCGAACGCCACCGAGAGGTCGCGAACGTCGAGCAGGGGCTGGTTGATGGCGTCCATGCGCGGGTCCTTACCGGAACGTCTTGCGCGGATCGAAGGCGTCGCGCGCGGCCTCGCCGATGAAGATCAAGAGCGACAGCATGATCGCGACCGAGAAGAAGCCGGTGAAGCCGAGCCACGGCGCCTGCACGTTGGCCTTGGCTTGCGACAGCAATTCACCCAGCGACGGCGAGCCGGGCGGCAGGCCGAAGCCGAGGAAATCCAGCGCCGTCAGCGTCATCACCGAGGATGATACGATGAACGGCAGGAACGTCATGGTCGCCACCATCGCATTCGGCAGCAGATGGCGGAACATGATGGTGGCATTGGAGACGCCGAGCGCGCGCGCTGCCTGGATATACTCGAAATTTCTCCCGCGCAGGAATTCGGCGCGCACCAGCCCCACCAGCGATACCCAGGAGAACAGCAGGAGGATGCCGAGCAGGATGAAGAAGCCCGGCGGCAGCACCGCCGATATGATCAAGAGCAGATAGAGCGAGGGAATCGCGTTCCAGATTTCGATGAAGCGCTGGAAACCGAGATCGATCCAGCCGCCGAAATAGCCCTGCACCCCGCCAGCGGCGATGCCGATGATCGAGGAGACGATGGTCAGCGTCAGCCCGAACAACACCGAGATGCGGAAACCGTAGATCAGGCGCGCCACCACGTCGCGGCCCTGATCGTCGGTGCCGAGCCAGTTATATTCGAGGTCGCGGCAACCGGTGAGATGCTTCTTCTTCACGATCTCGCTGCACTGCTGTTCGGTCAGCATCCAGGTCGGCTTCGACGGCGCCGGCGTCGGCAGATCGAGGTTGTGGGTGTCGTAGGAATAGCGGATCAGCGGCCAGAGGATGGTGCCGCCCTTGTCGGCGATCTGCTTCTGCAGATAGGGATCGCGATAATCGGCGGCGGTCTCGAAGTCGCCGCCGAACGTGGTTTCGGAATAGCTGATGAAGGCCGGCCAGTAGAGATGGCCGTCATACTTGACCAGGAACGGCCGGTCGTTGGCGATCAGTTCGGCAAACAGCGAGACCACGAACAGGATCAGGAAGATCCAGAACGACCAGTAACCCCGGCGGTTCGCCTTGAAGTTCTGCCAGCGGCGGCGGTTGAGCGGCGACGGCGCGAACCGGCTGCGCGTGATCGGCACCGCCTCGCCGAGCGGCGCTTGCGTCGTGGTCTCGATCGGCTGGGGCGCAATGACCGTCATCAGACTTCACGCGCCTCGAAATCGATCCGCGGATCGATCCACATGTAAGCGAGATCGGAGACCAGGTTGACCACGAGGCCGACCAGCGAAAAGATGAACAGCGTACCGAACACGACAGGATAATCGCGATTCAGCACGCTCTCGAAACCGAGCAGGCCGAGGCCGTCGAGCGAGAAGATGGTCTCGATCAAGAGCGAGCCGGAGAAGAAGGCGTGGATGAACGCGCCGGGGAAACCCGCGATCACGATCAGCATCGCGTTGCGGAAGACGTGATTGTACAGCACCTGGCGCTCGCTGCAGCCCTTGGCGCGCGCCGTCATGACATATTGCTTGCGGATTTCGTCGAGGAACGAGTTCTTGGTCAAAAGCGTCATGGTTGCGAAGGCGCCCAGCGCCATCGAGATCAGCGGCAGCGTGATGTGCCAGAAATAGTCGATGATCTTCCAGTACCAGGGGAATTGCGCCCAGCCGTCCGAGGTCAGGCCGCGCAACGGGAAGATGTTGAAGAACGAGCCGCCGGCGAACAGGATGATCAAGAGAATCGCGAACAGGAAGCCGGGTATCGCAAAGCCGACGATGATGATGGCGGACGTCCAGGTATCGAACCGCGAGCCGTCCTGCACGGCCTTGCGGATGCCGAGCGGAATCGAGATCAGATAGGTCAGGAGCGTCATCCAGATCCCGAGCGACATCGAAACCGGCAACTTCTCCTTGATGAGCTGGAGCACGCTGACGTCGCGGAAATAGCTCTTGCCGAAATCGAAGCGCGAAAAATTCCACAGCATCAGGGCGAAACGCTCCGGCGCCGGCTTGTCGAAGCCGAACTGCGTTTCCAGCTTCTTGATGAAGTCCGGATCGAGCCCCTGCGCGCCGCGATATTTCGAACTGACCGCGTCCGCCGCGGCGCCGACCTGGCCGCGCGCGACGATGTCGCCGCCGGAAGATCCTGATATCCGCGAGGTGCCGCCGGTGTCGGCGCCGGAAAGCTGCGCCAGCACGCGCTCCACCGGTCCGCCCGGCGCGAACTGCACGACGATGAACGAGACCAGAAGGATCCCCAGCAGCGTCGGGACCATCAGCAAAATGCGGCGTGCGATATAGGCGCCCATGAATTACTTCGCCTGCTCTGACTTGGCGGCCTTGGCGGGATCAGCCCACCAGTTGTCGGGCGCGCCGGTACCTTGCGCGTAGCGCGCCGGCTTCGGCGGATGCGCGAACAGGTCCCAATAGGCAATCGGGTGCGACGAGCGGAACCACTGCGGAACCCAGTAGCGGCCGGCACGGAACACCCGGTCGAGCGCGCGGCAGGCATTGGTCAGGTCGTTGCGCGTTTCGGCGCCGATGGCCTTTTCGATCAGGGCGTCGATCGCGGGACTGGCGACGCCCGCCAGATTGTAGGACCCCTTGGTGGAGGCGGCCTGGGAGGAAAAATACGGCCGCAGGCTGTCGCCCGGCGTCGCCGACATGCTCAGGCGCTGGGTCGTGATATCGAAATCGAACGACTCGACGCGCGCGCGGTATTGAACGGCGTCGATCATCCGGATCGCGGCATCGATGCCGAGTTGGGCGAGGTTTTTGATGAAGGTGGCGTGATGCGGCTGGAACGACACCTCGTCGAGCAGGAATTCGATCGTGAAAACCTCGCCGTTCGGCAGCATCCGCTTGCCGTCCTTCACGGGAAGTCCGGCTTCCTGCAGCAATTGCTGCGCCTTGCGCAACAGCGCGCGGTCCTGCCCCGAGCCGTCGGACACCGGCGGCACGAACGGCTGACCGAATACCTCGTCCGGCACCTGCCCGCGGAACGGCTCCAGCAGCTTCAACTCTTCCGGCGACGGCAGCCCGGTCGCCACCATGTCCGAATTCTGGAACGGCGAGCAGGTGCGCGCATAGGCGCCGTACATAACGGTCTTGTTGGTCCATTCGAAATCGAAGGCATAGTTGACCGCTTCGCGCACCCTGGGGTCTTTGAGCTTGTCGCGACGGGTATTGAAGAACCAGCCCTGGCCGCCGGATGGCGTTTCGTCGGGCAGCGTCTCCCGCTTGACGCGGCCGTCCTTGATCGCCGGAAAGTCGTAACGCGTGGCCCAGATGCGCGCGGTGAACTCCTCGCGGTAGAGATAGCTCCTGCCGGAAAAACCTTCGAACGCCACATCGCGGTCGCGATAGAATTCATAGCGCACGGTGTCGAAATTGAAGTTGCCGCGGCAGACCGGCAGATCGGCCGCCCACCAGTCCTTGACCCGGTCGTATTCGACGTAGCGGTTGGCCTCAAACCTGCCGACCTTGTAGGGCCCGGAGCCGAGCGGCGCATCGAGCGTCGATTCGTCGAACGGCCGCGTCGCGTAATAAGCCTTCGAGAAGATCGGCAGGCCCGCCACGTACAGCGGCACGTCGCGCGCCCGGTTCGGCGCGAACATGACGGCCACCGTCGCGTCGTCGAGCGCCTCGGCCTTCACCAGATCGCGCAACTGCACCAGGATCAGCGGGTGACCTTTTTCCTTCAGCGTGTTGATCGAGAAGGCGACGTCGTGGGCGGTCAGCTTCGAGCCGTCGTGAAAGCGGGCTTCCGGCCGCATCGAGAAACGGTAGGTCAGCTTGTCGGGCGAAATCCGCACCGACTTCGCCGCGAGACCATACATCGCGTCGGGCTCGTCGTTGGCCCGCACCATCAGCGACGCGAAGGTCATGTCCATGCCCTGCGCGCCCTCGCCCTTGAGGATGTAGGCGTTGAACGAATTGAAGGTCTGGAACGATTGATTGTAGGCGCGCACCGACGGGATCAGGGAGAACGCCCCGCCCTTCGGCGCCGCCGGGTTGACGTAGTCGAAATGGTGGAAGTCGGCCGGATATTTCAGGTCTCCGAACACCGACAGCCCGTGCGTTTCGGCGCCGTCTTCGGCTGCAGCCGATAATCCGAACTGCGCCGCGCTCAGCGCGCCGACGCCGAGGCCCAGCACGTGCCGGCGATTGAACAGCGCCATGGACGATTCCTTCAACTGCGCTTTCCGATCCTGGCTGCTTTTTCGGCGTCGAACCACCACACGGTCGGGAATCCGGAAATGCCGTATTTCGGCAGGGGATCCGGGTGGCTGAAGCGGTCCCAGCGCGCATAACGCTGGAAACCATAGATGAATTGCGGAACCAGATAGAAGTTCCAGAGCAATACCCGATCCATCGCCCTCGAGGCCGCGACCAGTTCGGCGCGATCCTTGGCGAAGATGATCCGTTCGATCAACGCATCGACCGCCGGATTCTTGATCCCCGGCAGGTTGCGGCTTCCGGGACGATCGGCCGCCTCCGAGCCGAAAAATTCGCGCTGTTCGTTGCCCGGCGACAGCGACTGCGCCCATACCACCGTGGTGATGTCGAAGTCGAAGCTGCGGATCCGGTTCTGATACTGGACATCGTCGACGGTACGGAC
The DNA here is from genome assembly GCF_900099825.1 of Bradyrhizobium ottawaense. Taxonomy (NCBI): domain Bacteria; kingdom Pseudomonadati; phylum Pseudomonadota; class Alphaproteobacteria; order Hyphomicrobiales; family Nitrobacteraceae; genus Bradyrhizobium; species Bradyrhizobium ottawaense. The sequence goes on along the minus strand of NZ_LT629693.1, from coordinate 4,652,300 downwards.
GTTGACGTTGATGCCGAGACGTTCCAGCGCGGGTTTGTAGAACAGCGTCATCCGCTCCATGCCCGGATCGGGATTCAGAATCTCGACGCTGACCGGCTGTCCGGCCGGATCGACCAGCTTGCGGTCGCGGATTTCAAATCCCGCTTCCTTGAGCAGACGCGTCGCCTCGCGCAGATTGGTGCGGACCGCTTCGGGGTTGCCGTTCACCGGGTTGGTGTATGGCGTGGTGAATACTTCCGCCGGCACCTTGTCCCGCACGGTTTCGAGCATCTGCAATTCGAGGCCCTCGGGGAGGCCGCTGGCGGCCAGCTCGGTGCCTTCGAAATAGCTGTTGTCCCTTGTGTACTCTCCGGTCGAAAGCTGCCGGTTCATTTCCTCGAAATCGAACGCGTAGTTGAAGGCGCGACGCAGCCGCGCATCCCTGAAGAGCGGGCGGCGAAGGTTGAACGCCCATCCCTGCATTCGCCCGGAGCTCAGGACCGGAAACTTCTCCTTGATCACGCGGCCCTCGCGCACGGCGGGGAAATCGTAGGCCACCGACCACTCCTTGGCGCTGAGCTCTGCGATCCAGTCGAGCTGATCGGCCTTGAAGGCTTCGCGCGCGACGGTGCTGTCGCGGAAGAATTCATAGCGGATCTGATCGAAATTATACTGTCCCACGCCCTGCGGAATGTCCTTGCCCCAATAGTCCGTAACACGCTCGAGCAGCATCGACCGCCCGGCGACGAATTCCTTGATGCGGTAGGGACCCGAACCCAACGGGGGCTCCAGCGTGGTCGCGGCGATATCCCGCTTGCGCCCTTGTGAATCCGTTCCTTCCCACCAGTGTTTGGGAAACACCATCACTTCGCCCGCGATCACCGGCAGTTCGCGGTTGCCGGGCCCGTCGAAGACGAACTTCACGTCGCGCTCGCCGATCTGTTCGCAGCCTGTGATGTGACGGTAGTAGGAACTGTACATCGGGCTGTTGGTCTTCAGCGCGTTGAACGAGAAGATGACGTCGGCCGGCGTCACCGGCTTGCCGTCGTGCCAGCGCGCATTCGGACGCAGCCGGTAAATCACATAGGAGAAATCGTCAGGATGGGCCGCCGCTTCCGCCAGCACGCCGTAGGCGGTCGACACCTCGTCGAGCGACTGGCTGGTGAGCGACTCGAAAATGAGGCCGACGCCGCTGGCGATCGATCCCTTAAGTCCGGCAATCACGATGTTGAAATTGTCGAAGGTGCCGATTTCGAGCTGACGGACGAGGCCGCCCTTCGGCGCATCCGGGTTGACGTAGTCGAAGCGCTTGAAGCCGGCCGGGTATTTGATGTCGCCAAAGGTGGCGAGCGCGTGCCGCCATTTGAGCCCATCCGGCGCCGCCTGCGCTTGCGCCGGCGTAATTCCGCCAAGGTACGGGATGAGCCCCAGCGCCGGGGCCGTCGCGGCGACGGCGCCGCCCTGCAGAAGATGTCGTCGGGTAATCGCCAAATGAGGAATTCCTGTTTACGGCCCCGGCGCTAACCAGCGCCAAATATAAGGCAAGGGTTCGACAAATTACGTTGCTTTTTCCTCATGATAATAGCCGGAAGGCGATGACGGTGCGGCGAAACGTCCCGATAACGACAATGCGATCAGTTGACGAAAAACGGCCAGGCAATGCCTGGCCGTCCTGTCGCGCGCAAGTCCATGCCGGACTGCGGAAATGTTATTTCGCCGCCGTCGGAAGCGGAACCGGCTTGTCGGCCAGCGTGGCCAGATAAGCGATCACGTCGGCCCGCTCGCTGTCCTTCGGGATACCGGCAAAGCCCATGGCGGTACCGGGGATGAAGCCCTTCGGATTGGCGATGAACTTGTTGAGATCGTCGAACGTCCACTCGCCGCCCTTGGCCTTCATGGCCGCCGAGAAATTAAAGCCGCCACGTCCCTCGCCCCTGTGGTCGTTGACAATGCCGAACAGGTTCGGGCCGACGCGGTTGGGGCCGCCCTTTTCGAAGGTGTGGCAGGCCGCGCACTTCTTGGCGGCGGCGGCACCCTTCTCGACGGAAGCAGTCTGCAGCAGCTTTTCGATCGGCTCGGACGGCGCGGCAGCTTCCTTGGCGCCACCTTCGTGGGCCGTTTCCTTCACGGCGATCTCGAAGCCCGGTTTTTCCGGCATCTTGGGCGAGAAAATCGCGCCGGCGCCAAAGCTCGTCACCAGAAGCAGGATGCAGGTACCGAGGACGGCACCGATGATCTTATTGAGTTCGAAGGAGTCCATTGCGGATCAGGCTCCAGCCCTGAAGGTCGACGTAAGGCCGGCAGAACGGCCGCGGGATAGCATCAGGAATCAGGCTTTCGCGCTGCACCCTCAGCAGGGTTGAGATATCGGTTTGCCCGGGCTCTGGCAACCCGTATAAACGCCCCGACTTTCCGCCAATCCCCATTATTTCCGGCCTGTTTTCGAGGCCGCCTCTGACCGCGCTCCCATGACCGAAACCCGTACTCTGGTGCTGATTCCCGCTCGCATGGCAGCGACCCGCCTGCCGGGCAAGCCGCTGCTGGACATCGGCGGCCTGCCGATGATCGTCCATGTGTTGCGGCGGGCGGAAGAGGCACAGATCGGCCGGGTCGCGGTCGCCACCGACACGCCTGAGATCGCGGCGGCCGTGAAACTCCATGGCGGCGAGGTGGTCATGACCCGCCCCGACCACCCCTCCGGCTCGGACCGGATCTATGAGGCCCTGAAACAGCTCGATCCTCAGGGGAAGATCGAAATCGTGGTCAATCTGCAGGGCGATTTTCCGACCATTTCGCCAGGCAACATCCGGGACGTGCTGCCGCCGCTGGCCGACCCCGCGGTCGATATCGCAACCCTCGCAGCCCAGATCCATACTGAGGAAGAAGCCACCAACCCGAACGTGGTCAAGGCGGTCGGCTCCCCGATCGGCCCGCGGCGGTTGCGGGCGCTTTATTTTACGCGGGCGACGGCCCCCACCGGCGACGGGCCGCGCTACCACCATATCGGGCTTTATGCCTATCGCCGCGCCGCGCTGGAGCGGTTCGTGACGCTGCCGCCCTCGCCGCTGGAGCAACAGGAGAAGCTGGAGCAGCTTCGCGCGCTCGAGGCCGGCATGCGGATCGACGTCATGATCGTCGATACCGTCCCGCGCGGCGTCGATACCCCGGCCGATCTCGAAACTGCCCGCCGCCTGCTGGCAAATAATTGAACCGCTGTTACAAGGCCGTCCATGACCCAGAAGCTGAAAATCGCATTCCAGGGCGAGCCTGGCGCGAATTCCCATATCGCCATCGTCGAGGCCTATCCGGACGCCGAACCGTTACCGTGCCCGACCTTCGAGGACGCGCTGGCCGCGATCGCCTCGGGCGAGGCCGATCTTGGCATGATCCCGATCGAGAATTCGGTCGCCGGCCGCGTCGCCGACATCCATCACCTGTTGCCGCAGTCCGGCCTGTTCATCGTCGGCGAATGGTTTTTGCCGATCCATCATCAGTTGATGGCCCCGCGCGGCGGCAAGCTCGCCGATATCAAGTCCGTCGAGAGCCACGTCCACGCGCTCGGCCAGTGCCGCCGCATCATCCGCAAGCTCGGCATCAAGCCGATCGTGTCGGGCGATACCGCCGGCAGCGCGCGCATCGTCGCCGAACGCGGCGACAAATCCTGCGCCTCGATCGCCTCACGACTCGCATCCGAAATCTACGGCCTCGATATCCTGGCCGAAGACGTCGAGGACGAGACCCACAACACCACCCGCTTCGTGGTGCTGGCGCGCGAGGAAAAATGGGCCGCGCAGGGCTCCGGTCCGCTGGTCACCTCTTTTGTTTTCCGGGTGCGTAATCTACCCGCCGCGCTCTACAAGGCGCTCGGCGGTTTCGCCACCAACAGCGTCAACATGACCAAGCTCGAGAGCTACATGGTCGACGGTGAATTCTTCGCGACGCAATTCTATGCCGATGTCGACGGACATCCCGACGACAAGGGCCTCGCGTTTGCGCTGGAGGAACTGAAGTTCTTCTCGCGCGAATTCCGCATCGTCGGCGTCTATCCGGCGCAGCCGTTCCGGGCGACGTTCAGCGGCAACGGGGATTGATCTTCCCGTCGTCCCGGCCTTGAGCCGGGACCCATAGCCACCGAATGCAATTGCTTCAGACGGTGTCTACTACACTGGTTCATAGGTAGATCACGCGGTATGGGTCCCGGCTCAAGGCCGGGACGACGGTATTACGCCGCCACCTTCTTGCCCACCCCGAACGCATCCGCCAGCAGGCTGTAGGACTTCTTGCGCGCGTCGTGGTCGTAGACCGCGGTGATGATCATCAGCTCATCGGGTTTCGCCGCGTCCAGCATCGGCTGCAGCTTCGATTGGATGGTCGCAGGGCTGCCGACGAACAGCCGCGAACGGTTGCGCATGATCGAGGCGCGCTCGCTATCCGTATAGGGATAGGCCAGCGCTTCTTCGACGCTGGGCAGCGGCAGAAACTGTCCGCGATCCCTGCGCAGGCGGTTGAGGTCCATCGAGGACGCCAGCTTCTCGGCTTCCGCATCAGTCTCCGCGGCAACGGCGGCAATCGCGAGAATGCCGTGCGGCTTCGCGATCCAGCCGCCTTCCGACTTGAAATGCGCATGGTAGTTGGTCATCGCCGCGACCGCGTCATAGGACGCGAAATGATGCGCGAACGCGAAGCCCATGCCGACTTGCGCGGCAAGCTCCGAGGAGTAGTCGGACGAACCGAGCAGCCAGATCGGCGGCAGCGGCACGTCATCGGGCATCGCCACCACATTGTTGTAGGGATGGCCCGCCGGAAAGCCGCGGGTCTCCCACAGGATCAGTTCCTGCAGCCGTTCGAGAAAATCGTCGCCCTCGCGGCGGTCGAGCCGGCTGCGCAAAGCATGCGCGGTCGCGCCATCGGTGCCGGGCGCGCGGCCGAGCCCGAGATCGATGCGGCCGGGAAACAGCGCCTCCAGCATCTTGAAGCGTTCGGCCACCACCAGCGGCGCGTGGTTGGGCAGCATCACGCCGCCAGAACCGACGCGGATGTTTTTGGTCACCGCGGCGATCTGCCCGATCATCAGGTCGGGCGCGGGGCTCGCGACCGAAGCCAGATTGTGATGCTCGGCAAGCCAGTAGCGGACGTAGCCGAGAGCATCGACATGGCGCGCCAGATCAATGCTGTTGCGCAGTGCCGCGGCTGGTCGGGTGCCGGTGGTGACGACGGAAAGGTCGAGAACGGAAAGCGGGATCATGGCGCTAAGCTAGTGCGGCAAGCGCCGGCGACAAAGGGTGCCGACGTGCAGATCAGGCCCGCGCCGGCGGGCATGAGATGCGGCCAACGACCAGTGCAAGTGGGATGAAATATAACAAATATCATATAGCTCGATACTGCCCAATATCCGATCCGCAGCAGGATCAAGCGCCAAAATCATCATAATATATTGAAATAACTACATATTATGACAAGATAGCTTCCTGACCATGCCTGCCCACCCATCGCGATTCTGAAGCGAATTCCTCAGATATTTCATATCTGATGGGCAATTTCCCATGCCTGATGGGCTGTCTGGAGCGTCGCATTTGGCTTAGTTTAGCCGATGGCCGCCAGGCCTGATGTTGGCCCAATCCTGTGGAGCTCCGCGACTGCCATGACCGAGGTTACCTCCCCCGCACCCGATGGCCGTGCGCTCCACTCGCCAAAGATCTCCTTCGAATTCTTCCCGCCGAAGACCGAGGAGATGGAGCGTTCCCTGTGGGAGACCGTCAACCGGCTGGCGCCGCTCGCCCCCAACTTCGTCTCGGTGACCTATGGCGCCGGCGGATCGACGCGCGAGCGTACCCATTCGACCATCGCCCGCATCCTGAAAGAGACTCGGCTTACGCCGGCCGCGCATCTGACCTGCGTCGGGGCGCCCAAAGGCGAGATCGACGACGTGGTGGCGCGCTATCACGACGTCGGCGTCCGCCACATCGTCGCGCTGCGTGGCGATCCCACCACCGGCATCGGCACCGCCTATCAGGCGCATCCCGACGGCTATCAAAGTTCGCCGGACCTGATCGAAGGCATCAAGAAGCGCTATCCCGATATCGAAATTTCGGTGTCGGCCTATCCGGAGAAGCACCCGGAGAGCCCGAGCCTGGATGCCGACATCGACACGCTCAAGGCCAAGGTCGATGCGGGTGCTACCCGCGCCATCACCCAGGTGTTCTTCGATAACGATCTCTACTTCCGTTACCTCGACCGCGTCCGCGCCCACGGCATCGATATCCCGGTCGTGCCGGGCATCATGCCGATGCACAATTTCAAGCAGGCGCGCGGCTTCGTGACCCGCGCAGGCACCACCGTGCCGTCGTGGCTGGCGGACAAGTTCGAGGGCCTCGACGACGACGCCGAAACCCGCAAGCTGGTCGCCGCCACCGTCGCGGCCGGCCAGGTGCAGAAGCTCGCCAAGCACGGCGTCGATACCTTTCATTTCTACACCATGAACCGCGCGGACCTCGTGTTTGCGATCAGCCATTTGTTGGGCATCCGCCCCGCTGGCGCACAGAAGGCTGCCTGATCCATGACCGCTCCGATTTCGCCCAAGCGAACCGCTTTGCTCGCCGCCGCCCGCGAACGCATCCTGGTGCTCGACGGCGCCATGGGCACCATGATCCAGGGCCTGCAATACGACGAGGCCGCGTTTCGCGGCGCGCGGTTTGCGGATTTCCATCGCGATGTCCGTGGCAACAACGACTTGCTGATCCTGACGCAGCCTGACGCGATCGAGGACATCCACGCCGCCTATTTGCGCGCGGGCGCCGACATCGTCGCCACCAACACGTTTTCCTCGACCTCGATCGCGCAGGCCGACTACGACATGTCGGACCTCGCCTACGAGCTCAACCGCGACGGCGCCAGGCTCGCGCGCGCCGCGGCCGAGCGCGTCAGCGCCGAGGATGGCAAACAGCGTTTCGTTGCAGGTGCCTTGGGCCCGACCAACCGCACCGCCTCGATCTCGCCCGACGTGTCCAACCCCGGCTACCGCGCCGTCACTTTCGACGACCTGCGCAAGGCCTATGGCGAACAGATCAACGGCCTGCTCGACGGCGGCGCCGATCTGCTGCTGGTCGAAACCATCTTCGACACGCTGAACGCCAAGGCGGCGCTCTACGCCATCGCCGAGATCACCGAAGCGCGCGGCGTCGACGTGCCCGTGATGATCTCGGGCACCATCACCGACAAGTCCGGCCGCCTGCTCTCGGGCCAATTGCCGGAAGCGTTCTGGAATTCGGTCCGGCACGCCAGGCCTGCCACCATCGGCTTCAACTGTGCGCTCGGCGCCGAGGACCTGCGCGCCCACATCGCCGATATCGGCCGCGTCGCCGACACGCTGGTGTGCGCCTATCCGAACGCCGGCCTGCCCAACGAGTTCGGCCAGTACGACGAAACCCCTGAATACATGGCGCGGCTGATCGGCGAGTTCGCAGCTGCCGGCCTCGTCAATATCGTCGGCGGCTGCTGCGGCACCACGCCGGATCATATCGCGGCGATTGCCGCGGCCGTCGCCCGGCACAAACCTCGCGTCGTCCCCGCGATCGAGCCGCGGCTGCGGCTCTCGGGATTGGAGCCGTTCGAACTGACGCCCGCAATTCCCTTCGTCAATGTCGGCGAACGCACCAACGTCACCGGTTCGGCGAAATTCCGCAAGCTGATCACCGCGGGCGATTACACCGCAGCGTTGGCCGTGGCGCGCGACCAGGTCGAGAACGGCGCCCAGATCATCGACGTCAACATGGACGAGGGCCTGCTGGATTCCGAAGCCGCGATGGTGACGTTCCTCAACCTCGTCGCCGCCGAGCCCGACATCGCCCGCGTCCCCGTGATGGTGGACTCGTCGAAGTTCGCCGTGATCGAAGCCGGCCTGAAATGCGTTCAGGGCAAGCCGGTGGTGAATTCGATCTCGATGAAGGAGGGCGTCGAGAAGTTCGTCCACGAAGCCCGCATCGCGCGACGCCATGGCGCCGCCGTGGTGGTGATGGCGTTCGACGAGGCCGGCCAGGCCGATACGTTCGCGCGCAAGACCGAGATCTGCAAGCGCGCCTACGACATCCTGGTCAAGGAGCTCGACTTCCCGCCGGAAGACATCATCTTCGATCCGAATATCTTTGCGATCGCGACCGGGCTGGAAGAGCACAACAACTACGGCGTCGACTTCATCGAGGCGACGCGCTGGATCCGCCAGAACCTGCCGGGCGCGCATATTTCCGGAGGCGTCTCCAACCTGTCGTTCTCGTTCCGCGGCAACGAGCCGGTGCGCGAGGCCATGCATTCGGTGTTCCTGTATCACGCGATTCACGCCGGCATGGACATGGGCATCGTCAATGCCGGGCAGATGATCGTCTATGACGACATCGATCCCGAGCTGCGCCAGACCTGCGAGGACGTCATCCTCAACCGCGATCCCGGCGCGTCCGAACGGCTGCTGGCGCTGGCGGAGAAATTCCGCGGCAAGGAGAAGCAGACCAGGGAACAGGACCTGGCCTGGCGCGAATGGCCGGTCGAGAAGCGGCTGTCCCACGCGCTGGTGCACGGCATCACCGAATATATCGAGGCCGATACCGAAGCCGCGCGGCTGACGGTCGAGCGTCCGCTCAATGTCATCGAAGGCCCGCTGATGGCCGGCATGAACATCGTCGGCGACCTCTTCGGCGACGGCAAGATGTTCCTGCCGCAGGTGGTGAAGTCGGCGCGCGTGATGAAGCAGGCGGTCGCCTATCTGATGCCGTTCATGGAAGAGGAGAAGGCGCGCAACCTCGCCAACGGCATCGTCGGCGACGGCCGCAGCGCCGCCGGCAAGATCGTGCTCGCGACCGTCAAGGGCGACGTCCACGACATCGGCAAGAACATCGTCGGCATCGTGCTGCAATGTAACAATTTCGAGGTCATCGACCTCGGCGTCATGGTGCCTGCCGCCAAGATCATCGAGACCGCCAAGGCCGAGGGCGCCGACATCATTGGGCTGTCCGGCCTGATCACACCTTCCCTGGATGAAATGAGTTTCCTCGCCGGCGAGATGGAACGGCAGGGCATGAAGATGCCGCTTCTGATCGGCGGCGCGACCACCAGCCGGGTCCATACCGCGGTCAAGATCGACCCGAACTACAAGGGCGGGCCGGTGGTGCATGTCAACGACGCCAGCCGTGCCGTTGGCGTCGCCTCGTCGCTGCTCTCGGCCGAGCGCCGCGACGCCTTTGCCGCCGACATCCGCGCCGAATATGCCAAGATTTCCGCGGCGCATTTCCGCGCGCAGGCCGACAAGAAGCGGCTGAAGCTCGGCACAGCCCGCGCCAACAAGGTCGCGATCGACTTCGCCAAGGCGCCACCGACCAAGCCGAGATTCTTCGGCTTCAGGAGTTTTGACGCCTACGATCTGGCGGAGCTCGCCGAATACATCGACTGGACGCCGTTCTTCCAGACCTGGGAACTGACCGGGCGATATCCTGCCATCCTCGATGATCCCAAGGTCGGCGAAGTCGCGCGCTCGCTCCATGACGATGCGCGCAAGATGCTCGATCTCATCATCAAGGAGAAATGGTTCACCGCGCGCGCCACCATCGGCTTCTGGCCGGCCAATGCTGTGGGCGACGACATCGCTGTCTATGCCGACGATACGCGACGTGAGCAGATCGCCACCTTCCACACGCTGCGCCAGCAGCTGGAGAAGCGCGAAGGCCGCTTCAACGCAGCACTTTCGGACTTCATCGCGCCTGTGTCCTCCGGCGTGCCCGACTATATCGGCGCCTTTGTCGTCACCGCCGGGATCGGCGAGGACGTGGTCGCCGACCGTTTCAAGAACGCCAATGACGATTACTCCTCGATCCTGTGCAAGGCGCTGGCTGATCGTCTCGCCGAAGCCTTTGCCGAGCGGATGCATGCGCGGGTGCGGCGCGAATTCTGGGGTTACGCGCCGGACGAGACCGCGACGCCGGACCAGTTGATATCAGAACAATATGCCGGCATCCGGCCTGCGCCCGGCTATCCCGCCCAACCCGATCACACCGAGAAGGCGACGCTGTTCCGTCTGCTCGACGCCGAGAACACCGCCGGGGTGAAGCTGACCGAGAGCTTTGCGATGTGGCCGGGCTCGTCGGTGTCGGGGCTCTATTTCTCGCATCCCGAGAGCTTCTATTTCGGCGTCGGCAAGATCGAGCGCGACCAGGTCGAGGACTACGCGATGCGCAAGGGCATGAGCGTCATCGAGACCGAGCGCTGGCTGGCGCCGGTGCTGAACTACATTCCCTCGCAGGAACCGCATCGCGCGGAGAAGACCGCGCCGCCCGCCCCCGCCAACGACGTTAGCTCCAAGGATTTGGCCTCGCACCCGCCGGGTTGCAATTGCGCGGTGCATCTGGCCTGGCGCAAGAAGGCGGTCGGGGCGTAGCGGGATCGCACCCTCCCCTGGAGGGGTCCGAGACGAGCGAAGCTCGCTCGTGGGTCGACGCGCAACGCGCGGCGGGGTGGGGTGACAGTCCCTCCCCGCGAACAGTGCCCGAGCTGAGAGATCACCCCACCCCGTTTCGCATTTCGCTTCGCTCCATGCGAACCGACCCTCCCCCTCCAGGGGAGGGTAAGAGAAGCGCACTGCAGCTCGTCGTCACCGGGCTTGACCCGGTGATCCATCTTCTTTCAAGAATGCTTCTCGAAGATGATGGATGTGCGGAGCCTCCCCCATGAAGTTCTTTTCCTTCTGGCGATCGCTGGCGAGTTTTCGGGTTCGCATCGCGCTCAACCTGAAGAAGGTCGCTGCCGACGTCGTCTTCATCGACCTCGACGCCAATGCGCACCGCGACGCGGCGTATCGCGAGATCAATCCGCAGATGGCGCTGCCTTCGCTGGTGCTCGACGACGGCACCACGCTGTTCCAGTCGCTCGCGATCCTCGAATATCTCGAGGAGACGCATCCCGCGCCGCCGCTGCTGCCGGCCGACCGAAAAGGCCGCGCCCGGGTTCGCGGTCTGGCACAGATCGTGGCCTGCGAAGGCCATCCGCTGCTGGTGCCGCGGGTGCGGCGCTACCTCGACCACGAACTGAATTTGCGCGACACCCAGCAAGCGGCGTGGCGCCGGCACTGGACGGTGGAGACGCTGGCCGCATTGGAAGGCCATCTCGCCGGCGACAAGGGCACCGGAGGCTTCTGTCACGGCGATGCGCCGACCTTCGCCGACATCTGCATGGTCGGCCACGTCACCGCGGCGGTGACGCAGCAGATCGATCTTGGCCCCTACCCGACCGTGAAGCGGATCTTCGAGACCGCGATGGCCTTGCCGGAATTCGCCAAGGCCCATCCCTCGATGCAACCCGACACGCCGGAAGCGATGCGGGCGAAGTAGGCGCAGCCACCATCCATGCGTCGTCCCGGCGAACGCCGGGACCTATACCGCGTAATTTATCGGTGAGACGCGGTAGCTAACATTTTGCCCGCACCGACCGCCGCGGCGTATGGGTCCCGGCGTTCGCCGGGACGACGGGGAGCGATTACCCACGCGCTCTATTCGAATTTCAAACAGCAGAAACTATTCTCGCGGCGCCATGCGCCCGGAGTTTTGAAAGAAAACCTTGCCCCATGAAAATCAGAGGGCGCAGGGAAGACCGGATGCGCGCTGCACCCGCGGTCTCGCGTGCGATGTGTATAAAAATGCTGCACACGAGCATACAGGTTCAGCGGAGAACACCCGGCCTTCCCTGCGCAATGGCTTTACGGCTTATACGTGATCGTCCTGGTGACCGGCTTTCTTGCCACCATCATCAGCAGATTGCTCCGCTCACTTGACGCCAGCACCGGGGCGTCGGACCCAAACGACTTCACCGTACGCAGCCACCCGTCTTCGCCAAAAGGCTTCGCCGGGCATTGGCGCGTTCGCCTTCGCGCTGCTACGTCCACCGCTCCCTGCCCCTCGTTTGCGACGACGGCCGACGCCCCTCTGGCGGGACAGGATGGCGGGCGTCCTAAAGCTGATTTGCCCGACGGCCCAAGCGGAATATTTTTCCGCGAAGGGCTGGACATGCTTGGTGATTTGCCCGTCGGGCTACTTTGTCGCAGGGCGCCGGATGAATTCGTTGTTGCGGGAGAAGGCGACTCATGATGATCGCGCCGTCATTGCGAGGAGCGAAGCGACGACTTGTCCGCCGAAGCTCAAAGAGCGAAGGCGGAAGCAATCCATTCTTTCTTCGTGTAGATAGATGGATTGCTTCGCGGAGCCTGTCATCGGGCGGGCGTTCGCCCGGCCCGTTGGCTCGCAATGCCGGTGCGGCTCACCCCTTTGGCGGCGCCAGCGGCTGCACGATTTCCCCGAACACCGGCAACGCTTCGCAGCGTGCTGCATGCGCCTGCAGCGCCGGATAGCGCGTGCCGAACAAAGCAGGATGCGCCTCGCCGGTAAAACGCAGCGCGCAGGCGACCGCGATGTCGGCGTGGCCGATGCGGTCGCCGAACCAATACGGTGTTGCGACCGCTGCGCGTTCCTTTTCCAGCACCGCGAGCACGCCCGCGATCTGCGCCTCGCAGCGCTCGACCCAGAGCGCGAGCTTTTCCTGCCGCAGCACCCGCTCGTACAGGAGACTGACGCCCTTGTCGCCGAGCCCCATGGCGAGCGCGGCAATCCGCTGTTGCCGCCAGCGCCCCTCGCCGTGCGGTGGGATCATCGCCTTGTCGGGCCCGACGCGATCGTCGAGATAATCCAGCATCACGGCGCTCTCGATCAGCGCCTCGCCGCTATCCAGCACCAGCGTCGGCACCCGCCGCAGCGGGTTATACGGCGCGATCTTGTCCGCATCGCCGAAGGTCGACCATGGCTTGTGCTCGAACGGCAGCCCATACAGCCGCAACGCAATCGCGACGCGGCGGACAAAGGGGGAGTCGTATTGGCCGATCAGGATCATTGCTACCTCACACACATTCGTCATGGCCGGGCGAGAGCGCGAAGCGCGTCTTCAGGCTAGATGATCCGGCCATCCACGTCTTTGCCTCACGCAGGAAAGCAAGACTTGGATGTAGCACTACCACCAATTTATTTGAGACAAGAGGTGCGCGTAAGCATCCGCAACCTCAGAAAATCGTTTGCTCGATCCTCGAAAGAATCCTTCTTTAAGTGGCGCCCAACCCTCGCCTTGCGATTTTACCTGGGCGATGAAGTTTGAATATACCTTCTCATCACTGAAGCGCCCCCTCTCCTTCCAAGCAAAACGGCCCGGAGGCCCCCAAACATGGGCCTTCACGTCATCGTCGCGAATATCTGCAAATGAAAGCGCCAAGAATATTTCGAAATCATCAAAAAGCTTATCGTAACTTCTGCCAAGGAAAAGCTCATCCTCTAGAAATGGTTGAACCTTTTTGTATATGTGCTCGCTACGAGGCACGTATCTCCTTTCCATATCGGGAAGTCTTTTGAAGTCCTCAGCAATCTCTGTCAGATTTGCAACAACAGCCAAAACGAGCGGCGGATCAGACCTGCCTGAAAGTTTCATTTCGGAATAGACCGGAGCGAACAGCGCCACCTTAAGTGTATCATACCGTCGCGCGGCTAATGCTGAAATTCCTGCTGCGTACATCAAGACCAAGAGAGGATACCATGCCAGTCTGAGCCAAACGACGATGCCAGAGTTAGCTTTTCCAACTTCAGAAATACGAGCAAACACCCGCTCAAGCAATCTAACGTGCTCCGGTTCACCCCAGTGCGCCAGAACCATAACGACGGTTACAAGATCTTGGATGGCTTCTTCATACTGTTGCAGGCGCGATGCGAATTTCTCATCGGTGACGGCATCGTTCGCAGGGAATTTTTCTTGCGAAAGCTTTTCGCCAGCTCGCCTTAGCTGCTCATTTATGAAGTCATTTAGTTTAATTCTGTCATTTGGATTGGCAACCAGACTCTTCAAAACATCGGCGACCGTATCCGACCTTGTCGGTACAGGCACTTCAAATGACGGACCCTTGATGAACACGTCACGATCTGCCTGCGGCTCTGAGGACGCCTGACTCTCAATCTTCTCCAGAATCGAAGTATCGAATATGAAATCACCATCTCCATCAAAGAACCCGAAGTGTGGTGTTTGGTGCGAGTGAGGATCGCCTCCGACCTTCTTATAGACATAGGCCATCAAGCCGTGACCCGTGATCGGTGCATCAGCGCTGCCTATCGCTCCCTCCAACCCGTCCAGTAGGTGCGACGTGAAGATGGAGTGGCCGGGGCGAGTTCCTCCAGCGTCCGACACGACCTCGTCAGCTTTTCCAGCGGTAAGCACCTGGCGAGAATAGCGCTGAAGCATGTCTTTTAGGAACCGCATGCTTCCGGGCGGGATGATCGTTCGCGTAAGCGCCAATCCTCCGTAACAAGCATCCATCAAAAAAAGCATATGCTTTGCATTTATTAGATCGGCATTTCGAGTCAACTCATCCCATCGGATCAGAGTTGCAAGGTCATCCGCCTTGCCATCAACTGGAACAAGAAAGCCCGTTTCGCCTCGCCTTCCAGTCACGGTATGACCATGACCGGCGAAAAAGATCATGACCCTGTCGTTCGGGCCCACCTTTGAGAAGTCAGAAAGAGCCAAAAACGCCTGCAGAATTCTTTCGCGCGTTGCGTCCAAATCCAACAGCACCTTCACATTTTCTGGTGCAAAGTTGAATCTCCGTTGGAGAATTTCTGCAACCGCAGTGGCGTCATTTGTCGCGTGCAATAGCGGGCCAGTATTGGCGTAAGCATTGATGCCTACAATTAGAGCGTGGCTCTTTTCGTATTTGGGCAAGTAGATAGTAGAATGAGGCAAGGCAACTCTCTGAGTTGGCATCTAAAAAGAGTGCCCATTCATAAATACAACCAAAGCAAGGTCAAGGCGCCCGTGCGCGCTATCCGGTGTTGTGGAAGACGCTACCCCTCCCCCTCATCACTCGCCAACACCCCCTTCACCGCCCGCGCCCAGCCGGCGAGCTTCCGCTCCCGCGTCGCCTGGCTCATCGCCGGCTTGAAGCGGTGTTCGAGGCGCCAGTTGTCGGCGAATTTTGCGGGCTCCGGATAGACGCCTGCTGCGAGCCCGGCGAGATAGGCGGCGCCGAGGGCGGTGGTTTCCTGGATCATCGGGCGGTCGACCGGCGCGTCCAGGAGATCGGCGAGGCGCTGCATGGTCCAATCGGAGGCGGTCATGCCGCCATCGACGCGGAGCACGATGTTGGCTCCCTTCGCATCCGGCCAGTCGGCGCGCATCGCGGCCCAGAGATCGAAGGTCTGGTAGCAGACGCTTTCCAGCGCGGCATGCGCGAGTTCGGCGGGGCCGGTGTTGCGGGTGAGGCCGAACAGCGCGCCGCGGACGCGCGGATTCCAGTAGGGCGCGCCGAGGCCGACGAAGGCCGGCACCAGGTAGACCGATTGCATCGAATCGGATTTGTCGGCGAGCGGGCCGGTCTCGCTGGCCTGCTTGATGATCCCGAGCCCGTCGCGCAGCCACTGCACCGCGCTGCCGGCGACGAAGATCGAACCTTCGAGCGCGTAGGTGCGCTTTCCCTTGAGCTGATAAGCGATCGTCGTCAGCAGCTTGTTCTTCGAGGCCACCGGCGTCGTGCCGGTGTTGAGCAGCGCGAAGCAGCCGGTGCCGTAGGTCGACTTCATCATGCCGGGCGTGAAGCAGGCCTGGCCGATGGTCGCAGCCTGCTGGTCGCCGGCGATGCCGGAAATGGCGATCGGGCCGCCGAACAGGCTGGCGTCGCTGTCGCCGAATTTGGCGGAGGAGTCTTTTACTTCCGGCAACATCGAGCGCGGCACGCGCAACAGTTTTAGCAGATCGTCGTCCCACTCGCCGGTGTGGATGTTGAACAGCAGCGTGCGCGAGGCGTTGGTGGCGTCGGTGGCGTGGACGCGGCCGGCGGTCAGCCGCCACAGCAGGTAGCAATCGACGGTGCCGAACATCAGCTCGCCGCGCTCGGCGCGCGCCCGCGCGCCCGGTACGTGATCGAGGATCCAAGCGACTTTCGTGCCGGAAAAATAGGGATCGATGATCAGGCCGGTCTTGGCCGAAATCGCCGGCTCGTGGCCTTCGGCTTTCAGTCTGGCGCAGACATCGGCGGTGCGGCGATCCTGCCAGACGATGGCGCGGTGCACGGCCTGCCCGGTGGCGCGGTCCCACACCACCGTGGTCTCGCGCTGGTTGGTGATCCCGATCGCGGCGATGTCCTTGGCCTTCAACCCGGCTTTTTCCAGCGCGTCACGGCACACCATGACGGTCGAAGTCCAGATATCCTCCGGCTCGTGCTCGACCCAGCCGGACGCCGGAAAATGCTGCGGGAATTCAGCTTGCGCGGTGGCGGCGACGGAAATATCCGAGCGAAACACGATGGCGCGCGAGGATGTGGTGCCCTGATCGATGGCCAGCACAAAGGACATGACGTTGCTTCCCGGAACGATGGTTGGTTGCGGCAAGGTGATCGGATTGGAAGGGGAAGGTCAATATGGGGCAGAGTTTCACCCTCCCCTGGAGGGGTCCGAGACGAGCGGAGCTCGCTCGTGGGTCGGCTCGCATGCAGCGAAGCGAAATGCGAGACGGGGTGGGGTGAAGGTCTCTCCCCATCCAACAGTGCCCGAGTTGAGAGATCACCCCACCCCGCCGCGCGTTACACGCGCGTCGACCCTCCCCCTCCAGGGGAGGGTAAGAGAGAACGCCTCACGTCGAAGCGGTCGTGACGCCGCCGTCGACCACGATGGTCTGGCCGGTCATGAAGGTCGAGGCGTCGGAGCCGAGATAGGCCACGGCGCCGGCGATTTCGTCGGGTTCGCCAATGCGGCGCAGCGGCGTGCTGGCGGTGCGGCGCTTCAGGTTATCAGGGTCTTCCCACAGCGCCTTGGCAAAATCGGTCTTGACCAGGCCGGGTGCGACGCAGTTGACGCGAACGCCCTTCGGGCCCCATTCGCCGGCGAGGCTGCGGCACAGCGAAAAATCCGCGGCCTTGGAAATTCCGTAGGCGCCGATCACGGTCGAACCGCGGAAGCCGCCGATCGAGGAGATGATGACGACCGAGCCGTTGCCGCGCGCCGCCATCTGCGGGATCGCCTGGGCGCAGAGCCAGATGTTGCTCTTGACGTTCGAGCCCATGATCTTGTCGAAGGCCTCGTCCGTGATGTCGAGCAGCGGGCCGTAATACGGATTCACCGCGGCGTTGCAGACGAGAATGTCGACCTTGCCGTAGTGCTTGATCGAGCCTGCGATCAGCCCGTCGACTTCGGCGCGGCGCGAGATGTTGCAGGGGATGACATGGGCGTCGCCGCCGGACTTCTTGATGCCGTCGGCGACTTCCTGGCAGGCATCGGCCTTGCGGCTGGAGATCACGACCTTGGCGCCGAGTTTTGCCAGCAGCTCAGCCGATGAGCGGCCGATGCCGCGGCTGGAGCCGGTGACAACGGCGACTTTTCCGGTGAGATCGAACGGGGTTCCCTTCACGATACGCACTCCCTGTTTTTATTCGTTTGCGATTCTTCTTTCGTCATGGCCGGGCTTGACCCGGCCATCCGCGACTTACTTTGCCGCCTAAGACGTGGATGCCCGGCACAAGGCCGGGCATGACGACTATTGCGGAGATGCGGTCGGCTAAATCACACCAGCCCGCCGGCGTCGGTGACGCGGCGGAGATGGTAGTCGGTGTCGCCAAAGGTGTTTTCGATCATGGTCAGCCGCTTGAAGTAGTGGCCGATCTTGGCTTCCTGGGTCATGCCGATGCCGCCGTGAAGCTGGATCGACTGCTGGCCGACGAACTTCAGCGACTTGCCGATCTGCACCTTGGCCGCGGCGACCGCGGTCGCGCGCTCCTTGGCGCTGTCGAAATCGGCCGCCATGGTCGCGAACATCGACATGCTGCGGGCCTGTTCGCAAGCGACGAACATGTCGGCGGCGCGGTGCTGCAGGGTCTGGAAGGTGCCGATCGCGACGCCGAACTGTTTTCGGGTCTTCAGGTACTCGACGGTGGACTTGAGCGATTCATCCATCGCGCCGACCGCTTCCGCGCACATCGCGGTGCGGGCCTCGTCGACCACGCGCTCAATCAGCGCCAGACCGTTCTCGGGATCGCCGATCGCGGCATCGGCGCCGACCTCGACGCCGGTCAGGGTAATGTCAGCGGCGTGCATGCCGTCCTGGGTCGGATAGCCCTTGCGGGTGACGCCCTTGGCGTTGGCCGGCACGATAAATACGCCGACGCCGCTCTTGTCGCGCTTCGCACCGCTGGTGCGCGCGGTCACGATCAGCGTGTCGGCGTTCTCGCCGTTGAGCACGACGAACTTTTCGCCGTCGATGACCCAGCCGGCGCCCTTCTTCTTCGCGGAAGTCGCGACGTCGAACAGGTCGTAGCGCGAGTTCTTCTCGAGCTGCGCGAAGGCAAAAGTCTTGCTGCCGTCGATGATGCCCGGAATGTGCGCGGCCTTCTGCTCGGCCGAACCGCCATGGCGCAGAAAACCGCCGCCGATCACCACCGTCGCCAGATACGGCTCCAGCACCAGCGCCTTGCCGAGCGCTTCCATCACGATCATGGTTTCGACCGCGCCGGCGCCGAAGCCGCCGTCGGCTTCCGCGAACGGAAGACCGAGCAGGCCCTGCTCGGCGAGCTTGCCCCAGACAGCCTTGCTCCAGCCGCCCTTCTCCTTCTGGTACTTCTTGCGCGCATCGAAATCGTAGGAGTCGGTCAGAAGACCGTCGATGCTTTCCTTGAGAAGGCGCTGCTCCTCGGACAAATCAAAATCCATTTTTTCTTCCTCATGCGCCGAGGCGTTTCCCGGCCCCCGGACTAATCAAATTCGTCGTCATGCCCGGGCTTGTCCCGGGCATCCACGTCCTTTTTTGCCTCAAGGCGTGGATGGCCGGGTCAAGCCCGGCCATGACGAAAAGCGTGCGTTCGCGTCGCTGCGGCAATCAAAGCCCCAGCACCGCCTTGGTGATGATGTTGCGCTGGATCTCGTTGGAGCCGCCGTAGATCGAAACCTTGCGGTTGTTGAAATAGCTCGGCGCGATCTGCGCGGTCCAGTCCATGGTCTCGTTGGAGCCGTCGTCGCCATGCTCGTCATAGGGCGCGGCGAACGGGCCGATCACTTCCATCAGCAGTTCGGTGGTGGTCTGCTGGATTTCCGAACCCTTGATCTTCAACACCGAGGACGCCGGGTTGGGCTTGCCCTTGCCGTGCTTGCCCTCGTCGGCGACGACGCGGAGCTGGGTCAGTTCGAGCGCCTTCAGCTCGATCTCGCAGGCCGCCAGCTTTTCGCGGAAACCCTGGTCTTCCAAGACCGGCTTGCCGTTGGACTCGACCTTGGAGGCGAGTTCCTTGATGCGGCGCAGCCGCTCCTTGGAAACGCCGACGCGGGCGATGCCGGTACGCTCGTTGCCGAGCAGGAATTTGGCGTAATCCCAGCCCTTGTTCTCCTCGCCGATCAGGTTCTCGACCGGCACCTCGACGTCGTCGAAGAACACCTCGTTGACCTCATGGCCGCCGTCGATGGTCTCGATCGGACGCACGGTGACGCCCTTCGACTTCATGCTGAAGACGATGAAGGAGATGCCCATCTGCTTCTTGGCGTTGTTGTCGGTACGGCACAGGCAGAAGATCATGTCGGCGTGCTGCGCCAGCGTGGTCCAGGTCTTCTGGCCGTTGATAATGTACTTGTCGCCCCTGCGCTCGGCCTTGGTCTTCAGCGAAGCGAGATCGGATCCGGAGCCGGGCTCCGAAAAGCCCTGGCACCACCAATCGTCGACATTGGCGATGCGCGGCAGATACTGCTTCTTCTGGGTCTCGTTGCCGAAGGTGTAGATGACCGGGCCGACCATGCTGACGCCGAAGGCGAGCGGCGCCGGCGCCGGATGCATCTGCAGCTCTTCGTTGAAGATGTAGTGCTGCACCGAGGTCCACCCCGTGCCGCCATATTCCTTCGGCCAGTGCGAAACGCCCCAGCCCTTCTTGTTCAGGATGCGCCACCAGGCGACCATTTCGTCCTTGGTGAGGTGGCGGCCCTCCACCAGCTTCTGGCGGGTGGCCGGCGGCACGTTCTCCTTGAAGAAGGTGCGAACCTCCTCACGAAACGCGATTTCTTCCTTGCTAAAAGCGAGATCCATCGGATCCTCCTGTGAACGAGTTCAATTCCTGATTACGCGACGTCTTTTTTGCTGGCGGCCTGCGGCGACGGTTGCTGCAGGCGGAGTTCGTGACGCGACAATTTTCCGACCGGCGTGCGCGGCAGTTCCTCGACGAAATCGACCGCGACCGGCAATTCATGTTTGCCGATCTTGCCGGTGAGAAACGCGCGCAATTCTTCCAGGCCGAACGGTTTGGCATCCGCGCGCAGCTTGATGAAGGCCTTCGCCGCCTCGCCGCGATAGTCGTCGGGGATGCCGATCACGATCACTTCCTGTACGCCAGGGTGGGTGTAGATCGCCTGCTCGATCATCTGCGGATAGACGTTGAAGCCGCCGGAGATGATCATGTCCTTCTTGCGGTCGACCAGATAGAAATAGCCGTCGCCGTCCATGTAGCCGATATCGCCGGTCAGGAAGCGATCGCCGACGAAGGCTTCCGCGGTTTCCTTCGGCCGGTTCCAGTAACCCTTGGTGACGTTCGGACCGCGGATGCGGATTTCGCCGACTTCGCCCACCGGCACCACCTGCTTGGGGTCATCGAGCGATACCACGTCCATCTCGATACCCGGCAGCATCAAGCCGATCGAGCCCGGCTTGTCCGGGCCTTCCTTGGGATGGGCGGTGCCGGGCGAGCAGGTTTCGGTCATGCCCCAGCCGCTCTTGAGCTTCATGCCGACCCTGCGCTCGAGGATTTTGGCGACCTCGACCGGCAGCGGTGCGCCGCCGGAGCCGACGCTGACCAGCGACGACAAATCGCGCTTGTCGAGATCGGGCAATGCCGCGATCGCAATCCACATCGTCGGCACGCCCGGAAATGCGGTGGCGCGCTTGACTTCGATATCGCGCATGACCGCCTCGACGTCAAAACGCTGATGCAGCGAGATCAGATGGCCGCGCCGGATCGACGACAGCAGCACCACCGTCAGCGCATAGATGTGAAACAGCGGCAGCACGCAGATCACGCGCTCGACCGGATTGTTGCGCTCGGCGCGCGCCGGCTTGCCCCAGACGTCGTAGACCGACACCGCGGACGTGAGATTGCCGTGGCTCAGCATCGCGCCTTTTGGAAGGCCGGTGGTGCCGCCGGTATATTGCAGCAGCGCGACGTCATCGGCCGACATTGTGGGCCATGCGGCGGGCTTCGCCGCGCCGTCGGTGAACTGCTTGTAGGTGATGATCTTGGGATTGTCCGGCAGCGCCGCCTGCGGTGTGCCGACCTTGCCCCAGTGATCGTCCTCGCACACGATCAGGCGGTCGAGCAGGCCCTTGTCGAGAAATTTCAGCGCGGTCGGCAGCAGCGCCGACAGGTTGCTGGTGACGAGGATGCGCGCGCCGGAGTCCGAGAGCTTGTGCGACAGCGCGATCTCACCGTCGAGCGGACTGAGATGCACGATGCGGGCGCCGGCCTTGAGCGCGCCAAAGAAATTGACGGGATGATCCGGCGAGTTGCCGAGGAACAGCGCGACCGAATGGCCTTTGCCGTAGCCGGCGCGCAGGAAGGCTGACGCCGCCGTCTCCACCAGCGCTTCGAGTTCAGTATAGCCGATCGGCCGGTCGCGGAATTCGAGCGCCGGCCGCGCGCCGTAGTCGGCTGATGCCGTCGACAGCAAATCGGGCAGCGTGCCGCACGCGATCGTATCGTCCCAGCGGACGCCTTGCGGATAAAATTGTTCGCCGGGATGGGTCATGGCGGCTTTCAGCGAGGCATAGAGAGGCCGTCATTCCGGGGCACGCGAAGCGTGAACCCGGAATCTCGAGATTCCGGGTTCGATGCTGACGCATCGCCCCGGAATGACTCGTGGTGGGAACAGCGGCCCATCAGGCCGCTTTCGCCTTTTCGGCCAGCGACGCAAAGGTCTTGCCTTCGGCGGCGAGACGCTTGAGCAGCGGGGCCGGTTCGAGCGACGGATCGTTGGTCTCCTTGGCGTAATACGACAGACGATCCGCGATGTGCTTGAGGCCGACCTGGTCGGCGTAGAACATCGGGCCACCGCGATAGATCGGCCAGCCATAGCCGTAGAGCCAGATCACGTCGATGTCGCTCGGACGCGCCGCGATGCCCTCTTCGAGGATCCGCGCGCCCTCGTTGATCATCGGGTACATCATGCGCTCGAGGATTTCGTCGTCGCTGACGACGCGCTTCTTGCGGCCGAGACGCTGCAGGGTCTCGTCGATCAGCTTCTCGACTTCCGGATCCGGCAGTGCGGCGCGGGAGCCGGCTTCATACTTGTAGTAGCCCTTGCCGGTCTTCTGGCCGAAGCGCCCGGCTTCGCACAGTGCATCGGCGATTTCCGACTTGATGCCGCGGTCCTTGCGCGAGCGCCAGCCGATATCGAGGCCGGCGAGATCGCCCATCGCGAACGGGCCCATCGGCATGCCGAATTTTGTCACGACCGCGTCGACCTGCTGCGGCAGCGCGCCTTCGAACAACAGCTTCTCGGCCTGCTTGCCGCGCTGCGCCAGCATCCGGTTGCCGACAAAGCCGTCGCAGACGCCGACCACGGCCGGCACCTTTGCGATCTTGCGCGCGATCGCGACAGCGGTGGTCAGGGCATCCGGCGCGGTCTTGTCGGCGCGGACGATTTCGCACAGCTTCATGACGTTGGCGGGCGAGAAGAAGTGCATGCCGAGCACGTCCTGCGGACGGCTCGTCACCTTCGCGATCTCGTCGATGTTGAGGTAGGAGGTGTTGGAGGCCAGCACGGCGCCCTTCTTGGCGAACTTGTCGAGCGCGGTGAACACTTCCTTCTTGACCGCCATGGTTTCAAACACGGCTTCGATCACCAGGTCAGCGTCCTTGACGTTCTCAAGGCCGACCACGCCGGTGATCAGGCCCATGCGCTTGGCCGGGGCATCGGCGGGAATACCGCCGCGGGCGGCGGTCGCCTCGTAGTTCTTCTGCATGATGCCCATGCCGCGCTTGAGCTGCTCCTCGCCGGTTTCGATCAGCGTGACCGGGATGCCGGCATTGGCGAACGACATCGCGATGCCGCCGCCCATGGTGCCGGCGCCGATGATGGCGACGCGCTCGACCGGACGGGCTTTTGTGCCCTCGGGGACGCCGGCGATCTTGGCGGCTTCGCGCTCGGAGAAGAAGGCGTAACGCTGCGCCTTGGACTGGTCGCTCGACACCAGCTTGAGAAAACCTTCGCGCTCCTTCTTCAACCCTTCGTCGAACGGCAGGTCGATGGCGGCGCCGACGGCGTCGGCCGCGGCGAACGGGGCTTCCAGCCCGCGCGCCTTCTTGGTGAGGGCGGCGACCGCATTGGTGAAGATCGAGCGATCGGCCTTGGCGGCCTTGAGCTTGCTGTCGTCGTCGCGCAGCCTGCGCAGCGGGCGCTTCTCCGCGACCACCTTGCGGGCAAAGGCTTCGCCGCCGGAAGCCGGGCCCTCGACGATCTCCTCGATCAGGCCGTGCTTGAGCGCTTCGGCTGCGCTGATCGGATCGCCGCCGACGATCATCTTGACCGCGAGTTCGGGGCCGACCGCACGCGGCAGGCGCTGGGTGCCGCCGGCGCCTGGCAGCAGGCCGAGCTTCACTTCGGGCAGGCCGAGTTTGGCTTCCTTGGTGGCGACGCGGTAGTGGCATGCCAGCGCGACTTCGAGGCCGCCGCCGAGCGCGGTGCCATGGATCGCGGCGATGATCGGCTTCGGCGAGTTCTCCATCAGAACCAGCGCCTCCTGCAGACCGGGGGGCTTCGGCGGCTTGCCGAACTCGGTGATGTCGGCGCCGGCGATAAAGGTGCGGCCGCCGCAGGTCAGCACGATCGCCTTGACTTCGGGATCGGCGATCGCCGCCTTCATGCATTCGAAGATGCCGCCGCGCACCGCGGCGCTGAGCGCGTTTACCGGGGGCGAGTTAATCGTGACGATGGCGATGGCATCATGACGCTCGAGTTTTACGACTTCGTTCACGGGGCTCTCCCTGGATACTGTTCTTGAGTTTGGCTTTGCGTTTGGCCTTTGAGTTTCGCTGCCCGACTTGCGTTGAGTAGCTACGCTCTTTGTTGATTTCGCACTGCGAAATTTAATTCCACATCTTGACACGGAGGGTTATTTTGAAGCACGTCCCTTGTCAACGAGCTCCGCGCAGAAGCAGGTAAATGAAGCGTCCAGGGAAGAAAGTGGCGACAGATCGCAGCTTCGTCGTCGCGCTTTCCCGCGGACTTGATGTGTTGCGCGCATTCCATCCCAACGACGGGCTTCTTGGCAATCAGGAGATCGCCGCCCGTACTAATTTGCCGAAGCCAACCATTTCCCGGCTGACCTACACCTTGACCAAGCTGGGATACCTTACACCCGTTCCGCGGTTCGAAAAGTATCAGCTTGCGCCGTCAGCCATGATGTTGGGGTATGCCGCGCTGGCCAATCTCGGCGTTCGGCATTTGTCCGAACCCTACCGGGAAGAAGTCATGCGCGAGACCGGCGGTGCGGTCGCGGTCGGCGGCCGCGATCGCCACAGCATGATCTATTTCGGGCAAAGCCGTAACGGGCTGACGCTCGGCGTACAGCTCGACGTCGGTTCGCGAATACCGATCGCGACCACGGCGATGGGCCGGGCCTATATCTGGGCATTGCCCCCGGACGATCGTGCCTCTTTATTGCGCGAACTGCGCGACCACTATGGCAGCCGCTGGTCCCGGATGCGGGACGGCATCGAGCGCGCCGGTGAGACCGTGGCGCGCTACGGGTTCACGATCTCCGCCGGCGAGTGGCAGAACGACGTCGCCGCGGTCGGCGTGGCGCTGAAGCTGAACGACGGAACCGGACCGTACGCCTTCAATTGTGGCGCACCGGCATTCCGCTTTACGGAAGATCGGCTGCTCAACGATATTGGACCTCGCCTTGTGGCGATGGTAAGGAACATCGAGGCGGCACTGGGCGGTGCGGCGCCGCAATCAAAAAAAGATGAAAGCAAAAAGCTTAAACCAGGAGGGAAAGTTGCACGTTTGGCCGAGGGGATCAGATAGCCATCATCGTGATCCGCGCAAAAGTTCGCGCGGACATTCCCGCACCGTGTTCAGCATGGGCGAGACGAGATGACGCAGGCACAGCTCGCGCAGGGAAATGCTCCCCTGCTTGCGGTTCGCGACGTCAGCGTCGTGTTCGGCGGCATCATCGCGTTGAATGGCGTATCGTTCGACATGCTCAAGGGGCAGATCCTTGGGCTGATCGGACCGAACGGCGCCGGCAAGACCACGCTGTTCAACTGCCTCTCCCGGCTCTACCAGCCGTCCTCCGGCGACATCCTGATGGAAGGCGCCAGCATCCTGACGCGCCCGCCGCACCGGATCGCCGAGATCGGCATCGGCCGCACGTTCCAGAACGTCGCGCTGTTTCCCAACCTCTCGGTGCTCGACAACGTTCGCGTCGGCACCCATGCGCGCACCTCGAGCGACATCATTTCGGATTCGCTGAAGCTCGCCTGGGTTCGCCGCGGCGAGGCCGACACCAACAAGAAGGTGCATGAGATCCTGGCCTATCTCGATCTCGAGAGCGTGGCCCATACCGTGGTTTCCGGCCTGCCGTTCGGCACCCAGAAGCGGGTCGAGCTGGCGCGCGCGCTGGCGGCCGATCCCAAGATCCTGCTGCTCGACGAACCGGCCGGCGGCCTCAACCACGAGGAAGTCTACGTGCTCGGCGACCTGATCCGCCGGATCAGGGACGAGCGCCACATGACCGTGCTGCTGGTCGAGCATCACATGGGTCTGGTGATGTCGATCGCCGACCACGTCGTCGCACTCAACTTCGGCAAGAAGCTCGCCGAGGGAACACCGGCCCAGGTCCAGGCCGACCCGGATGTCATCAAAGCCTATCTGGGGAGCAAGGACCAATGACCGCGATGCTCAACGTCAAGGATCTCCGCGCCTATTACGGGCAGGTCCAGGCGCTTCACGGCCTCTCGTTCTCGCTCAACGAGGGCAGCCTGACCACCCTGCTCGGCGCCAACGGCGCCGGCAAGACCACCACGCTGCGGGCGATCTGCAACATGGTGCGCTCGACCGGCGCGATCGAGTTCGACGGCAAGCCTTTGGGAAACCGTTCGACCGAAAACGTCGTTCGTCTCGGCATTGCCCATGTGCCGCAGGGCCGCGGCACCTTCACCACCATGACGGTGGAAGAGAACCTGCAGCTCGGCGCCATCACCCGCACCGACAAGGCCAACATCGTCTCCGACATCGAGCGCATGTATTCGCACTTCCCGGTGCTGAAGCAGCGCTACACCCAGCAGGCCGGCACGCTTTCGGGCGGCGAACAGCAGATGCTCGCGGTCGCCCGCGCCCTGATGCTGCGGCCGCGGCTGATGCTTCTGGACGAGCCGTCGTTCGGCCTGGCGCCGCTGATCGTGCGCGACCTGTTCGGGATTCTCGGCAAGATCAACCGCGAGGACAAGGTTACCATCCTGGTGGTGGAGCAGAATGCGCAACTGGCGCTCGAGCTCGCCGACCAGGCCTATGTGATCGAAACCGGACGGATCGTGATGTCGGGCAATGCCAAGGACATCGCGAACAACGAAGACGTCCGTAAATCCTATCTCGGCTACTGAGGAACGCGGCCATGGAACTCTTTACCAACCAAGTCCTGGCCGGCATCGCGACAGGCGCGATCTACGCCTGTATGGCGCTCGCCGTCGTGATGATCTACCAGGCAATCGACCATCTGAATTTCGCCCAGGGCGAAATGGCGATGTTCTCGACGTTCATATCCTGGCAAATGATGCAGTGGGGCGTCCCCTATTGGGGTGCCTTCATCCTGACACTGGCGCTGTCGTTCGCCGGCGGCATCGCCATCGAGCGTCTGCTGTTCAAGCCGCTGGCGAAGGCGCCGATCCTGACCAACGTCGCCGGCTTCATCGCGCTGTTCGCCATCGTCAACAGCGTCGCCGGCCTGATCTGGGACTTCACCATCAAGCAGTATCCGACGCCGTTCGGATCCTCGCCCTTCCTCGGCAGCCAGCTGATCTCGACCCACCAGGCCGGCATGATCGGCGTCACCATCCTGCTGCTGATCCTGCTGTTCATCTTCTTCCAGTACACGCGGATCGGCCTTGCAATGCGGGCGGCGGCCTCGGTGCCTGAATCGGCCCGGCTGGTCGGCATCAACACCTCCTGGATGATCGCACTCGGCTGGGGCATGGCGACCGCCATCGGCGCGATCGCCGGCATGCTGATTGCGCCTGTGGTGTTCCTCGAGCCGAACATGATGGGCGGCGTGCTGATCTACGGATTTGCCGCGGCAGTGCTCGGCGGCCTGACTTCGCCGCTTGGCGCCGTGATCGGCGGCTTCCTGGTCGGCATCTTCGAGAACCTCGCAGGCACCTACATTCCCGGTGTCGGTAACGAGCTGAAACTGCCGATCGCGCTTGCGCTGATCATCGTCGTATTGGTCGTCAAACCGGCTGGGCTGCTTGGCCGGCCCATCGTGAAGCGAGTTTGATCATGAGCGCTGCTGAAGACATCGTCACAGAAGTCCCGGCCGTCGAAGCCGTTCCGAAAAGAGCGATGACGCTCGGCCTCGGCACCTCGCTGGTGGTGCTGGCCGCTTTGTGTCTGGCGCCGCTGTTCGTCAAGAACTTCATCATCTTCCAGATGACGATGCTCCTGATCTACGGACTGGCAGTGCTGGCGCTGAACATCCTGACCGGCGGTTCCGGCCAGTTCTCGCTCGGCCAGAGCGCGTTCTACGCGGTCGGCGCCTACACGTCGGCGATCCTGATGGAACACGCCAACATGAACTACGCGCTGACGCTGCCGATCGCTGGCATCGTTTGCTTTGCCTTCGGCTTTGCGTTCGGCCAGCCGGCGCTGCGGCTCTCCGGCGTCTATCTGGCGCTGGCGACGTTCGCGCTTGCCACCGCGATGCCGCAACTGCTCAAGCTCGGCTTCTTCGAGCACTGGACCGGCGGCGTGCAGGGCCTCGTCGTCACCAAGCCGGACGCGCCGTTCGGCCTGCCGATGTCGCAGGACATGTGGCTCTATTACTTCACGCTCGCGATCACGATCGGGATCTACATCGCCTCGGTGAACCTGCTCAGGTCACGTTCGGGGCGGGCCTTCATGGCGATCCGCGACAACGAAATCGCGGCATCCGCCATGGGCGTCGACGTTGCGCTCTACAAGACGCTGGCGTTCGGCGTCTCGGCCGGCATCACCGGCGTTGCCGGCGGTCTCGGCGCCATCGCCGTGCAGTTCGTGGCGCCTGACGGCTACACCATCACGCTCGCGATCTCGCTGTTCCTCGGCATGGTCGTCGGCGGCGTCGGCTGGCTGCCGGGCTCGATCGTCGGTTCCGCCTTCATCATCTTCGTGCCGAACATCGCCGAAGGCATCTCCAAGGGCCTTTCCGGCGCCGTGTTCGGCGTGCTGCTGTTCCTCGTCATCTTCCTGGTGCCGCATGGAGCGAGGCAGGTCGCGATAGTAGCCCAGGGCCTGATCGGCAAGCTCAAAAGGTAAATGGAAACCATACCGGTTCCGATTGAATCGGAACCGGGCTCCGGTCTCTTGTCTTGATGCATTCCTTCATGCCAACCAGTGCCTCCCGGCCCAAACCGGGGGGCTTGTTTCGTTTGAAACGCCACAAATCGGCAAACCCGACCAAGGAGAAATGATGCTTTCGACGTCCACAACAAGAATCGCCGCGTTCACGACGGCGGTCGTCGCGTTCGCTGCCATGAGCGGCAGCGCACTCGCCCAGAAGAAATACGACACCGGCGCGACCGACACCGAGATCAAGGTCGGCAACATCATGCCGTACAGCGGCCCTGCCTCCGCCTATGGCGTGATCGGCAAGACCGAAGAAGCGTATTTCAAGATGATCAACGACAAGGGCGGCATCAACGGCCGCAAGATCAATTTCGTCACCTACGATGACGGCTACAGCCCGCCGAAGGCGGTGGAGCAGGTTCGCAAGCTGGTCGAGAGCGACGAAGTGCTGGTTGTCTTCAACCCGCTCGGCACGCCGTCCAACACCGCGATCCAGAAATATCTGAACTCCAAGAAGGTGCCGCAGCTGTTCGTGGCGACAGGCGCCACCAAGTGGAACGATCCGAAGAACTTCCCCTGGACCATCGGCTGGCAGCCCTCCTACCAGAGCGAAGCGCAGATCTATGCGAAGTGGCTGATGAAGGAGAAGCCCGACGCCAAGATCGCGATCCTCTATCAGAACGACGATTTCGGCAAAGACTACCTCAAGGGCACCAAGGACGGTTTTGGCGCCAAGGCCGCCTCTTCCATCATCCTGGAAGAGAGCTACGAGGTTTCCGAGCCGACCATCGACTCGCACATCGTCAAGATCAAAGCCGCCAACCCCGACGTGCTGCTGATCTACACGACGCCGAAATTCGGCGCCCAGACCATCAAGAAGACGGCCGAACTCGGCTGGAAGCCGCTGCAGATCATCACCAACGTCTCGGCCTCGGTCGGCAGCGTGATGGCGCCTGCCGGCTTCGACAACGCCCAGGGCGTGCTGTCCGCGGCCTATGCCAAGGACGGCGCCGACGCGCAGTGGAACAACGATCCCGGCATGAAGAAGTGGATCGAATTCCTCGACAAGTACATGCCGGGCGCCGACAAGACCGACGGCAGTCTGGTCTACGGCTACGGCGCCGCCCAGACCCTGGCGAAGGTGCTGGAAATGTGCGGTGACGACCTCACCCGCGCCAACGTCATGAAGCAGGCGGCAAGCCTGAAGGACTTTACGCCGGACACGCTGCTGCCCGGCGTCAAGATCAACACCTCGGCGACCGACTTCGCCCCGATCAGCCAGTTGCAGATGCAGCGGTTCAAGGGACAGAAGTGGGATCTGTTCGGCGAGACCATCAGCGCCGACGTCGCATCCGAATAAATGCTGCATCGCCGTCCGAATAACCGGACCCGATGAACAGCCAGCGCAGCCCTCTGCACAGCCCTCTGCGACGCAAGTTGCAGAGGGCTTTTTATTGACCGGATGCCCGAAACGTATTCAATGCGGCAAACAACCGAAAACGGAACTTCGGAATGACTGCTATCTGTTGGCGACTGGGAGCAGCCGTACTCGCCCTGTTCACCGCAACCTGCGGCAGCGCCTTTGCCCAGAAGAAATATGATCCCGGCGCATCGGATACCGAAATCAGGATCGGCAACATTATGCCCTACAGCGGACCAGCCTCCGCCTATGGCGTGATCGGCAAGACCGAGGAAGCCTATTTCAGGAAGATCAATGCCGAGGGCGGCATCAACGGCCGCAAGATCACCTTCATCAGCTATGACGACGGCTACAGCCCGCCCAAGGCGGTCGAGCAGGCGCGCAAGCTGGTGGAGAGCGATGGGGTGCTGCTGATATTCAACTCACTCGGTACGCCGTCCAACGTCGCGATCCAGAAGTACATGAACGACAAGCAGGTGCCGCAGCTGTTCGTCGCCAGCGGCGCCACCAAGTGGAACAACCCGAAGGATTTTCCGTGGACCATGGGCTGGCAGCCCTCCTACCAGAACGAAGCGCGCATCTACGCGAAATACCTGATCAAGGAAAAACCCGACGCCAGGATCGGCGTGCTCTACCAGAACGACGACTTCGGCAAGGATTACCTCAAGGGCCTCAAGGACGGCTTTGGCGCCAAGTCGTCGATGATCGTCGCCGAGCAGAGTTACGAGACGTCGGAGCCTACAGTCGACAACCAGGTCGTCAAGCTGAAGGCTTCCGGCGCCGACGTCTTCATCAGCATCACGACGCCGAAATTCGCCGCGCAGGCGATCAAGAAGATCGCCGAATTCAACTGGAAGCCGCTGCAGATCGTCGCCAATGTCTCGTCCTCGGTCGGCGGCGTGATGAAGCCGGCGGGTTACGAGAACGCGCAGGGCATCCTGTCGGCGGCCTTCGACAAGGACGGAACCGATCCGCAGTGGGACAACGATCCCGGCATGAAGAATTTTGCGGCTTTCCTCGCCAAATACTATCCCGACGGCAACAAGAGCGACGGCACCCTGATCTATGGCTATGGCGCCGCGCAGACCATGGTGAAGGTGCTGCAGATGTGCGGCGACGATCTGACCCGCACCAACGTGATGAAGCAGGCCGCAAGCCTGAAGGATTTCGTGCCCGACACGCTGCTTTCCGGCATCAAGATCAACACCTCCGCCACCGACTTCGCGCCGATCGAGCAACTTCAGTTGATGCGCTTTAAAGGCGAGAAGTGGGAGCTGTTCGGCGACATCATCCGCGGCGATCCCGGCCACTGAACGGCAGGGCTCCTGCCGGACTGTGCGACTAAATGAGGCCCCCTGCGGCAGCGTCGCGGGGGGCTTTTCGTTGCTGGGAACGGCCGAAAGGTATTGAATGCCGGCAGGAGCCGCCAAGCGCTCCAAATCAAAAAAATCGACACATTCATCGTGATCCGAGGGAGATCAAAATGCCTGCTATCCATGTGCGATTGGGGGCCCTTTCGGCTGCCCTCGCGATACTGGCTGCGACCAGCAGCGGCGCATCCGCGCAAAAGAAATACGACACCGGCGCATCCGACACCGAAATCAAGATCGGCAACATCATGCCCTACAGCGGACCCGCTTCCGCCTATGGCGTGATCGGCAAAACCGAGGAAGCCTACTTTCGCAAGATCAACGCCGAGGGCGGCATCAACGGCCGCAAGATCACCTTCATCAGCTATGACGATGCCTACTCACCGCCGAAAACGGTGGAGCAGGCCCGCAAGCTGGTCGAGAGCGACGAGGTGCTGATCGTCTTCAATCCGCTGGGCACCCCGCCGAATTCGGCGATCCAGAAATACATGAACCAGAAAAAGGTGCCGCAACTGTTCGTCGCCACCGGCGCCACCAAGTGGAACGACCCGAAGGAATTCCCCTGGACCATGGGCTGGCAGCCCAACTACCAGAGCGAATCCACCATCTACGCAAAATACATTCTGAAGAACAAGCCGGACGCCAAGATCGCGGTGCTTTATCAGAACGACGACTACGGCAAGGACTATCTGAAGGGCTTCAAGGACGGGCTCGGCGCCAAGGCCGCTTCGATGATCTTGATGGAGGAAAGCTACGAGGTCTCCGAACCGACGATCGATTCCCACATCGTCAAACTCAGGTCGACCGGCGCCGACGTGTTCTTCAACATCACGACGCCGAAATTTGCAGCCCAGGCGATCAAGAAGAACATGGAGATCGGCTGGAGACCGCTGCACTTTCTCAACAACGTATCGTCCTCGATCGGCAGCGTGATCAAGCCGGCCGGCTTCGAGAACGCGCAGGACATCATCTCCTCGAACTACCTGAAGGACCCCACCGACAAGCAGTGGGAGAAGGACGCCGGCATGATGGCCTGGAACCAGTTCCTGGATAAGTATTATCCGGAAGCCAACCGCGCGGACCTCTCGGTCATGTATGCCTATACCGTCGCGCAGGGCCTCGAGCACGTGCTGAAAGCCTGCGGCGACGACCTGACCCGCGCCAACATCATGAGGCAGGCGGCGAGCCTCAAGGAGCTGGAGCTTGGCGGCCTGCTGCCGGGCGTTAAGGTCAACACGTCAGACACCGACTTCGCCCCGATCTCGCAATTGCAGTTGATGAAATTCAAGGGCGAGGGATGGGAACGCTTTGGTGAAATCCTGAGCGGCGACGTCGGCGGCTAGTCCATCTAAAGTATTAGCCTGCTAAAGCATTGGCCCGGCTACTAAAGAAGCAGCCCCTGCGGCTTTGTCGCAGGGGCTTTTGATTGTGACGTCCCGGGTAAAATGGTAATCACTGCGCCCAAGTCAGAAGAGCTTTCGGTTCAAGAAGGCCGTGACACATCATTTGTCATCAACGAGGGAGAGACATAATGCTCATTAACACTCAACGGCTTGCCGTGGCTTCGGCCGCGCTGGTCATCTTCGCTGCATCGTCCGGCGGGGCGCTGGCGCAGAAAAAATACGACACCGGCGCAACCGACACCGAAATCAAGATCGGCAACATCATGCCCTACAGCGGACCCGCTTCCGCCTATGGCATTATCGGCAAGACCGAGGCCGCCTATTTCAAGAAGATCAACGATGCCGGCGGCATCAACGGCCGCAAGATCAACTTCATCAGCTATGACGACGCCTACTCGCCGCCGAAGGCGGTCGAGCAGGCCCGCAAGCTGGTCGAGAGCGACGAGGTGCTGCTGGTCTTCAACTCGCTCGGAACGCCGTCGAACTCGGCGATCCAGAAGTACATGAACTCCAAGAAGGTGCCGCAACTGTTCGTCGCCACCGGCGCCACCAAGTGGAACGATCCCAAGGATTTCCCCTGGACCATGGGCTGGCAGCCGAACTACCAGAGCGAAACCCAGATCTATGCGAAGTATCTCCTGAAGAACAAGCCGGACGCCAAGATCGCGGTGCTCTACCAGAATGACGATTACGGCAAGGACTACCTGAAGGGCCTGAAGGACGGCCTCGGACCCAAGGCGGCGACCATGATCGTCGCCGAGGAGAGTTTCGAGACCTCGGAGCCGACCATCGACAACCATATCGTCAAGCTGAAGTCGACCAATGCCGACGTGTTCATCGACATTGCCACGCCGAAATTCGCCGCACAGGCGATCAAGAAGGTGGCGGAAGTCGGCTGGAAGCCGATGCACTTCCTCAACAACGTTTCGGCCTCCGTCGGCAG
This sequence comes from Bradyrhizobium ottawaense, assembly GCF_900099825.1. Classification (NCBI taxonomy): domain Bacteria; kingdom Pseudomonadati; phylum Pseudomonadota; class Alphaproteobacteria; order Hyphomicrobiales; family Nitrobacteraceae; genus Bradyrhizobium; species Bradyrhizobium ottawaense. Next base: position 4,618,569 of record NZ_LT629693.1, on the reverse strand, counting down.
CGTGATCAAGCCGGCCGGCTTCGAGAACGCCCAGGACATCATCTCGGCCGCTTACCTCAAGGACGCCTCCGACAAGCAGTGGGACAACGATCCCGGCATGAAGGAATTCTACGCCTTCATGAACAAGGACTTTCCGGAAGGCGACAAGCTCGACGGTGGAACCGTGGTCGGCTACGGCGTTGCCCAGACCCTGGTGCAGGTGTTGAAGCAGTGCGGTGACAACCTGACCCGCGAAAACGTGATGAAGCAGGCAGCCTCCCTGAAGGACTTCCGCACCGAAGTGCTGCTGCCCGGCATCATGATCAACACCGGCCCAACCGATTACGCCCCGATTTCCTCGCTTCAGCTGATGCGGTTCAAGGGCGAGAAGTGGGACCTGTTCGGCGAGGTCATCAACGCCGACGCCGGCGGCTAGAACTGCCCGATATTGAGCCCCCTGCGATACCGTCGCAGGGGGCTTTTTCTTGCGAACATTTTTTTCCCCTGTATCAATGCAAATCGAAGAAACCACAGGCCCGCTCGATCCGAACGGGCCGCCAAGAACGTCACAGGGAGTTCACTGGATGACCAGCCCGATCAGCCGCCACGCCGCCACCGTCCTTCTCGGTCTGTCGCTGGCGATAGCCTCCGGCCACGCGGCGTTCGCGCAGAAGAAATACGATACCGGCGCCACCGACACCGAGATCAAGATCGGCAACATCGTTCCCTATAGCGGCCCGGCCTCGGCCTACGGCGTGGTCGGCAAGGCGATGGGCGCGGTGTTCAAGAAAGTGAACGACGACGGCGGCATCAACGGGCGCAAGATCAACTTCATTTCCTACGACGACGCCTACTCGCCACCCAAAGCCGTGGAGCAGGCGCGCAAGCTGATCGAGAGCGACGAGGTGCTCCTGCTGTTCGGCACGCTCGGCACCGCCTCCAACACCGCGATCCAGAAATACGTCAACGGCAAGAAGGTGCCGCAACTGTTCGTCGCCACCGGCGCCACCAAGTGGAACGACCCGAAGAATTTTCCCTGGACCATGGGCTGGCTGCCCTCCTACCAGAGCGAGTCGCGGATCTACGCAAAATATCTCGCCAAGGAGAAGCCGGCGGCGAAGATCGCGGTGCTCTACCAGAACGACGACATGGGCAAGGACTACCTGAAGGGCCTGAAGGACGGTTTTGGCAGCGACGCGTCGCGCATCGTCGCGGAGGAGAGCTACGAGGTGGCGGAGCCGACGGTCGATAACCACGTGGTGCGGCTGAAGTCGGCCAATCCCGATGTCATCATCTTCTTCACGACGCCGAAATTCGGCGCGCAGGCAATCAAGAAGATCGGCGAGATGAACTGGAAGCCGGTCACCATCGTCTCCAATGTCAGCGCCTCGACCGCGACCGTGATGCGGCCCGCCGGGCTCGACAATTCGCAAGGCGTGATGTCGGCGGCCTATGCCAAGGACGTCAGCGATCCGCAATGGACCGGAGACGCCGGCATCAAGGCGTTCGACGAACTGCTCGCGAAGTACCTGCCGGAGGTCAACCGCGTCGATGCCTCCGCCATGACCGGCTACAACATGGCGACCACCATGATCGAGGTGCTGAGGCGTTGCGGCGACAACCTGACCCGCGAGAACGTCATGAAGCAGGCGGCCAGCCTCAAGCAACTGGCGCAGGGCGGCCTGCTGCCCGGCATCACGCTGACCACCGGCCCGGATGATTTCCAGCCGATCGAGCAGTTGCAGTTGATGCAGTTCAAGGGCGAGCGCTGGCAATTGTTCGGCGACGTCATCAGCGGCGAACTCAGCAACTGATCTGACCGCGGAGATATCATGACCGACCGGCGTCCCCTCCTCCGCGCGATTTTTGACGCGGCGGTTGCTGCAGCCCATCCCGATGTGGTGCTGTCGGCGCATCTGCGTCCTGCTCCGAAAGGCCGCGTGATCTGCCTTGCCGCCGGCAAGGGCGCCGCCGCGATGGCGGCGGCGGCCGAGCGGCATTATCTCGACGCGCTCAAGCTCGACCCGTCGCGCCTGATCGGCATTGCCACCACCCGTCACGGCCACGGCGTGCCGACGCGGCGCATACGCGTCGTCGAGGCCGGTCATCCCGTGCCCGACGAAGCCGGCCTCAAGGCCGCCGACGATACGCTGCGCCTCGCGGCCGAGGCGACCGCGGACGATCTGCTGCTGGTGCTGTTGTCCGGCGGCGGCTCCGCCAACTGGATCGCGCCGGTCGAGGGCGTGTCGTTCGCGCAGAAGCAGCAGGTCAACCGGGCGCTGCTGCGTTCGGGCGCGCCGATCGGCGAAATGAATGTGGTGCGAAAACATCTGTCGCGGATCAAGGGCGGAAGGCTGGCGCGCGCCGGACAACGCGCCGCCGAAATCGTCACGCTGGCGATATCGGATGTGCCCCACGACGATCCGTCCGCCATCGCGTCGGGCCCGACCGTGCCGGACCCGACCACGCTGGCCGACGCCCGCGCGCTGGTCGCGAGATATAACCTCTCGATCGACGACGCGGTCCGCCGCGCACTTGATGATCCCCGCAACGAAAGCTGCAAGGTCGGCGATCCCGCCTTCGCCCGCGCGCAGTTCGAACTGATCGCGCGGCCAAAGGCCTCGCTCGATGCCGCGGTCAGGATCGCCAAGGACGCAGGCTATGACATCATCGAACTCGGCGCCGACCTCGAAGGCGAGGCGCGCGAGGTCGCCGCCGCGCATGCACGGCTCGCGCTCAAGGCACGCAGCGAAGGCAGGCGCACCGCGATCCTGTCCGGCGGCGAACTGACCGTGACCGTGCGCGGCAACGGCCGCGGCGGCCCTAACCAGGAATATGCGCTGGCGCTGGCGGATCTCCTGAAGGACACAACCGACATTGCGGCACTTGCCGCCGATACCGACGGCGCCGACGGCGGCGCCGGCAGCGCCAGCGATCCTGCGGGCGCTGTGATCGACCACAAGACATTTGCGAAGATGAAGTCGCTCGGGCTCGATCCCAAGGCCTATCTGGCCAACAACGACGCGTCGGCGTTTTTCGAGGCGACCGGCGATTTGCTGCTGACCGGCCCGACGCTGACCAATGTGAACGACGTCAGGGTGATTTTGGTGGACTAAGCGCCGCTCCCTCCGCCGTCATTGCGAGCCAACGGGTCGCGCGAATGCGCGCCCGATGACAGGCTCCGCGAAGCAATCCATTTCGCGGCGCATAGGAAGAATGGATTGCTTCGTCGCTTTGCTCCTCGCAATGACGACTGAGAGACGCAAGACGCCCCCCTCAAAACTCCATCGCGATCTTCGACAGCATTTCGAGCAGCGCGACGCGACCTTCCGGGCCGAGCAACTCGTTGAGCCGGGCCTCGTGCTTGCTGGCGACCAGCTTCTTGGCGCGCGTCAGCACGGCGCGGCCCTTGTCGGTCAGCATCAGGATGTGGGAGCGGCGGTCGTTGGCCGAGCGCATCCGCGCGCAGAGGTCGCGGCTCTCGAGCCCGTCCAGCATCGCCACGAAATTCGGCCGGAGGATGCCGAGCGTGTTGGCGATCTCGGTCTGGTTGCGGCCGGGATTGCGGTCGAGCAATAGCAGCACCGAGAATTGCGCCGGCGTCAGTTGCAGCGGCGCGACGCAGCGCAGAAAGTCCTCGAACACCTTGAGCTGGGCGCGCTTGAGCGAATAGCCGAGAAGTTCGGACAGTTCGCCCAATTGCAGGGTGGCATTGTCAGCGGCGCCCTCGACAGCCTCCTTGCCGTTGGGACGGGAAGGCTTGACGGCGTCGGCGGTCACCTTGGAAACTGTCATCGCTCGCGGCTCGCAATCCCGATAAGAAGTCCCGTCGACGGTCCGGGCCTTGATGTTATATTTGATAATTGTTATGCATTATATCAAATACCAGCGGCTTTCAACTGCCGATATCGGGGGACCGGCTGACCGCCCAGGGTCGCGGCCGGCTCGACGCCTGAGGGGGAGCGCCAGGTCTTGAACACGACGATCATGCTGTTCCTGCTGCAGGACGGCATCACCAATGGCGCGATCTATGCGTTGCTCGGGCTGGCGCTGGTTCTGGTGTTTGCGGTCACCCGCGTCATCCTGATCCCGCAGGGCGAATTCGTCACCTATGGCGCGCTGAGCTACGCCATGCTGGCGACCGGACAGGTGCCGGGCACGGCGCGGCTCGCGGTCGCGATGGGCGTGGTGGCGTTCGGGCTCGATCTGTTTGCCATCCGGCGATCGCTGCGCCTCAAACCGGTGGCGCGCGCGTTTGCGGTCAACATCGTTTTTCCGGTAGCGATCCTGGCGCTGACTTACGCCTTCGCCAGCCCCAAGACCCCGGTCGCGGTCAATATCGCGCTGGCGCTGTTGATCGTCGCGGCGATCGGACTGTTTCTGTATCGCATCGCGTTCCAGCCGCTGGCGCACACTTCGGTGCTGGTGCTGCTGATCGCCTCGGTCGGCTGCCATCTGGCGCTTCAGGGCCTGGGCCTGGTGTTCTTCGGCGCCGAAGGCCTGCGCGGACCGGCGCTGTCGAACGCCGCCCTCACCATCGGGCCGTTGCGCTTCACCGGCCAGAGCATCGCGGTCTATGTCCTCACCATCGCCTTCATCGTTGGCCTGTGGCTGTTCTTCGGCTTCACGCTGATGGGCAAGGCGCTGCGCGCCACCGCCGTCAACCGGCTCGGCGCGCGCCTGGTCGGCATCCGCACCACGCTGTCGGGCCAGATCGCCTTCCTGCTCGCCTCCGTGATCGGCGCCATCTCGGGCATCCTGATCGTGCCGATCACGACGCTCTATTACGACACCGGTTTTCTCATCGGCCTGAAAGGTTTTATTGCCGCCATCATCGGCGGGTTGATCAGCTATCCGCTCACCGCGATCGCCGCCCTGCTGGTCGGCTGCGTCGAAGCCTTCTCCTCGTTCTACGCCAGCAATTTCAAGGAGGTCATCGTCTTCACGCTGATCCTTCCCGTACTGGTGCTGCGGTCGCTCGCAGCGCCCGCGGTCGAGGAAGAGAAGGATTGACCGTCATGGCGCAGCGGCTTCCCCTCATCATCTTCGCGGTTGTGATGGCCGCGATCCCGTTCATCCCCGGCGTGCCGCCGTTCTGGATCGTGCTGCTGGACAACATCGGCCTCGCTTCGCTGGTGGCGATGGGCCTCGTGATCCTGACCGGCGTCGGCGGCCTCACGTCATTTGGCCAGGCCGCCTTCTGCGGCTTCGGTGCCTACACTACGGCGGTGCTGACCACGACCTACGGCCTATCACCCTGGCTGACGCTGCCGCTGTCGCTGCTGGTCAGCGGCATCGCGGCGGTGCTGCTTGGCATCGTCACGGTGCGTCTGTCAGGCCATTACCTGCCGCTCGGCACCATCGCCTGGGGCATCGGGCTGTTTTATTTGTTCAGCAAGCTGGAATTCCTCGGCCGCAATGACGGCATTCAGGGCATTCCGCCGCTCTCGATCGGCTCGCTCAGGATGATCGACCCGGGCACGATCTATTTCGCGATCTGGATCGCGGTGCTGGTCTCGGCGCTGCTGACGATGAACCTGCTGGACTCCCGCACCGGCCGCGCCATACGCGCGCTGCGGCGCGGGCACATCGCGGGCGAAGCCTTCGGCGTGCAGACGCCGCGCGCCAAGCTTCTGGTGTTCATCTATGCGGCGGTGCTGGCGGGCCTGTCCGGCTGGCTCTACGCGCATTTCCAGCGTTCGGCCAATCCGACGCCGTTCGGCGCCCAGGCCGGCATCGAATATCTGTTCATCGCGGTGGTCGGCGGCGCCGGCTATGTCTGGGGCGGCGTACTCGGCGCCGGGATCGTCGTGATCCTGAAAGAAGTTTTGCAGAGCTACCTGCCATATATTTTCGGCGGCCAGAGCCAGCTCGAGACCATCGTGTTCGGCATCCTCCTGGTCGGCCTGTTGCAACTGGCGCCGACCGGCGTCTGGCCCTGGCTGATGGCGCGGCTGCCGCTCAAGCCGGCCCGCAAGATTCCCGACACCTCGCTCAAGCTCCCTGCCCGCGTGCGCGCACCGTCAACACCGTCGGTGCTGCTGCACATCGAGAACGCGCGAAAGCAATTCGGCGGCGTGATCGCCGTCAACGACGTCTCGTTCGACGTTCACACACGCGAGATCGTCGCCTTGATCGGCCCCAACGGCGCCGGCAAGAGCACGACGTTCAACCTGATTACGGGCGTGCTGACCACGACCGGCGGCACGATTTCGGTGCTCGGCAAGAAGGTCGACAACGCCCCGCCGCAGGAAATCGTCAAGCTCGGCGTCAGCCGCACGTTCCAGCACGTCAAGCTGGTACCCGACATGACCGTGCTGGAGAACGTCGCGATCGGCGCGCATCTGCGCGGGAGTGCCGGCGCGATCTCGAGCATGTTCCGGTTCGACCGTGCCGACGAGGCGCGACTGCTGGCGGAAGCCGCGCGCCAGATCGAGCGCGTCGGCCTCGGCGACCAGATCGACCAGCTCGCCGGAAGCCTGTCGCTCGGCCAGCAGCGCATCGTCGAAATCGCCCGCGCGCTATGCGTCGATCCGCTGCTGCTGCTGCTCGACGAGCCCGCCGCCGGCCTGCGCCACATGGAGAAGCAGCGGCTTGCCGCGCTGCTTCGTCAACTGCGCGACGGCGGCATGTCGGTGCTGCTGGTCGAGCACGACATGGGCTTTGTGATGGACCTCGCCGACCGCATCGTGGTGCTCGATTTCGGCACCAAGATCGCCGAAGGCGCGCCTGCCGCGATCAAGACCAATCCCGATGTGATCAAAGCCTATCTGGGAGCGACCGCATGAGCGCGCTGCTGTCGGTCGCCGACGTCCATGTTTCCTACGGCAAGGTCGAAGCCGTGCGCTCGGTGTCGCTCGACGTCGCCGACAACGAGATCGTCACCATCATCGGCGCCAATGGCGCCGGCAAGACCACGCTGTTGAACGCCATCATGGGCATCCTGCCGCTGAAGGGCCAGGCGGCCTTTGCCGGCAACGACATGGCCCCGCTCGACATCGAGGACCGCGTCGCGGCGGGCCTTTGCCTGGTGCCCGAACATCGCGAGTTGTTCGGCACCATGAATGTCGAGGACAATTTGCAGCTCGGTGCGTTCCGGATCGCGACCGTCGCGCTGAGATCGTTCGAACGGGTCTACACGCTGTTTCCGCGGCTGAAGGAGCGGCGCAAGCAGCTCGCCGGCACGCTGTCCGGCGGCGAGCAGCAGATGCTGGCGATGGGCCGCGCGCTGATGGGCGCGCCGAAACTGCTGATGCTGGACGAGCCTAGTCTTGGCCTAGCGCCGATCATCGTCGCCGACATCTTCCGCACCATCGGCGAACTGCGCGCCGCCGGCGTGTCGGTACTGCTGGTCGAGCAGAATGCACAGGCCGCGCTGCAGATCGCAGACCGTGCCTATGTGATGGAGCTCGGCGAATTTATCCTGAACGGAACCGCGAAAGACATCGCCGCCAACAAGCGCGTCGCGGCGAGCTACCTCGGCTTCCAGCACGAAGGCGAGAGCGCGGTCTAGCGCGGTTCCACCTTCCCCGCTTTCACCCTCCCCTGGAGGGGGAAGGTAAGAGAACGTCATTCTCCCTGCGCAGGCCGGCGGCTCCTAATACATTCTTAAGCATAATCCCGGTTTCGCCCGGCGTCGTTGCATCGAAGAACTTCCTGAACACTCTCCGAACCCTAACCTTGCGAAAATGTAGTCAGCTACCGGTCGGCACCGAACGCCGACGGAGACCGACGAGCCCAAGGTCAGACGATGCGCGCCGACGATTGCCCCGCGGTTGAAACACCCGAGTTCCTGCTCGCAGCACTTGAGCAGGCCAGCGACGCCGTCGTCATTGTCGACAGCGACCGCCGCGTGCGCCATTTCAATGCGGCGGCCGAGCGTATCTGGGGATTTTCCCGCGCCGAGGTCCTGGGCCGCGATGCCGACCTTTTCGGGCTGTACGATCACCAACTCCGGCAAATTGCCGCGGCGGATCAGGCGGCCAGCGGTCGGCCCGTGCGAAAGCGCGACTCCGAGATCACGATCCACCATCGAGACGGCCGACCCATTCGCGTTGCGCTGTCGGTGTCGCGCGTCGCGATCGACGGCAACGTCAACACCATGGCTTTCGTCAGGGATATCACCGTCGATATCGCACGACGCGACAAGATGGCTCTGCTCAATCTGGTGGCCGACAAGACCAACCGTGGGGTCGTCGTCACCGATCGCAGCCTTGGAATCGTCTACACCAACGCCGCCTTCGCCGGCTTGTTCGGATATTCGCCTGAGGAAGTCATGGGGCGGCAAGTCGGCCAGTTGCTCGCCGGGCCGCACTCCGACCGCGCCGCACTGTCGAGGTTGCGACGGCGGATCGGCGCTAGAGACGACGGCGACGAGGAAATCCTCGCCTACGACCGGAATGGCGACGAGATCTGGCTGTCGATCACCGTAAAAGCGTTTCGCAATGAGCGCGGGCGGATCAAATACATTTTCGGCCTGCTGACCGATATCAGCGAGACCAGGCAGTTGAGATCGCTGCAACAGCTCATCATGGGTGCGCTGGCCGACGAGGTCCCGATCACGGAAATTTCCGACCGGCTTTGCCGGCGTGTCGAAATCATCGCGCCCGATGTCGTCTCTTCGGTCCTGCACGTTGACGCCGACGGACTGATCCACCCGCTGGGTGGCCCGAGTCTGCCTGCGGAATATTCCCGCGCGCTCGACGGCGTCGCCATCGGGCCGGAGATCGGCTCGTGCGGTTCGGCGGCCTATTACGGCAGAGCGGTGCTGGCCGACAATATCGACACCGATCCGCGCTGGCAGCCGTTCAAGGCCATGCCGCTGGCAGCCGGCCTGAAAGCCTGCTGGTCGACGCCGATCAAGGCCAAGGACGGCCGCGTGATCGGAACCTTTGCGTTTTATTTCAGGGAATGCCGCGCACCCAGCCGCTGGCATCAGCGCATCGTCGAAGCCTGCGTTCATCTCGGCGCGCTGGCGATCGAACGCAAGGAAGCCCGGGCCCAGATCGCCCGGCTCGCCTATCACGACATGCTGACCGGCCTGCCCAACCGTGCCCAGTTGCGTCATCTGATCGACCACGCGATCAAAGGCTGCCATGACGGACAAAATGTCGCCTTGCTGTTCCTCGATCTCGATCATTTCAAGGACGTCAACGATACGCTTGGGCACTCGGCCGGAGATGAGTTGCTGGTGGAGTTGACACGGCGTCTGCGCGCCCGGATTCAGCCGGGCGACATGCTGGGACGCCTGGGTGGCGACGAATTCGTGATCGTTTTGCCGAATGGCGATCCCGCCAGAGCCTCACTGATCGCCTCCGAAATCACCGAGGCGCTGACGTCGCCGTTGCGGCTTGGAGACAGGCAGGTGCCGATCTCCGCCAGCATGGGCATCAGCGTCTATCCGGACAACGCCACCGATATCGATACGCTGATGCAGCAGGCCGACGCGGCGATGTACAAGGCCAAGCAGGCCGGCCGCGCCACCTATCGCTTCTTCAGCGTCGACATGAACCGGCTCGACGAGCAGCGGCTGATCCACATCGCCGCCTTGCGCAATGCCATCGCCAACGACGCACTGAAGCTGCATTACCAGCCGCAGACCCGCACGGTCGACGGCTCCATCTACGGCGCCGAGGCCCTGGCGCGCTGGCACGACCCGGTGCTCGGCGAGGTACCGCCGCTGAAGTTTATCCGGCTGGCGGAAGAATGCGGCCTGATCGAGCAGATCGGGATGTGGTCGATCCGCGAGGCCTGCCGGCAACTGGCCGCTTGGCGCCGCGCGGGGCTCGACGTGCCATGCGTGTCGGTCAATCTGTCGCCGATCAATTTTCAGAACCGGAATCTCGCGGCTGTCGTCGCCGAAAACCTCGCGACCAACGGCCTGCCGCCGGAAGCCTTGATGCTCGAGATCACCGAAAGCGTGCTGATGAAAGAGCGCTCGGTGGCGATCGAAACCATGAATGCGATACGCGAGCTCGGCGTCGGATTGTCGCTCGACGATTTCGGAACCGGCTATTCGAGCCTGAGCCGGCTGGCACATTTGCCGATCCGCGAATTGAAGATCGACCGCGCCTTCATGCGCGACATCGAACGCGACGCCAGCGCACTGGCGGTCGCCACCGCCGTGGTCCGCGTCGGCCAGAGTCTTGGGATGACCGTGGTCGCCGAAGGCGTCGAAACCGAGGCCCAGCGCAACGTGCTGAAGACGCTCGGCTGCGACGTCGTTCAGGGATATCTGTTCGCCCCCGCTTTGCCGCCCGAGGCGTTCGAGCGCTGGCTGCTGGACCATGCGGTGGAGCAGGCCAGCACCATGCTCCGGCGCCTCAGCCAGTCGCTGCCGCAACCGCGTGAAACGCCGCTTCCCGGCATTGCTGGCAAGCGATCGGCATAGCGTAGACACTATCCTTGGCGATAGACCGTCACCCCAGCCCGCCGCTCATTACATGAGCGTCGACCCAAGAGCGAGCTACGCTCGTCTCGACCCCTCCAGGGCAGGGTAAGAAAAAAGCGCTCACCTAACATGGAGGTTTGAGCGCCGTTTTAGCGCTGCTTGCGCTCGCCTTGGGATTGCGCTCCACTTCACCCTCCCCTGGAGGGGGAGGGTCGGCTCACATGGAGCGGGGCGACATGTGAGACGGGGTGGGGTGATCTATCCGCGAGCGAGATGATCATGGTCTCGACTGCCATACGCCGAGCAGTAGCCAAGAAGCTTCGAGCCAACACCACGCCACATGAGCGAATGCTTTGGCGCGCACTGAAAGAGCTTCCCGTCGACGGGACGCACTTCCGGCGTCAGACACCGATCGGCCCTTACGTCGTCGATTTCTTCTGCCCCGCAAAGCGGCTGATTATTGAGCTCGACGGTGGGCATCATAATGATGACGAGACAGCCGCGCGCGACAACGAAAGACAGCTTTGGCTCGAACAGCAAGGATATCGCGTCATCCGCTTCTGGAATCCAGCCACTGAAACACAGCCGACGACGATAGACTGTCACCCCACCCCGCCGCTCATTGCATGAGCGTCGACCCTCCCCCTCCAGGGGAGGGTAAGAAAAGAGCCGACTCTCTGAGAGAGCCGGCCCTTGTGTTTAGCGGACGTGAGAAGTCACGCCATCTCGCTCCTCAGCTCACATCGCCGGGACGTACTTGCCGTCCTTCACGGTCAGGAGGATGCGCGAGCGGTCATCCAGGCCGTAGCGGTCTTTTTCGGTCCAGTTGTAGACGCCCTGGGTCGCGACGATTTCCCTTTCGGAGATCAAGGCCTGACGGATTCCCTCGCGGAATTCCGGCGTGCCGGGCTTGCCGGCCTTCAGCGCCACCGGAATGATGCGCTTGAGCACTTCGAACGCATCGTAGGAATGACCGGCGAACTGGCTGCGGCTGTTGGCGCCGTATTTGGCTTCATAGGCGGTGTTGAGCGTCAGGCCCGGCTTCTTGGTCAGCGCGCTGTCGGCCTGGGTTTCCGGCGACATCACCGGACCCGCCGACATGATCACGCCTTCCGCGGCCGCACCCGCGATGCGGATGAAGTCCATGCTGGCGGCGCCATGGGTCTGGTAGATCAGCCCCTTGTAGCCGCGCTCGCGCAGCGCCGTCTGCGGCAAGGCCGCGGCGGTGCCGGACGCGCCGATCAGGATCGCGTCGGGATTGGCGGCGACGAGTTTTAGCACCTGGCCGGCGACCGAGGTATCCGGCCGCGCAAAACGCTCCTCGTCGATCATGGTCATACCCATCGGCACGCCCTGGGCCTTGAAGTCGTTGACCCAGAGGTCGCCGTAGGAATCGGAGTAGCCGATATAGCCGACGGTCTTGATATTGTGCGCCCGCATGTGCTCGTACAGCACCTTGCCCATGATCGGGATCGACTGCGGCAGGTCGACCGACCACTTCATGCGCGCCTCGTTGATCGGGAACGGCGCCAGGCCGAAATGCGGAATGGCGGCTTCATTGGCGACCGTCGACACCGCAATCGTCGGCGGCGTGGTGCAGGAGCCCATGATGATGTCGGCCTTGGATTCGGTGACGAAGCGGCGCGCATTGGTAGTGGCCGCGGTCGGATCGCCACCGTCGTCCAGCACGATCAGCTTGAGCGGCACGCCGCCGATTTCCTTCGGCACGAAATCCAGCGCGTTGCGCTCGGGAATGCCGAGCGCCGCAGCCGGCCCGGTGGTCGAAATCGAGATGCCAATGGTGATTTCATTGGTCTGCGCCAGCGCCGGCGAGCCTGTTAGCGCGAGTGCCGCCACGACGGCCGCTGCGGACAGAAGAGCCTTCTTCATTCATTCCTCCCTTTGAGTATCTTTTTATAGTCTAAAGCAAAATCCGGCAGGCAATTCAGCCCCTTCTTTAGGTCATGCGCGGGTCCAAGTCAGCCTAATAAGTCAGCTCAATAACGCCCTCAGCCCCGCATGAACCGCTCGATGATCTCCTGCGGCATGGGCGCCGATTTCAGCTTCGCCGGGTCGTCCGGATGACGGCCGACCAGCACGCGGGTCTCGAACGCCTCGATCGCCAGCGCCTCGCCTTTGAACACCTTGTGGGTGACCTCGAAGCTGGAGCGCTTGAAACTCTCGATCCGGCTTTCGATCGTGATCCAGTCGCCATGGGTCGACGGGATATGGAATTTCGCCCGCGTATCCACCATGGGAATGCCGACCAGACCGTATTTGTGCACGAGGTCCTGCTTCGAATAGCCGGCGGCTCCGAACAGGATCGAGGTTGAATCGTCGAACATCGCAAAGTAGCGCGGGTAATAGACGATGTTGGCGGGGTCGCAATCGCCCCACTGGATCTGCACGTCGCGGCGATGGGTGAACATGGAAACTTCCTACCTTGGCGCCATGCGAAGCCCGGCATCGAGCCGCACCACTTCGCCGTTGAGGTACGGATTGTCGATCATGTGCAGCGCCAGGGAGGCGAATTCATCGGCATGGCCGAGCCGGCGCGGGAACGGAATCGCAGCGGCGAGCGAGTCCTGCGCCTCCTGCGGCAAATTGGCCAATAGCGGCGTCAGGAACAGACCCGGTGCAATCGTCAGCACGCGGATGCCGAACTGCGCCAGTTCGCGCGCGATCGGCAGCGTCATGGCGACGATGCCGCCTTTCGACGCCGAATAGGCGGACTGGCCGATCTGGCCGTCATAGGCGGCCACCGAAGCCGTGGAAATCACCACGCCGCGTTCGCCGGTGGACAGCGGCTCCAGCTTCGACATGCCTGATGTCGCCAGCCGCAGCATGTTGAAGGAGCCGATCAGATTGACCTTGATCACCCGGTCGAAATCGGCGAGCGCCATCGGACCTTCCTTGCCGATCACCCGCTTGGCGACGCCGATGCCGGCGCAGTTCACCAGCACGCGCGCCGGGCCATGGGCTGCCGCGGCCTTGGCGATGGCGGCTTCGGCGGACGCGGCATCGGACACGTCGCAGATTACGGCAACGCCGCCGATTTCGGCCGCGACGGTTTCGGCCAGCTTGGCGTTGAGATCGCAGACCGCGACCTTGGCGCCCTGCGCCGCCAGCCGGCGCGCGGTGGCTGCACCCAATCCCGATGCGCCGCCGGTGACGATAGCGGCCTGATCCTTCAACTGCATGGCGTTCTCCCTGACAATTTTTCCGGTAACACTTCGAATTCAGTTCAGTGCGATCACCTGCGCCGGTGGCACGGACGCATACATCGTCGCGATCAGGGCGCTGCGGTTTTCCAGCACAGCGCGCTGATTGATCGAGCCCTTGTCGGTGACTTCGCCGCGATCGATCGACAGCGGCGTATCAAGCAGCACCGCGCGCGTAATTCTAGTCGACGAGCCCGTGGCGCTTGCCAGTAATTTCTGGAAGCGCTCGCGGAAGGCCGCGCGGATCAGCGGGTCGGAGGCGGCGGCGGCGAGATCATCGGATGGCAACGTCGGATTGATCAGGCGGCAGCCGTCGAGATCGAGCACGACCAGCGCTGAGATTTCATCGTGGTTGATGCCGGCGATGATGACGTCACGCACCAGCGGCGCGCAGGCGGCGACGAAACGCGCGCGCAACGGGCCAACGCTGACCCAGGTGCCGGAGGCGAGCTTGAAATCCTCGGCAATGCGGCCGTCGAAATCGAAGCCGGCGTCGAAATCATTCGGATCGGCCGGCTTCAGCGCGTCGCCGAACTTGTAAAAGCCTTCCTCGTCGAACGCTTTGGCGGTGAGTTCGGGCTGGCGCCAGTAACCCGGCGTGACATTCGGACCCTTGGCGCGCACTTCGAGCTTGCCGTTGTTGGGCAGCAGTTTTGCGTCATTGCCGAGCACGGGAAGACCGACATGGCCGGAGCGGGAGGTGTCGGGCCGCACCGACATGAAGAACGGCGAGGTCTCGGTGGCGCCGAGACCCGTCAGCATCGGCACGCGAAAGCCGGTTTCGGCGACCGCGAGCTCGTCGAGGCTGTTCCAGACGAATGGCGACAGTGCCGCGCCGGAGAAGAACATCGCATGCAGGCGGCCGAAGAATTTTGTCCGCAGCGCCTTGTCGTCGCGCAGATACGGCAGCAGCGATTCATAGCCCTTGGGAACGTTGAAATAGACCGTCGGCGAAATCTCGCGCAGATTGCGCACGGTCTCCTCGATGCCGCCGGGCATCGGCTTGCCCTCGTCGAGATACATCGAGCCGCCATTATAGAGCGTGAGCCCGATATTGTGGTTGCCGCCGAAGGTATGATTCCACGGCAGCCAGTCGACGATGACGGGCGGCTCGTCCTTGAGGAACGCCAGCGTCTCGCGCAGCATCACCTGATTGGCGCAAATCATCCGCTGGGTATTGATGACGGCCTTGGGATTGCCGGTCGAGCCTGAGGTCAGCAGGAATTTGGCGACGGTGTCGGGACCGATGGCGTCGTGCACGGCATCGAGGCCGGAATCAACCGGCGTCGCCAAGAGATCGGACAGCAGCGTCACGTCGCGGCCGGCGACGGTGCCCCAGGACGCCGCAATCTCGGTCCCGCCGGGGACGTTGGCCGCCAGCGCATCGGAAAATTTCGCGGCATCGTCGGCGAAGACGAGGCCCGGCGTCAGCAGCTTCATGAGATAGCCGAGCTTGCCGTAGTCCTTCGACACCAGCGAATAGGCCGGAGATACCGGGCAGAACGGAATGCCGGCATAGAGCGCGCCAAAGGCGATCAGCGCATGATCGATCGAATTGCCCGACAGGATCACGATCGGCTTTTCGGCGGAGAGCCCGCGCGCCAGCAGCGCCGAGGCGATGTGCCGCGATGACGTCAGCAGTTCAGCATAGGTGATCTGCCGCCAGCCGCGCGCCGCGTTGCGCTCCGCCATGAAGACGCGGTTCGGTTCGGCGTTGGCCCAATGATGCAGCCGGTCGGTGATGCGGACCGGGTAGTCGCTGAGCCGGGCTTTCGGGCGCAGATAGATCGTGCCGTCGTCGCGGCGCTCGACCGTGACGTCGGGATTGCCGAACGAGATCGCGCGCAGCGGATGGGCGCTGCCGCCGCGGGCCGCGCTGTCGGTCGACGCTGATAGGCTGGGCTTTACGCTCATGTCAGGTTGGCGCTCATGTCAGGTCGGCTTCACCTTGGCGGTCTTGCGGTCGAGAAACGCGCGAATGCGCTGTTTTGCCTCTTTGTCGCTTTGGGCCACCGTCGCCATCAGCGATTCCATCAAGAGGCCGGTCTGCGGGTTGGCCTCCGCGATCATCGGCAGCGCCTGCAGCACGGCGAAATTGGTCAGCGGCGCATTGGCCGCGACCCGCTCGGCCAATTCCATCGCCTTCGGCAGCGCGCCACCGGCTTCGGTGAGGTATTGCGAAAAACCGTAGGCCGCGCCTTCGGTCGCGGAATAGACCCGTCCCGTCAGCATCATGTCGGTCATCCGCGCCACGCCGATCAGCCGCGGCAACCGCACCGATCCGCCGCCGCCGACGAAAATGCCGCGCTGGCCTTCCGGCAGCGCGAAATAGGCCGAGGGTTCGGCGACGCGGATATGCGCGGCGCAGGCGAGTTCCAGCCCGCCGCCGATCACCGCGCCCTTGAGCGCGGCGATGACCGGCACGCGGCTATACTGGATGCGGTCGAACACCCGGTGCCACATCTGCGAGTGCCGCAAGCCCTCGGTGGCGTCCTGCTCGGTCAGTTCCGACAGATCGAGGCCGGAGGAGAAATGATCGCCGATGCCGTGAATGACCACGGCGCCGACGCTCTCGGGGAGATTCGTAAAGCAATCCTGGATCGCGAGGATGATGCCGTCGTTCAGCGCATTGCGCTTGGCCGGGCGGTTGAGGCCTAGCGACAGCACCGTGCCCGACTGCTCGATGGTGAGCAGGTCGGACTGACCCGCAGCGGCGGAGACGGCGTTTCCCATGGGCTTATTGCTTCCTGTCCAGAATAGTTATGTTTTATAACTATTTTGGAAGGAGTCAATGAGCGAGGAGAGTTCTCGTGTCCCGGACGCGGTGCAGCGTGTAACGCTGCTCCGCAGAGCCGGGACCCATAACGATGGACCCCGGACCAGCAGTGCACCGCAAGGGCGCTGCACTGCATCCGGGGAACGAACCCCCACAATGATTGGCGTCTTTCACAGCACCTGATGCACGTCGATGACCACACGCGGTCGGCGTGGCGGGCGGCGGAGCCGACGAAGATGTTTTCCATCAGCCAGCGGTATTTCGCGTGCCCGGTCTCGAACCGCGGCACGGTGCGGAAATAGATCAGCTTGGGGTCGACCGGTTCGCCGCGCTTCAGCTTCTGCAACAATTCAACCGGGCCGAAGCGCATGCCCTTGTTCTCGACATAGACCACCGCGCCATCGTCGGTCTCGAAGGCATCCTTCGCCTCCAGCTCGATCAATTCGTTGGGACGGATAATCTGGAAGTCGGCGCCTAAGGGCAAAACCTTGCCGCTGATGCCCTCGCCCTTCACCTCGCCGCCGATGATCGGAATGATCCGGCGCACGCCGGTGCCGATGTCACCGGCCGAGATGACGTCGGCAATTCTAGCGGTGATGGTGAAAACGTATTTGGTCTCGAGAACCGGTGCCATTTAATGCACCCCGGCCATCATGCGTTGCGGCAACCACGTCGCCAGCAGCGGAAACGCAATCAGGATCACTAGCCGGACCAGATCGGTCGCCACGAACGGCAGCACGCCGCGGAAGATCGTGGAGAACGAGACGTCCTTGACCACGCTCTTGATGACAAAGACGTTCATTCCGACCGGCGGATGAATCAGGCCGAGTTCGACCGTCATCACGATGATGACGCCGAACCAGATCGGATCGAAGCCGAGATGGGTAACCACCGGAAAAATGATCGGCACGGTGAGGATGATCATGGCCATGGCGTCCATCAGGCAGCCCAGCACCAGATACATCACCATGATCAAGGCGAGCACGCCATAGGCGCCGAGGCCGAGGCCAGTGAGAAACTCCGTGACCTTTTGCGGGGTCTGCGTCACCGTGAGGAAATAGCCGAAGATCAACGCACCGATCAGCACGGTAAAGACAGCGGCCGCGGTTCGCGTTGCCTGCAGCAGCGAAGTCAGGATCTTTTCGCGGTCGAGCCGCCCGGTAGCGATGCCGATCAGGAACGCCCCGGTGGCGCCGACGCCGCCGGCTTCGGTCGGGGTGAAGCGCGGCAGGAACGGCAGGCCATACAACCCACCGATGACGAAGACGAACAGCAGCACCGGGGCCCAGATGTTCTTCAGGCCCGCAAAGCGCTCACGCCAGCTGGTCTGCGGACCGGTCGGCAGAAAGCCCGGCCGGAAATAGCCGATCAGCGAGATCGTGATCATGTACATCATCATCGCCAGCAGGCCGGGGATGATGCCGGCGATGAACAGTTTTCCGATGTCCTGTTCGGTGATGATGCCGTAGACGGCGAGCACCGTCGATGGCGGCAGCATCGCGCCCAGCGTGCCGCCGGCCGCGATCACGCCGGTGGCAAAGGATTGCGGATAGCCGAAGCGGCGCATCTCCGGATAGGCAACGGCCGAAAACGTAGCTGCCGTTGCGACCGAGGAGCCGCAGATCGCGGCAAAGCCGGCGCAGGCTGCGACCGTGGCGATCCCGAGCCCGCCGCGCAGATGCCCGACGAATCCGTTGGCGGCGCGGAACAGCTCGCGGCTCATGCCGGAATTGCTGACCAGGGTGCCCATCAGCAGGAACATCGGAATGACGCCGAACGTGTAGTCGGTCACGGTCCGCATCGAGGTCTGGCCGACCAGCTTGAGCGCCGGCGAGAAGCCGACGAGATAGCCGAAGCCGGTGACGCCAACGAGGCCCATCGCCATGCCGACCGGCACGCGCAGCAGCATCAGGGCGAACAGCGCGACAAATCCCAGGATAGCGACAGCGTCGGTGCTCATGCCGTCTACTCCACGGGCTTGATCTTGGGATCGTGCATCTGATCCGGATGGAAAATCAGGCGGTAGGTGCGGATCGCGATCAGCAGCACCGCGGAGACGTCGCCGGCCCAGGCGATCGCGAAGAACGGCCAGGTCGGCATGTGCATTTCGAAGGTGAGCACGTTGTCGTTATAGGTGCCGCGCACCTTGTCGAACAAGGTCCAGGTCTGCACCGTGACCACGAACAGCAGCACCAGGGTCGCAAACACGTCGATCCAGCGCTGGTATCGCGGGCTGACATTCGCCCAGATCAGATCCACCGTGATGTGGCCGCCGCGATAGCTGGTGGCGGCGATACCCCAGAAGATCAGGATGCCGAGCAGCATGCGCCCGATATCGAACGAGTCCGGGATCGCATAATTGAGCGTGTTGCGCAGGATGACGGCGATAAAAATGTTCAGGGCAACGATGCCGACGAATCCGGCCGCGATCCATTCGATTGTATCGATAAAACGATCCATCGAGGCGCGATTCATGTCCGCTCCAAACGGCTGGCAATGACCGGGAAATCGCGACGGCGGAAACGCCCGCCGTCGCTTGGGTGAGTTACGGTGTTTACTGCGCCAGCGCGTTGTATTTGGTCAGCGCGGCGCGCAGTTCGGCCATCGCCGCGTCCGGATCGACGCCGGTCTTCTTGACGCCCTCGCCCCAGGTCTTGACCAGCGGCTCGGACGCCTTCTTCCACAACGCCGTCTGCTCTGGCGTCAGCTTGTAGACTTCGTGGCCTTCCTCGGCCTTCACCTTGTCGATGCCAGCGTCCTCGAACTTGCCCCAGGGTTCGCCGACGCGGCCGGCAGCCTCGGTGTTGCAATTGTCGTCGATCGCCTTTTTCTGGCGGTCGGACATCTGGTTGTATTTGTCCTTGTTCATCACGAAGGCGAACGTCGTGACATAGAGCGGCGCGTCCATGTGATACTTCGTCACCTTGTCGATGCCGAACAGCACCAGCGATCCCCACGGGAAGGTGACGGCATCGGCGACGCCGCGCTCGATGATGTCACGGACCTCGGGCGCCGAGGACTGCACGTTGGTGCCGCCGAGCTGGGTGATGAAGGTTGCCATGGTGGCGTGCGCCGGGCGCACCTTCATGCCCTTGACGTCATCCGGCACCATCACCTTTTTCAGCCGCGAGTGAAACGACGACGGCGAATGGATGAAGGCGAGGCAGAACTTGACGTCTTTCATCTCCTTCTCGGCATATTTGCGATACCAGGCATCGAGCGCCATCGAACCGCCCTTGGCATCGGACATCAGGAACGGCAATTCGCCGGCGCCGATGATCGGAAAGCGGCCGGGCTGATAGCCGGGATTGACGTAAGTGACGTCGGCGATGCCGTCGCGGGCCATGTCGTAATGGTCGAAGGCCTTGCCGAGCTGCTGGGCCGGGTAAACCTTGGACTTGATCGTGCCGCCGGATTCCTTTTCGACCGCCGCGCCCCAATCCTCCAGCGCCTTTTGCAGCGGATGCGACGCCGGCACCCAGTGCGAAAGCTTCAGCTCGAAGGTCTTTTCCTGCGCCAACGCAGGCGTCACACTGGCGGCGAGCAGCAACGCCAAAATCGCTTTCCTCATCGACATTCTCTCCCTTGGTGGATGGAGCCGGGCTTCGAGGCGCCGGTCTCGTTAGTTAACATGTTATATAGATTGCCTGGATTTTCAAGCCGGGACATTGAGCGCGGTGGCGGTCGCCGCAACCGAAACTGGTTTCCCCTGGTTTGATCCCGGAATTTTTATCCCGTAATTTCTTGCAGTGCGGCGCAGCGAAACATTGTTTTGCAACGGCTTTGCGAAAATTGTTATATGATATAATTATCATTGCAAGACCTGCCGGGACGGCGGCGGGCTCAACTGCGTTAGACCATGGGAGCACGCCGGTGCGCACGAAAGTAGCCATCATAGGGGCAGGTCCGGCTGGATTGTTGCTAGGGCAACTTCTTCATCTCTACGGCATCGACAACCTCATTGTCGAGCGCCAGACGCCGGAATACGTGCTCGGCCGCATCCGCGCCGGCCTGCTCGAGGAAGGCACCGTGGCGCTGCTCGACGAGGTCGGCGCCGGCGCGCGCGCCCACCGCGAGGGGCTGATCCACCATGGCGTGGAGCTCGCCTTCGGCGGCGCGCGGCACCGCATCGACATGCATGCCGCGACCGGCAAGACCGTGATGATTTACGGCCAGACCGAAGTGACGCTCGACCTGATGAACGCCCGCAAGGCGGCTGGCCTCACCACGGTCTACCAGGCCGCCGACGTCAAACCGCATGATTTCGACACCGACCGTCCGCGCGTCAGTTACGTCAAGGACGGCGTTACCCACGAGATCGAATGCGACTTCATCGCCGGTTGCGACGGTTTTCACGGCGTCAGCCGCGCCAGCGTCAAACCGCCGGCGATCGGGACCTACGAACGTATCTATCCGTTCGGCTGGCTCGGAATCCTGTCGGAGACGCCCCCGGTCAGCCATGAGCTGATCTACAACAACCACGCGCGGGGATTTGCGCTGTGCACGATGCGCTCGACCCATCGCAGCCGCTACTACCTGCAGTGCCCGCTCGACGACGACATCGCGCAGTGGCCGGACGACCGGTTCTGGGACGAACTGAAGCGCCGGCTGGACCAGAAGGCGGTCGACGAACTCGTCACCGGCCCCTCGATCGAAAAGAGCATCGCGCCGCTGCGCAGCTTCGTCGCCGAGCCGATGCGGTTCGGCCGGATGTTCCTGGCCGGCGACGCCTCTCACATCGTGCCGCCGACGGGCGCCAAGGGATTAAATCTCGCGGCCAGCGACGTGCATTACCTCTCGCAGGCGTTCCGGGAATTTTATGACGAGAAGTCCTCTGCCGGCATCGACGGCTATTCGGTCAAGGCGCTGGCGCGGGTGTGGAAAGCGGTGCGGTTTTCGTGGTGGATGACCTCGATGCTGCACAAGTTCCCCGACGAGGGCGAATTCGGCGCGCGCATCCAGCTTGCCGAGCTGGATTATCTCGTCAGCTCGAAAGCCGCGTCCGCGTCGCTGTCGGAGAATTACGTCGGGCTGCCGTTTTAGAGAAGGTCGTCATACCCGCGAAGGCGGGTATCCAGTACGCCGCGGCCTTTCGATTTCATCGCCAACGCCTGTGGAATACTGGGTCACCCGCCCCAGTGCGCAATTGCGCACAAGGCGGGTGACGACAAGCCTGGCATTTCAAACGCCCGCCGAAATCCCGTTTAAAACTTTGTAGGCAGTGCGGTTCGCGCGCGAAAGGCGTCTAGTGGCGACAGATATCGTCAACACGCGAGTTCGCATGACCACAACCGACGTTCCTGAAGGCTTTGAGCCGCACTTCCGGCAAAGCCCGCTCACCGATCCCTGGGAGCCGCTTTATTCCAGGAAGACCGACAAGGCGGTGGTGATCGCCCTGCGGCTGGCCAAACCGCACACCAACGGCCGCGGCCTGATTCACGGCGGGCTGATCGCCGCCCTTTCCGACAATGCAATGGGCTATAGCTGCGCACAGGCGATGGGCTGGACCACTTCGCTGGTAACGATCTCGCTCGCGGTCGATTTCATCGGCACGGCCAATGTCGGACAATGGCTGGCGGTGGAAACCGAGGTGATCAAGACCGGCAGCACGATCTGCTTTGCACAGAGCCTGATCAAAGCCGATGACATCGTCATTGCACGCGCCAATGGAACATTTCGCGTGGTGCCGAAGAAGGCACCCGTTCTCTAGAGCCCGGTTCTGATTGAATCAGAACCGAGCTCTACTCTTTTGTTTTGACGCGTTTTCTTTACGCCAACCGGCGTCCACTTCGCTTGAAAACGCTTTAGCCGAAATACCAGTCGACCGTCTCGGCCACGAGATCGATGAAGGTGCGGACCTTGGCCGACAGCAGCCGCGAGGTTGGATAAACGATGTGGATCGGCAGCGCCGGCAGCTCGAACTTCTCCAGCACGATTCTGAGCCGCTTGGCTCTGAGCGATTCGGCCGCCTGATAGGCCATCACCCGGGTCAACCCGCCGCCCTGCTCGGCATAATGGATCGCGGCATCGGCGCTGTTGCTTGAAAAGCGCGGCGTAACGCCGATGCGGATCTCGTGACCGTCCTCGACGAAGCGCCAGTCCGGGCCTGCCGTCATGGCCCCGAACTGGATTGTGTCGTGGGCCGCAATCTCCTGCGGCGTCTTCGGCTCGCCGCGCCGTTTGAGATAATCCCTGGAGGCAACGACGATCCGCCGCATCTCGCCGACCTGACGCGCGACAAGCGTGGAATCCGGGAGATGGCCGATCCGGACGGCGAGATCGACGCCGTCTTCCACCAGATTGACCATGCGATCCGACAGCCGCAGGTCGGCCGAGACATCCGGATAGCGCGTTAGGTAGGCCGACACGACCGGGCTGACGTGCAGGCGACCGAACCCGAGCGGCGCCGAAACCACCAGCCGTCCGCCAGGCTTCGTCCGTTCGCCCTCGGCGGCGCGTTCGGCCTCCTCGACATCGGCTAAAATCCGGCGGGCACGTTCCAGATAGCGGGCGCCGACGTCGGTCAACGTCACCGATCGTGTCGTTCGCTGCAACAGCCGCGCACCGAGACGCTCCTCCAGCGCCGCAATCAGCCGCGTCAGGCCGGAAGGGGACATGCCAAGTTTGCGCGCCGCGGGAGCAAACCCCTGCAGGTCGGCGACGGCCACGAAGGCCTGCATCGCGTCGATCCGGTCCATCGGATTATTTCATATATCGCAATAGTGAAGTGTCAATACATCCGATTGTTTAAATTTCAGGGAGGTCCATCTTGGGAGCGAAGCACCACCACTCGGTGCGGCCTGAATTTCAGGAGGCTCAGATGTCAGACGTTCACACTTCTTCCCAAGAAACATTTTCCAGCGACGTCGCCTTCACCCCGGCCGTGAAAGCGATACAGGGCCGCAAAGGTTCGCGCGAGGCATACGCTGATGTCGAGCAGAGCGGTGGCTGGCGCACCGAGATCGATGAAAAGCTCGCGGGCTTCCTGGGCGAGACCAACAGCTTCTATTTCGCCACCGCCAGTGCAGACGGCCAGCCTTACATGCAGCACCGTGGCGGCCCGAAAGGTTTCATCAAGATCCTGGACAAGAACACGATTGCCTTTGCCGACTACAGCGGCAACCGGCAATACATCACCCAAGGCAATCTCTCGGAGAATCCGAAGGCGCATATCTTCGTGATGGACTATGCGCACCGCCGGCGCGTCAAGATCTGGGGCGAGGCCTGCGTGGTCGACGACGATCCGGCGCTGACGAAATCGCTGATGCCGCAAGGCTACAAGGCGCGGCCCGAGCAGGTCATCCTGTTCAGGATTTCGGCGTGGGACACCAACTGCCCGCAGCACATCCCGCAAAAGTTCGATGCCGCCGACGTGGCACAGGCGCTGGCCGTGCGCGACGGCAGAATTGCCGAACTGGAGGCCGAGCTGGCCGCATTGAAGGGACAGTCGGCGCCAGCGAGCCAGAGCGTGGACTCATGACGCCGACATATCAAAATCCATGTGACCCCATCAAGCCGTTCGATTGATTACTCAGAAATCATGAGAGCAGTCGTTCAGATACAGCGATTCCTTCATTATATTTCTCCTTGTGTCGTCGAGGAACCCAATGGCTGCCTCGTCGCCATCGCTTCGTCAGCATGAATTGGGAAGACGATCGGGATGAGCCTTGCCTTGCCGAAGCGCGCCGGCATCGCTGCGCGTTCGCACGGTGCCGGCACTCCGTTTTCGTCAGAGGTTCGGATGCAGGTTCCGCACGGTGCTGATGCTTTCGAGCAGCGAAGCCAGGTGCAGGATCGTGGACTCCGCCTGCCACTTGCCGATGACCTGCACGCTAATCGGCAGCCCTTCCTTGCTCGTACCGAACCGCATCGACAGGCCGGGCAAGCCGGTGACGTTAAGCGGCACGGTCGCGCCCTGGAGGTAGGTGGCGTCCACGGTCTGGCCGTCGATGGTGAACTTCTCGACGCCATGCTTGTGGGCCGGGATCGGCAGCACGTGGGTAATCAGCGCGTCGTAGCGCGAGAAGTAGTCGGCATAGCCGTCACGCAGCCGCTCGACCGCCTGCTCGGCGTCGATATAGTGCTTCATCGACGTGTCAGGCAGCGAGAGCATGGTCTTCGCCATCTTGTACATTTCGTCCTCATGGCCGGCCGTCGCCTCGGCGAACGCGGGCTTCATCTCCATCACATGGAGGCGGTTGAACACGTCGAGAGGGAAATCGCGCTCCAGGGCCGGGATGCTTACCTGCTCGACAAATACGCCGGTGTCCTTCAGCGCCTCGGCCGCGGCCTTGACGGTCGCCGCCACCTCGGGATCGACGGGCCCGAAGCCGGGTCCGACCATCCAGCCCACCCGGAGCTGGCGGTAGGGCTGGCGGCCGATGCCCGCATCGAATTGGACGGTGCTGGTGGCAAACGCGTCATGGCCGTCAGGCCCGACCAGTTGCGAGAAGGCGAGCGCGATGTCGCGAACCGAGCGCGCCATCGGCCCGACATGCCAGAAGCGGCGCGGCGCGCGCGGCCAGATGCCGGTCATGGGCACGCGGCCATGGGTCGCCTTCATTGACGTGATGCCGGTTTGCGCGGCCGGGCCGCGCACGGAGATTGCTAGATCGGTGCCGAGACCGATCGGCGACATCCCAGCCGCGATAGCCGCCGATTCACCGCCGCTCGAACCGCCCGGAGTGCGGGTCACGTCCCAGGGGTTGTTCGACCGGCCGGAGAGCAGGTTATCACTCTCGATCCAGTAGGAGAATTCGGGAAGGTTGGTCTTCGCCAGCAGGATGCCGCCAGCCTTCTTCATTCGCGCGACGCTCGTCGCGTCGACGTCGGGAACGCGCCCCTTGAAGATCGGCGAGCCGCGCTGGGTCGCCACGTCCGCAGTGTCGATCGAGTCTTTCACCGTGAAAGGGACACCGTGCAGCGGGCCGAGTTCGTCGCCCGCCAATACCGCTGCCTCCGCCGCCTTTGCGGCATTGAGCGCACCGTCCGCGAGCGTGACGATCGCGTTGATCTTCGGGTTCACCGCCGCGATGCGATCCAGGTGCGCGTGCACGACCTCGACCGGCGAGACCTCCTTGGTACGGATCAGTTCGGCCAGCTTGGTTGCGTCGGAAAAAATGATCTCTTTGGTCACGGTTGTTTCTCCTACCTGTCCGGCTATGGAGGTATGTCTACCTGCCACTTGGTAGGGTGGACATAGGCCTTTATTTCTCTCGGTCAAGCCCCTATCTGTCACTTGGTAGGTAGCCCCCGGCGAAATGGTTCCCGGCGAAGCTGCAAGGCAATGAAATGAGTTTAAGTTCCAAGGAAGCCATCTTGGCGGCAGCCAGACGGACCGCGCAGGCGCATGGCTACAGCGGCTTGAATTTCCGCGATCTCGCGGACCAAGTGGGCATCAAGGCCGCGAGCATCTACCACCATTTCCCGAGCAAGGCTGAACTCGGCGCAGCGGTAGCGAAGCGCTATTGGGAGGACACAGCGGCTGAACTCGACTCCATGTTGGCCGAAACCTCGGATCCGTTCCGCTGCCTGCAGCAGTATCCCGATATTTTTCGCAAGTCGCTTGAGAGCGACAATCGCATGTGCCTCTGCAGCTTCATGGCTGCCGAGTATGATGACCTGCCGGACGCGGTGAAGAAGGAGGTCCAGGCCTTTGCCAATGTCAACGTGGCGTGGTTGAGCAAGGTGCTGTCCGCCGCGGCCGTGGTTGGTTCCGGGGAGAGCGAACGGCGGGCTCGCGCTATCTTCGCTGCCGTCGCCGGCGCTCAGCTCATGGCGAGGAGCCGCTCTGATATTGCGCTCTACGACGCGTTGATCGATAGCTATCGCTTGGCGGGCCTCCTGCCTGCATAGACGCTGCAATCCTCCATGGCCGACGCGCGGCAAGGAGGGGAATTTACAGGTTCACGTCCTAGAACGCTTTCGAGCAAAGGAAGCCCGGCTCTGATCCACCAGAACCGGGCTTCTTGTTGTCAGGCGGCTTCCTGCAGCGGCGCCCAGGCGAATTCCGGATAGTATTGAAGCATCATCCGGTCGACATAGGCGGTAAGGTTCGCGAACCGCTCGGTCCGCTGCCGCAACGGCGACTCGAAAAACGGCGTCAGGATTCCGGAAAGCGCGCCGAACGCGGTGGCGTCGGTGCCGCAAGGCGTATCGCCCATCAAATACGGCTTGTCGCCAAGCTGCACCGACAGTGCAAACAGCGAACGAACGGCGAGATCGACGTCCTCTTCCGGCGCGTGGCGGCCGAGGCCGCTGAGCAAATAATTCTCGGCGACGCGAAACTGCGCGTCCTCGCGCAGTTTTTCGCGCTGATGCGCCGGCACGGCATCGAAGAAATGCGCCGGTCCCTTGGCGAAATTGTCGGCATCGACCCAGCGCGCGCCGACCAGCGCCCAGTAGATATGGTGTTCGATCATCCGCTCGAACGCCCAGGCCTGCGCCCGCGCCTGCAGGGACAGCGGCGCATCGAAATCGAAACCGTATTTGCCCTCGAGATGGGCGCGGATGAAGGTGGAATCGGCAATACTCTCGGCCTCGTCGACGATGTAGGGCAGTTGCCCCTTGGGAGAGGACGGCGGCCTCGCCTTCTCCTTGCGATAGGCGAGACCGGCCATTTTCAGCTGGACTTCGGTCTTGGTCACAAAGGGGCTGATTTCCGGCAGGCCAAACCCGGCGCCAAAGCCATAAAGGGTAATCATGCTGGTCTCCCGATCCTGTAAAACGTGGCTGAGCCTAGCGACCCCCTGCTGCCACCATGGTGTCAGCAGCATCGAGCCCGCGCGCCAGGCAGCGCTTTCCATGGCGGATTCGGCAGGCCAGCACGGCCAACTGCCCTTGCGCGAGGACGCACATTGCTGTGAATGAACGCAAGACCAGTTCCAGCATCGCCCAGCGCAGGTCTGATGTCGTGGAGTGGATGGAAACCAGATGCTCCAGTGCGAAACACTGGGCGTTCCAGAGAGGGTGCCGGCTTCCCCGGAAGCCGAATTCGCTGAAAATCGTCATGGACAAATTCCCTTCAGTTGAGATGTTGTCCTTATCTACGCGACCCCTGCTGCCAACATGCTGTCAGCATCGGTCCGCGCCCCCAAAGAAAAGAGACGCGCTATGAGACGTGCCGACCGGCTGTTTCAGATCATTCAGGTGCTCCGGCGCACCCGGAAGCCGCTGACGGCGGACGCGATCGCCGCCGAGCTGGAAACCTCGAAGCGGACGATTTACCGCGACATCGCCACCCTGATCGAACAGCGAGTGCCGATCCGCGGCGAAGCCGGCATGGGTTACATCCTGGAGAAGGGGTTCGACCTGCCGCCGCTGATGCTGACCCCCGACGAAATCGAGGCCGCCGTGCTCGGCGCGCAGTGGGTGGCGGGACACGCCGATCCCGTGCTCGCCCGCGCCGCCCAGGACCTGATGGCGAAGATCGCCGACACCGTTCCCGAACGCTTGCGGCCGTTCGTGCTCGAACCCGCCAGCCGCGCCCGTCCGGTCTGGAACAGGGAGCCCGACCGCATCGACATGGTGCGGACGCGGTCGAACATCCACGAAGGCAAGAAGATCACCCTGTCCTACCGCGACGAACATGGCCGCGAGAGCGAGCGCACCATCTGGCCGATTGCGATCGGCTATCACGAGGCGGTGCGGATCCTGGCGGCGTGGTGCGAACTGCGCAAGGATTTCCGCAGTTTCCGCACCGACCGCGTCGTCGACGCGGTATACCACGACGAAAAATATCCGGAGCGGCGCGACCTGTTACGGGCGAAATGGCGCCGAAGCCTGGTCTGGGAAGCGCCCAAAGATACCTGACGGTGGACACCTGACTGTCGCCGCACGGCCTGCTTTCCGCTAGAGCTTGTCGGTTCTGATTGAATAAGAACCGGGCTCACCTCTTTTGTTTTGACGCGTTTTTCTACGCGAACCGGCGTCCACTTCGCTCGAAAACGCTATAGAGAGAGCCATGGATCACATCGACAATCACACCGGCCCGGCCAACGACAACGACAGTCCCTGCCAGAGCTGCGGCGCCTGCTGCAGCTATTCGGAAAACTGGCCGCGCTTCACCACCGAGGACGATGCGGCGTTGGATCTGATCCCCCCAAAATTCGTCAATGACCGACTGTCGGGCATGCGCTGCGACGGCAACCGCTGCTCGGCACTGTCAGGCAAGATCGGCGAGGCGACGGCATGCACGATCTATGCGGTGCGGCCCGAGGTATGCAGGACCTGCATGCCCGGCGATCCCGAATGCGCGATGGCGCGGAAACGGCATGGATTGCCGGTGCTGCCGGCGTAATACCAGTGCTGTCGTCCCTGCGAACGCAGGGACCCATACCGCGTGATTTATCGATAAGGCAGAATGGCTGATGCCGTCTACAACCACCAAGGCCGGTGGCTATGGGTCCCTGCGTTCGCAGGGACGACAGAGGCGCGTTAAGCCGTCACCGCCTCGACTTCGTCATCGATCTCATCCTCGATCGGCGCGAAGGTCGAGAGTGGTTTGGTCGACAGCGTGATCGGCTTGCGGTGGCCGTAGGACGACGAGGGCGCGGAACGCGCGGCCGGTTCGCGCGACAGCGCATAAAGGGTGGAGCCGACGCGGCCACCCAACTGGATCAGGTGGCGCTCGGTGCAACTTGCCGCGATGGCCACGGCCAGCGCGTGCAGATGGCTGCGGCGGTAGCAGAACAGCGCCAGCATGGCGCGGACATCGGCACTCACGCTCTCGACCAGCATCGGCAGCCCGTTGGCATTGGCGCGATACATCTCGCCGAGCAGTTCATCCCGGACCGGACAGAAATCGTTCTCGAAGGCGTCACGGCTTGAAAACATAAGGGTTCTCCCTATGCGGAAGATGCATTGCAATTCTCTAATGAAAGGTTAACCAAGGCAGGCAGTAGTGCTCCGGGGCACTTGCCAGTTGTGGCCGAATCGGAACCGGCCCCGGGCCCATAATTCGCAAACGGCTCTCCGGCGCCACCGAGATCACGCGCGACGGCGCCGGACCACATTTATGTCCAACCCCTTCACGATTTCAGACTTCACAATTTCAGATCTGCGCCGGCGCCCGGAATTCTTCGACACGGTCGCCGAGCGGATCTGGCAGGCATGGTGGCAGGAGAGCGACCATCCGCTCGCTTACATCTCGACCCGCCTGCGCGAAAACGTGGCGGCAACGCCGATCCCGTTCGCGCTGGTCGCCCATGACGGCGAGAAATTTCTCGGCACCGCCTCGGTGATCACATCCGATCTCGAGGAACGGCCGCAGTTGACGCCGTGGGTGGCCGCGGTGTGGGTGGAAGAGGACGCGCGACGGCGC
The DNA here is from genome assembly GCF_900099825.1 of Bradyrhizobium ottawaense. Lineage (NCBI taxonomy): Bacteria > Pseudomonadati > Pseudomonadota > Alphaproteobacteria > Hyphomicrobiales > Nitrobacteraceae > Bradyrhizobium > Bradyrhizobium ottawaense. The sequence continues at coordinate 4,588,882 of NZ_LT629693.1, read as the reverse complement.
GGGGTCGGCGCCGCGCTGGTGAACCGCGCCGCGCAGGATTGCTTCGCGCTCGGTATCTTGCGCGCCTATCTGTGCGCCCGCCCGCTTATGTCAGGTTTTTACGAGGGGCTAGGCTGGATCGTGTCCGAACGGAAGGTCGGCCGTCACCAGATGAGCGTGTTCTTTCGCGAAGCGGGGTCCGCAGCCGGACCGGTCAGTTCGACGCCATGAAGATCGACAGGCCAAATCCGGTGAGGTGGTGCAGCGCCTGATCGACGCCGATCAGCGTCCAGAACCACGGGTGCTCCTGCTCCAGCGTCACGCCGAACGACGAGGCGCAGATGCCCTTGAGGCGGTCGACCGTGATGTGAATGGCGAAGTCGATCAGGGCGACGAACCAGAACCGCGGCGCGACAACCAGGATCAGCGCCATCGACACCGCCAGGTGCACCAGACAATGCGCCAGCAGCGGCAATGCCCAGCCGGTCTTCTGATCCTTGCCGATCGCCATCCAGGAATTTTGCAGAACGAAATCGGCGATGATGTGCTTCACCGTGAGAAGCAACATCCATCCCACCAGCGCACCAACCGGGACCGACGACGACATCGAGGGAAACGACAAAGCTGACGCCTCTTGCTGGAACTAACGAGGTGCGAAAAACCGGGATCTAGGCAGTCAGCGCAATTTGTCTTCTTAAACCCGGACCGTCCGAAACATTGCCTACATTTATGACATCTCCCGGACCGGAATGCACCTGTGGGTAGTCCGAAAATCGCATGGTGTGGCTGAACTGCGATACTGCGGGGAGCACCGCCCTCGCGGTAAGGTTACCGGCCGGGGCGGTTTGCATTCCGTCCCAAGCGCGATATCATTGGCCGCCAGACAAAATTGTCGTTCTTTTCTAGGTATTTACGAATTCATTAGGACGGCCTGCGACGCCGGTTTGACGGCGAGACGTCCCGCCGGGTATGAGCCATTCGGGTACGAGCATGAGCGCTGAAGCCCCCACGCCGCAACCGGAAATGCCACGCCGACGTTCGCGGGTGGCGAAGAGCAATCGCACGCAGATCGTGCTGTTTTCGATCCTGACCTTGATCCTGACCGCCGTCACGGTTTGGGGAGGCCGAACCTGGCTGCGGAATTCCGAGACGCTGGTGTTTGCCGTCGGTGAGGCCAACGGCCCCGAGGCGCGCTTCGCGGCCAAACTGGCGGCGCTCTTGAAGAGCAACTCGTCGCGGCTGCAGCTCAAGATCGTGCCGAGCGCCGACAACGCCAAGGCGCTGGCGTCGTTCGACCGCAAGGAAGCCAACCTGGCGGTCCTGCGCACCGACGCAAAAATCCCGTCCCGCGCCCGCGCGGTCGCCATCCTCGACCACGACGTGCTGCTGCTGCTCAGTCCCGGCGACAAGAAGATCAAGACCGTCGCCGACCTGAAGAAAAAGAAGATCGCTGTGATGGCTGACAGCGAGAGCAGCGCCGCCCTCGTCCGCAACATCCTCGAGCTTTCCGACAGCCCCGACGCCGCGGCCCGGGTCCAGTTGGCGCCGCCGGGCTCGACGTTGGAAAAGCTGTTCGCATCGGGCAACGGCGCCGTGGTCGTGGTCGCGCACGCCTCGCAGATCGTGAAGGACCGGAGCTACGAACAATTGGCCAAGCGCGGCGGCTTCACCCTGAACGCGATCGACGCGGCGAAAGCGCTTGCGAGGAAATACCCGGCGCTTTCCGAGGAGACGCTGACGACCGGCATGCTGTCCGGCGCGCCGGCGATCCCCGACGACGATCTCACCACCATCGGGCTGGAATGGCTGCTGGTGGCGCAATCCAGATTGTCGACCACGACCATGAGCGACCTCGCCCGCCTGATCTACGAAAACAAGGCAGATCTGGCGCTGAGCGACGGCTTCGCCAGCAAGATCGAACCTGTTGTGACCGACAAGGATGCCTTCATCGCCGCGCACGCCGGAGCCGCCGAATATATCAACGACGACACCAAGTCGTTCATGGATCGCTATAGCGACATGATGTATCTGGGCGCGGCCGCGCTCAGCGTCATCGGCTCGATCTTTGCCGGCATCTACACCAAGATCACCCGGGTCGCGCCCGAGAAGGCCAGCGAACTCGCAACCGCCATTCTCGATATCGGCGAGCGAATGGAATACGCCAAGACCCTCGACGCGCTTGACGAGCTGCAGGACGAACTCGAGGCGATCCTGCGCGGCGCGGTAATCGGCTTGCGCGACGGCACCATTTCCAGTGACGGACTGGAGACCTTCAAGCTCGGCTATGAATTTGTCCGCGACGAGATCGGTATGCGGCGCGACCATCTGCGGCGGCATGCTGGACAGACTCCTGCTCTCTCGGCGCCTGCCGGTCAGACCACCACAGCGCATGACGACAACGTCGTGGTCGTGAAGACCGCGCAGAGCGCCTAAACGGCCTTATGTTTTAACGCGTTTTCTACCGCAGATAAGTCTACGCAATCTGCGCAAGCTTGATTGCTATGCGAACCGGTGGCCGGTTCGCTCGAAAACGCTATGCCGCGTTCGGTGCGGCCGACACCCGCGCCCTGATCTCGGCGATCTTGCGCTTGAGCGCCACCTGCCGCGGATCGGGCAGCACCGCCGCCCGCGCTTCCGCTACCGCAGCCCCGAGATCGGCCAGATCGAGCACACCGTCGAAGGTCGGCTTGGCGAGCCCGTCGATGATGGCGTTCCAGTCCGCAATGCCCTGACGATAGGGATCGCCATATCCGGTGATCATGGCCGCGGTCTGCACGATGGCGGGCGCCGCAGCCGGTTGCTTGGTCAGGCTGCGATCGATCATGTGCAGCCAGCGTTCGACCCAGGCCCGCTCCTTGGTGTAACGCACCGAAAACAGCCGCCACCGCCGCAGCCCCGCCTCGATCTTCAGGCGGCGAATGCCCCATCTGTTCGCCGCGCTGAAGCGGATCGAAACCGGCAGCCGCAGCCAGCCGAGCCATTCCAGCGTATCGAGCACCGGTTCGGCGACAATGGCCGGCAGCGCACCGATCAATTCGTCGATGCGGAATTTCCTGACCTCGTTGATCGGCGCGGCTGGCGCACCCGCCTGATCCTGATGGGTTGCGAGCGTGAGCTGCGCGATCCGGATCGGGTCCTCGTAGCTCATGCGCGCCGCCATCAGCCGCGCGATCTCGGCGAAGACGGCATCATCGAAACCGCGCCGGCCGATGAACCGCTTCAGCCGGTCGACATAGAGCTGGGCGTAGCTCGTCCCCTGATAGTCGATCAGCATGTGAATGGCGTCGCCGGCGACGGGTACGACGGCTTCCGGCAATCCCTCCGGCAGGAACGGCGGCGTGTCGTCGTCCTCGCCGATGATGTCGGCGAACAGGTAACGCAACGAGGACAGGATACCGCGGTCAGACACGCCGTTCTCTCCCGGCCGCTAGGCGGGCTTCGGCACGGCCGCGGACGCCGCCGTCAGCTGGGTCAGCTGCTTCTGCAGCGTCTCGAGGTTCTGAAACAGCCGCGCGCTGGAGAGGCGGAGAAAATAGAATCCGAATGCCGGGTTCTGCACGTAGAGCTCCTCGACCTTACTGTAGCTGACGCTCAGCACGAGGCCGGCCTCGATGCATTCCAGCGATTGGGTGCGCACCTTCGACGGCGACAGCATGCCGAGTTCGCCGACGATGGCGCCGACCGGAAATACGATGCCGGACTCCACCAGCTTGAACTTGCCGCTGACGATATAGAGCATGTCCTCGGCCTTCTCGTCCTTGTAGAACAGCATTTCGCCGGCGGTGCAGTTGCGCTCGGTCATGAACGGCTTCAGCCAGTCCATCGACAGGTCGCTGTTGACGGACTTCTTCACGTCGCGCACCAGCTGCAGCATCTGGTGCAGGCGATACGAGTTGACGAAGCACATCACCGACTGCACCAGCATGACCAGATAATTATGCGCCGGAATAGCCGTCAGGAAGAGAACGATGTTGGCGAGAATGCCGAAGATCCGCAGCGGGATCATGGTCCGCATCGTAGTGGTGGCGACCACGAAGATCGACGCGAACAGCGTGCCGGCGGTTCCCGCATGTTCTGCCAGATGAGACGTATCCATTGGAGCCAACCAATTGTTTGGGAAGTGAACGGTTTCGCAATTCTGTTGCGGTGCCCGCTATCGTAATGTCCGCAAGCCATTTTTGATATATGAGGAAAAACGGCGTTTTGCTGGGATTCGCGCCCGACCCGGGCAAAATTCGGCCCCGGGAAGATACCAGGGCGCCGCCACGGCGTCCGGGGCGCCCCCGCGGCCGGCGGCGATAAACGCTGTTTGCCTGATGTCGTTGACGGCCTCGCCGGAGGCGGGCACGTTGCGCCAACCGGTCGCGCCGTGGCATGACCGCACTCACGCTTTTTCAGCACCGATCAGGCGCGCGCTTTCCAATGCCCAAACGGCTCGTTCTTTCGGCTCTGACGCTTTTCGCCGCCCAGACGGCCGGCCGCAACATGACCAAAGCGGCCTATGTCGCGGTGACGGTCGGCGTCGGCGTCATGGTCCTGCTCACGGTGGCCCCCGCCTATGAGGCGGCGCATCTTTGGGTCGATACCGTGCTGTGGGCATGCTGGGCCTACTTCGTATTCGAATGGGCGGTGCGGCTGCGCCACGCGCGGACGGCGCAGCGCGGCTGGGGTTATGCGCTGTCGGGACGCGGGCTGGTGGACGCCGCCGCCGCGATCGCGGTGCCGCTGGCGCTGGTCTGCGGCGCGGATCCGCGGACGGCCTGGCTGCTCGCGATCCTGTGGGTGCTCAAGGTGGTCCCCGGCATTCCGGGCTTGCGGCAATTGCGCCGGGTGCTGGTGATCGAATCCGGGCCGCTCTTGAGCGTGCTGGTGATTTTCCTGATGGTGCTGTTTCTGGCCTCGGTCGCGGTCTATTTCTTCGAACGCGAGGTCCAGCCGGGCACCTTCGGCAGCGTGCCCGCCGCGCTATGGTGGGCGGTCGCGACACTGACCACGACCGGCTATGGCGACGTGGTCCCGATCACGCTGCCCGGCCGCCTGGTCGCCGCACTGGTGATGATCTGCGGCCTCGGCGTGTTCGGGCTCTGGACCGGTATTCTCGCCACCGGCTTTGCCGCGGAGACCCGACGCGACAACTTCCTCAAGACCTGGGAATCCGTCAGCAAGGTGCCGTTCTTCGCAGCACTTGGCCCCTCTGCAATCGCCGACGTCACCCACATGCTGCGCACCATGGACCTGCCGCCGCGCACCATGATCATCCGCAAGGGCCAGCAGGGCGACTGCATGTATTTCATCGCCGCCGGCGAAGTCGAGGTCGACCTGCCCGGCAAGAAGGTGAGGCTGAGCGAGGGCGCGTTCTTCGGCGAGATGGCGCTGCTCGGCAACAACCTGCGCTCGGCCAACATCACCACCACGCGGCTGTCGAAATTACTGGTGCTCGACCTCGTCGATTTCCGCCTGCTGATGGCGCGGCACCCCGATCTCGCCCAGACCATCGACGCCGAGGCCAACCGGCGCGCACTGGAAAATGAATAAGCTAGAAAACAAGTAACAAGAAACGGAGAACAGCATGTCCGACACAGCCGAGACGGCGAGCGCGCCGCTACTCGAAATCAGCGGCGCCCGCGCCACCATCCGCCTCAACCGGCCGAAACATCTGAACCGGCTGCAGAGCGAGGATCTCGGCGACCTGATGAAACTGTTTGACCGGATCGAAGCCGATCCCGCGATCCGGGTCATGGTGCTGACCGGCACCGGCCGCGCCTTCAGCGCCGGCTATGACCTCAACTCGGTCGCCGACCGCGCGACCAGCGCCAAGGAAGAGCAGAGCGCCGGCTCCGCGTTCGAAGTCGTGGTCAACCGGCTGGAGGATCTCGGCGTGCCGACCATCTGCCGGCTCAACGGCGGCGTCTATGGCGGCTCGACCGATCTGGCGCTGGCCTGCGACTTTCGCATCGGCATCGACAGCGCCGAAATGTTCATGCCGGCGGCGCGGCTGGGGCTGCACTACTACAGATGCGGCATTCAGCGCTACGTCACGCGGCTCGGCGTCGATAACGCCAAGAAATTGTTTCTGACCGCGCAGAAGATCACCGCACCCGAGATGCTGCGGATCGGCTACCTCACCGCGATGGTGCCGCTGGAATCGCTCGACGAGGAAGTCGACCGCCTCGTTGCCATTCTCGCCGGCAACGCGCCGCAGGCGATGCGCGGCATGAAGCGCGCCATCAACGAATTTGCCCGCGGCGAGCTCGACGAGGAAGCGGCCGACGCCCGCCACCGCGAAAGCATGCGCGGCGCCGAGATCAAGGAAGGCATCAAGGCGTTTGCGGAAAAGCGCCTGCCCCGATTTTGATTTCCTTTCGACCTCATCCTGAGGAGCGGCGTCTTCGCCGCGTCTCGAAGGATGTGGCCGCCCTCGTCCTTCGAGACGGCGCTCGCGCGCCTCCTCAGGATGAGGGCGGGTGATCCCACGAAACACTCCTGAAACACGATTCTCCAGATCGTCCGTGAACGCAGGGCGCGGCCGCGCCGACTGATGGGCAGGGACGAAACAACGGCCTCGTGCCACCCAACTGGAGAATTAAGATGCTTCGCAAGGTTACTCTCGGACTGATCGCCGCCGCTTCCCTCGGTGCGGCTGCTCTGGCTCCCTCCGCCGCTTCCGCGCATGGTTTTCATGGCGGCTGGGGCCATCATGGCTGGGGCCATGGCGGTTTCGGCTTCGGCGGCATTTACGTCAACACCGGCGTCAGCGACTGCTATCAGCAGCAGTATATCCAGACCCGCCATGGCGTGCGCCTGCGCACCGTCAATGTCTGCGCTTACTGATCGCGCCTGAACAATACGCAAAGCCCCGATCGCGGACAGCGATCGGGGTTTTCCTTGCGTGTTTATTTGTCGATGAAAGTCACGGTATCGGCCACGCTCGCCCGCGAGGTGCGGTAGCTGTTGACCTTGTGCGCGTTGTCGGCAAATCCGAATGAAATGCCGCAGACCACCTTGCGGTCATCGCCGAGTTTGAAGTGACGACGGATCAGGCCGGAATGACGCGCCAGCGCGGCCTGCGGAATGGTGCCGAGACCGAGCGCCTGCGCCGCCAGCATGAAATTGCCGACATAGGCGCCGCAATCGATCGCGCCGTAGATGCCGAGCGGCTCGTCGGTGTGGATAACAGCGACATGTGGCGCGCCGAAGAAATTGTAATTCTCCAGCGCCTGCTTGGCGTAGGCCATCTTGTCGCCACGCGCGATCCCGAGCGTGTTGTAGAGCTGAAAACCGCTCTCGCGTCGACGTTCGAGATAAGGCCCGAGATATTCGCGCGGCGGCGTGAAGTCATGGTCGTCCCCGGCGCCGGAAGCCGCTTCGGCATAGATCGCCTTGCGAAATTTTTCCTTGGCTTCGCCGCTGGCGATCAACACCTGCCAGGGCTGACTGTTGCACCATGACGCCGTGCGCTGCGCCGCGACGAGAACGCGCTCGATGGTCTCTGATGGCACCGGCTGCGGCAGAAACGCACGGACCGAATAGCGTTCGCGGAGCAGCTCTTCGAGTACGCCGATGCGCTCTTCGGTCGCGTACCTGGTCTTTGCCGCAGCGTCCATTGTCATCGCCCCTTGGTCGGGATCTTGTTGAACGGCACGTCCTTGTCGACGCGGATGTCGCCGGGCAGGCCGAGCACCCGTTCGGCAATGATGTTGCGCAGGATTTCGTCGGTACCGCCGGCGATGCGCATCGACGGCGAGCTGAGCAACATTTGTTGGAACTGGCCGTGGGCCACTTCCTCGTCCGCGCCGGTCAGTTCGCCGGCCGCACCTTCCAGATCCATCGCATAGGTTGCGATGTCCTGCAGCATCGCGCCCGAGACCAGCTTGCCGATGGAATTTTCCGGACCCGGCCGCTCGCCCTTGGAAAGGGCCGAGATCGCGCGGTAGCTGGTATATTTCAACCCGCTCGCCTTCACCGCCCAGCTCGCGAGCTTGGAACGGGTGGCACGATCGTCGATGGCGGGGCCGTCTTCCGTCATCAGGTTCGAGCAGAACTCGAACATTTCGGGGAAGCCGGTCGCCAGCCGCGAGCCGATCGACATGCGCTCATTCATCAGCGTGGTCAGCGACACGTTCCAGCCGTCGCCGACTGCGCCGAGGCGCTGGCTGTCCGGAATCACGACGTCGGTGAAATAGACCTCGTTGAATTCCTGCATGCCGTTGGCCTGCTTGATCGGCCGCACCTCGACGCCCTTGCTCTTCATGTCGAGGAAGAACATCGTCAGGCCCTTGTGCTTGGGCACGTTGGGATCGGTGCGCGTGATCAGAAGACCGTAATCCGAGTAGTGCGCGCCGGAGGTCCAGATCTTCTGGCCGTTGACGATCCAGTTGTCGCCCTTCTTCTCGGCGCGGGTGCGAAGGCCTGCGACGTCGGAGCCGCCGGCCGGCTCCGAGAACAACTGGCACCAGATATGTTCGCCGGAAGCGAGTTTTGGCAGATAGTGGCGCTTGTGCTCTTCGCTGCCGAACGCCATCACGGTCGGCCCGCACATGCCCTCGCCGATCTGGAACGGCTGCGTCAGCTTGCCGTAGACGCCCTCCTCCTGCTGCCAGATCACCTTCTCGATCGGCGTGGCGCCGCGGCCGCCATATTCCTTCGGCCAGTGCAGGCAGGCCCAGCCGCCTTCGGCCTTCTTCTTCTGCCAGGCCTTGCCGACATCGACGATCTCTTCCTTCTCGAGCCGGATCCGGCCGAGCGAGGATTTCGATAGCTCCGCCTCATATTTTTTCGGCGCGTTGGCCTCGACCCATTTGCGGGCGGTGGCTCGGAATTCGGCTTCCTGCGGGGTGTCGTCGAAGTTCATGGCAGACCTCATTTTCGTAGGGTGGGTTAGCCGAAGGCGTAACCCACCAGTTCTATCGAGCCTTGTTGCGACGGTGGGTTACGCGGAGTTTATCATCGGGCGCGCGTACGCGCGACCCGTTGGCTAACCCACCCTACGGTTCCTTAATTCTTGTTACGCGCGTCCCTTGGTCGGAATCTTGTTGAACGGCACATCCTTGTCGACCCGGATATCCCCGGGCAGGCCAAGCACGCGCTCGGCGATGATGTTGCGCATGATTTCGTCGGTACCGCCCTCGACGCGGGTACCCGGCGCACGCAGCAGCATCGCCTGGAATTTTCCGGCCACTTCGGCGTCTTCCGGGCCGCTCAGCACGCCGGCGGCGCCCTGCAAATCGAGTGCGTACATCGCGACATCCTGGATCATCGAACCCGCCACCAGCTTGCCGATGGAATTTTCCGGACCCGGACGATCGCCCTTCGACAGCGCCGAGATCGCGCGCATCGAGGTATATTTCAGCCCGCTTGCCTTCACCGCCCAATTCGCCAGCTTGGAACGGACACCGCGATCCTCGATCGCGGGGCCGTCCTCCAGCATCAGGCTGCTGCAGAAATCGAACAGCTCCGGAAAGCCCGTCGAGACCCCGGCGCCGATCGACATGCGCTCGTTCATCAGCGTGGTCAGCGACACGTTCCAGCCGTCGCCGACGGCGCCGAGCCGCTGCGAATCCGGGATCACCACGTCGGTGAAGTAGACCTCGTTGAAATCCGAATGTCCGCTGGCCTGCTTGATTGGCCGCACCTCGACGCCGGGGCTCTTCATGTCCAGGAAGAACATGGTGAGGCCCTTGTGCTTGGCGACCGTCGGATCGGTGCGCGTCAGCAAGATGCCGTAATCCGAATAGTGCGCGCCCGAGGTCCAGATCTTCTGGCCGTTGACGATCCAGTTGTCGCCCTTCTTCTCGGCACGGGTACGAAGCCCTGCGACGTCGGAACCACCGGCGGGCTCCGAGAATAGTTGACACCAGACCTTTTCGCCGGACGCCAGCGGCGGCAGGTATTCGCGCTTCTGCTCCTCGCCCGCGAATGCCATCATGGTCGGACCGCACATGCCGTGGCCGATGATGAACACGCCGGAGAGCTTGCCGAACGGGCCCTCTTCCTGCTGCCAGATCACGCGCTCGATCGGCGACGAACCGCGGCCGCCATATTCCTTTGGCCAGTGCAGGCAGGCCCAGCCGGCATCGGCCTTCTTCTTCTGCCAGCCCTTGGCGATCTCAAGCATGTTGTTCAGCGCCGGGCGGCCGAGCGAGGCCTTGCGCAGCTCCGCCTCATATTGCTTCGGCGCGTTGGCGCCGATCCAGGCCCTGGCTTCGGCGCGGAACGCGGCTTCCTGCGGGGTGTCATCGAAGTTCATGACGGTTGTTCCTTACGCCGCATTCCGCTTGCGCATGTGGTCGATCAAGACGTCTTCCCAATACGACAGGCTGCCGAGCGTCAGTGCGGTGGCGTTGGCGCGGCGGTAGTACATGTGGCAGTCGAACTCCCAGGTGAAACCCATGCCCCCATGGACCTGGATGTTGTTCTTGGAGCAATGCTGGAACGCCTGCGTCGCGCTGATGCGCGCGGCAGCGGCCGCTTCCGGCAATTCCGACGCGTTGGTCGAGAGCGCCCAGGCGCCGTAATAGCAATTGGAACGCGCCAGCGTCGCCGAGACATACATGTCGGCGAGAAGGTGCTTCACCGCCTGGAACGAGCCGATCGGACGGCCGAAGGCGATGCGGTCGAGCGCATAGTCGCGGCCCATTTCCAGCGCGCGGTCGGAACCGCCGACCTGCTCGAACGCCAGCAGGACCGCGGCGCGGTCGAGCACCTGGGTCAGAATGCCCCAGCCTTCACCGGCGGCACCGAGCGGCTCCGCTTTGCAGTTCTTGAAAGTGAGTTCGGCCTGTCCCCGGGTCGGATCGAGATTGGTCAGCGACTTCACCTCGACGCCGCCGGCCTTGAGGTCGACCAGGAACAGCGAGATATCGGAATCGCGGCCCGATGAACCGGTGCGCGCGGCAACAATGGCGAAGTCAGCGATGGCGCCATCCGGCACCGGCTTCTTGACGCCGTTCAGCGTGCCGCCGGCGGCGGAAAGCTTGATCGCTGATGGCGACGGATTGCCCTTGCCTTCGAACAGCGCCAGCGTGCCGATCGCATCGCCCGAGGCAATCACCGGCAGCCACTTCTGCTTCTGCGCGTCGGATCCTGCGATCATCAGCGCTTCGGCCGCGAGATAGACGGTGGAAGAGAACGGCACCGGCGCCAGCGCGCGGCCCATTTCCTCGGCAATCACGCAGAGCTCGAGATGACCGGCGCCCGCGCCGCCGAACGCTTCGGGGATCGCGATGCCGAGGAAGCCCATCTCGGCGAGGCCCTTCCACAATTCCTTGTCGTACGGTGCGTTGCCGTCCAGCACGGCACGCACCGCCTTCGGCGGGCACTTCTCGGCGAGGAACTTCCTCGCTTCGTCACGCATCTGCTTCTGTTCGTCCGAGAAATCGAAATTCATGGCGCTCTACTCGCGTTGGTGCTGCGTTGTTCAGTTCAGGATGATGACGTCTTTGCCGGGATGATCGGCGTAAAGCTGCTCCACCAGCGCGGCGCGGCGCTCGAGGCCGGCGCGCTGGTTGATGTAGCCCTTGTCGGTGAGCTCGTTGCCGTCGATCGACGGCGGTTCGGCCATCAGCATCGCGCGGGCGACCCGCATGCTGCTGCCCTTGCAAGCCGTGTTGTGCGCTTCCAGACCGCGTTTGACGCAGGCGATGACGTCGGGATGCTTGATCACGTCTTCGAACGTCGCATCAGGATTTCCGACCAACTGCCGGCACGCGTGCAAATTCGGCCACGCCAACAGCCCGATGAAGGCGCGGTCCTGACCGGCGACCAGCGCGTCGTGCACCGCGGGGGTGGCGGCCGCGATCGCGTCGGTGCGCAGCGAACCGACATGGACGAAGGTACCGGTAGTGAGCTTGAAGTCCTCGACCACGCGGCCGGCAAAGATGATGCCCTGCAGCGGGTCGTTATCGTCGACGAACACGCCGGCGTCGCCGATGCAGTAAAAACCTTCCTCGTCGAACATTTTCTTCGTCAGGTCAGGCTGGCCGAAATAGCCGGGCGTGACATTGATGCCGCGCAGCCGCAGCTCGTATTTCGAGCCGCACGGCACCAGCTTCAGTTCAACGCCGGGGAACGGCAGGCCGATCAGGCCGACGCGCTCGGTGTCCCAGTAAGTGCCGGTCGATGTCGGCGCGGTCTCGGTGGAGCCCCAGCCGGTATAGAACACGATGCGCTCGCCGGTGGTCTTCACCGCCAGCGCCTGCATGCGGTCGTAGAGATCGTCCGGCAGCCGCGCACCGCCGTAAGCCATGATGCTAAGGTTCTTGAAGAAGCAGCGGCAGAGCGCGTCGTCCTTTTCCATCGCCGCCGCCAGCGCCGCATAACCGGCAGGCACGTTGGCGTAATAGGTCGGCGACACCTCACGAAGATTCCTCAGAGTCTCCTCGAACAGACCCGGCATCGGCCGGCCGTCGTCGATATAGAGCGTGCCGCCATCGACCAGCACCGGATTGAACGCGGCATTGCCGCCCATGGTGTGATTCCACGGCATCCAGTCGAGCACGGTGGCGATCGGCCCGTTCGGATCGCGCGGACGCACCTGCATCATCATCGCCGCATTGGCGCACATCATCTCCTGCGTGTTGATGACGGCCTTCGGCATGCCGGTCGATCCGGAGGTGAACAGCAGCTTGCCGACGGTGTCGGGTGTGATCTTCGCAATCGATTCCTCGACCGCTGTCGTCACCGGCGTGGCCACGAGATCGGCAAAGGACACGCTCTTGATGCCGTCGCAGGGCCGCACGACATGCACGACGGTGACGCCGGTGAGATCGAGCGCCTTCAACGACTTTTCGAAGGTCGGCCCGTCCTGCACCATCACGACCGCTGGCTTGATCAGGTTGAAGAGGTATTTGAGCTTCAGATGATCCTGGCTCATCAGCGAGTAGGCCGGCGAAACCGGCGCTGCCGGCAGGCGCGCCTGCATCGCGGCCTGCGTCATCAGCGCATGCTCGATCGAATTGCCCGAGAGGATCGCAACCGGACGGCCGTCCGTGACGCCGAGATTGAGCAGGCCTTGCGTCAGCGCGTCGACGGTGCGCTTGGCTTCACGATAGGAAACTTTCCGCCATTGCCGCTCGGCGCCGGCGCGCTGCGCCAGCCAGGTCCGGTCGGGCGCCTGCTTGGCCCATTTCGCCAGCGAGGCGGGAATATGCTTCTCGTAAGCCTGCAGCGGAATCCGCGATTTCAGAACGATCACGCCATCGGGCCGGCGCGCGACGTCGATGTCGCGCTTCAGCCATTCGATCTTGCGAAAGCCGGGCTTGGTCAGCACCTCGGCGGCATTCCCACTCATATTGCGTCTCCCGGAATACGGTCCTTTGCGGATCCTCTTGTCGTATCGGTTCTACCGCTTGATATAGACAGGCTTTCGTTTTTCAAGAAAGGCCCTGATGCCCTCGTTGAAATCTTCCGAGCGGCTGCACAGCACCTGATTGCGGTCTTCCATCGCGATCACGGCTTCCATGGATCCGGCATCGACGCTCATATTGAGGCATTCCTTGGACAACCTTAGGCCCACCGGCGAGGCCGTCATCATCGCATCGACATACGGCTCGGCCGCGGCATCAAGCCCGCCTTCCTCGACCACTTCGGAGACGAGGCCGACGGCCAGCGCCCGTTCGGCACCGATGAAGCGGCCGGTCAGGATCAATTCTGACGCAACCGACACCCCGACCAGGCGCGGCAGGAAATAACTGGTGCCGATATCGCAGCCGCCGAGGCCGAGTTTGATGAAGGCGCAGTTCATCCGTGCGGATTTGGTCGCGATGCGGATGTCGGCGGCAAGCGCCAGCGCAAAACCGCCACCGGCGGCGGCGCCCTGGACCAGCGCGATGATCGGCTGCGGACAGCGCCGCATCAGCATCACGATGTCGGCGATCCGGCGTTGCGAATCCAATGACTCGGTGACGCCGGGCGGCTCCTGTTGCCCGGCACGGCGCGCCATTGCATGCTTGAGGTCGAGGCCGGCGCAGAACGACGCACCCGCACCCTTCAGCACCACCACGCGGGTCGAACGGTTGCGCTGCAAGCCTTGGAAATACGCGTTCAACGCGTCGATCATATCGGGGTTGAGCGCGTTGAGGCTGTCCGGGCGATTGAGCGTCACCCGGTCGACCCCGTCATCGTGTTCGATCAGCAGCGGTTGAGTCACGAAGCGCTCCTACCCATCGTCGTCCGCCGTTTATGGGTCCCGGCTCTGCGGTGCATCGTGAAGAACGCTGCACCGCGTCCGGGACACGTTCCCCGGATGCTGCGCAGCGCGTAGCGGTGCGCTGCTGATCCGGGGTCCATGATGCAGGACCTACCGCGGCGCCATGCGGATGGCGCCGTCGAGACGGATGGTCTCGCCGTTGAGCATCGGGTTCTCAACGATGTGAACCGCGAGGTTGCCGTACTCGGAGGCATCGCCGAGGCGGGCCGGATGCGGCACTTGCGCGCCGAGGCTCTTGCGAGCCTCTTCGTTCAGGCCCATCAGCAGCGGCGTCAGGAACAGGCCGGGCGCGATGGTGTTGACGCGGATCTTGAGGCTGGCGAGGTCGCGCGCGGCCGGCAGCGTCAGGCCGACGACACCGCCCTTCGAAGCGGAGTAGGCGATCTGGCCGATCTGGCCTTCATAGGCCGCAACGCTCGCGGTGTTGATGGCGACGCCGCGCTCTTCGCCGATCGGCGGCGCCGTCGCCAGCCGTTCGGCGAACAGGCGCAGCACGTTGAAGGTGCCGATCAGATTGACGTTGATGATGCGGACGAATTTCGCCAGCGGATAGACGCCGTCCTTGCCGACAGTACGCTGCGATCCGCCGATGCCGGCGCAGTTCATCAGCACGCGGGCGATGCCGTGGGCGGCTTCCGCCTTGGCAATCGCGGCCTTGATTTGCTCTTCGTCGGTGACGTCGGCATGAAGGGCAACGCCCTTCACTTCGGCGGCGACCTTCTCGGCATTTTCCTTGTTCTGGTCGATGACGCCGATTTTCGCACCCTTGGCAGCCATGGCGCGGGCGGTGGCGGCGCCGAGGCCGGAGCCACCGCCGGTGATGAGAACGGCAACGTCTTTCAACTGCATCTTGATGACCTTTCCTTGGGCGTTTCTTCTCTGGACTCTTTTGGACAATAGACTCGGGTACTGAAGTGGCGCGGCCGTCATTCGGCGGCTGCGGCACTCGTTTCGTTGGCTTCGCTCAGCATTCCGCTGCAGATCAGCGCTTCCATATGCTTGATGTACTGGCGGCAGACTTCGTCGGTAACCGGGCCGACGCCGGTCGCGCGCGACATCGCGTGGCGACCGAAGAACAGGTGATCGCAGGCGCCGATCAGGCTGGTGTAGAACATGACCGGATCGATGTCGCGGAACTCGCCGGCCTTGACGCCCTCGGCGAGCAGCCGGCGTTGAAAATCCAGCAGCGGCGCCACGAAGAACTTCGACACCTCGTCGGCGGCGTCCGGCGTACTTTCGTGCAAGAGATAATGGATCAGCCGGTTCATATAGGGGAACTGGTGATAGGCGCGAATGATGCCGCCGATATGCAGGCGCAGTTTCGCGGTCGGCTGCATGGGCTGGCTGATCAGGTATTCGAGCTGGGTAATTTCGGTGGCGGCGTCGCGCGCCAAAAGCGCCAGCAACAGCCCGTCCTTGTTACCGAAATGGTATTTCACCAGGGCGGCGTTGACGCCGGACTTCTGCGCGATGTCGGAGAGCGACACTTCGATCGAGGCACGCTCGATCATCAGTTCGCTGGCAGCGACAAGCAGCTTCTCGGCAGTGGTATTCTTGCCGCCTGGAAGCCTCGTCGGTACGCTGGTATTCAACTGTGGTCCCATCACTGCCTGGCTCGAAATCCGGCCGCACATAAGCGCATGCCGCGGCTGCACTCAAGAGTTAATTGATTGATTGACTAAATCCCGGACCATCCCTTAAATCCGGCCCAACTTTTCCATCCAACAACAATCCAGGGAGAACAGACATGGCCGAGGCCTATATCGTCGCCACCGCACGCACCGCAGGCGGCCGCAAGGGGGGACGTCTCGCCGGCTGGCATCCGGCCGATCTCGCCGCGTCTGTGCTGAATTCGCTGATCGAACGCACCGGCGCCGATCCCGCCCAAGTCGAAGACGTCATCATGGGCTGCGTGATGCAGGCCGGCGAACAATCCAACAACATCGCGCGCAACGCCGTGATGGCCTCGAAGCTTCCCGAGAGCGTGCCGGCGACCTCGATCGACCGCCAGTGCGGCTCCTCGCAGCAGGCGCTGCATTTCGCGGCGCAAGCCGTGATGTCAGGCACCATGGATGTCGTGATCGCCGCCGGCGTGGAATCGATGACCCGGGTGCCGATGGGCCTCGCCTCCTCGCTGCCGGCCAAGAACGGTTTTGGCCACTACAAGAGCCCCGGCATGGAGGCGCGCTATCCGAACATCATGTTCAGCCAGTTCACCGGCGCGGAAATGATGGCCGAGAAGTACGGCCTCTCCAAGAACGAGCTCGACGAATATTCCTACAACAGCCATCAGCGGGCGATTGCCGCCACCCAAGCCGGCCGTTTCAAGGACGAGATCGTTCCGCTGCAGATCACCCGCGCCGACGGCTCGACCGACACCCACCATATCGATGAGGGTATCCGCTTCGACGCCACACTCGACGGCATCAAGGGCGTCAAGCTGATCGCGGAGAACGGCAAGCTCACCGCCGCCAGTGCCAGCCAGATCTGCGACGGCGCCTCCGGCGTGATGATCGTCAACGAGCGCGGCCTGAAGTCGCTCGGCGTCAAGCCGATGGCCCGCATCCATCACATGACCATGATGGGCGGCGATCCCGTGATCATGCTGGAAGCGCCGCTTCCGGCGACCCAGCGCGCGCTGCAGAAGGCCGGCATGACCGTCGACGACATCGACCTGTTCGAAGTCAACGAGGCCTTTGCCTCGGTGCCGACCGCCTGGCTGAAGGCCACCGGCGCCGATCCGGCACGGCTCAATGTCAATGGCGGCGCGATCGCGCTCGGCCATCCGCTCGGCGGCTCCGGCACCAAGCTGATGACCACGCTGGTCAACGCCCTGAAGCAGCGCGGCAAGCGTTACGGCCTGCAGACCATGTGCGAAGGCGGCGGCATGGCGAATGTGACCATCGTCGAGCGACTGTAAGAAGAACTGCTAGTAATAACGAACGGTGTCGTCCCGGCCTTGAGCCGGGACCCATAACCACAGGTGCTTGTGGTTATGCCGGGCTGGAGCACCAGCTCGCTTCAAGAAATTCACATCGGTGGTTATGGGTCCCGGCGCCACGTGCGCAATTGCGCACCAGGCCGGGACGACCACGTTGATTTTCAGGATTGCTCCCATGACCCATCCGTCCATCTACGCCCGCACCGTGCCGAACAAGATCGCCTATCAGATGGCGGGCACCGGCAAGGCGATCACCTATCGCGAGCTCGACGAGCTTTCGAACCAGGGCGCGCAACTGTTTCGTTCGCTCGGCCTCAAGGCCGGCGATCACATCGCCTTCCTGATGGAAAACCGGCTGGCGTTCATGGAGATCTGCTGGGCGGCGCAGCGGGCGGGGCTCTATTACACCGCGATCAGCCGCTACCTGACCCAGGACGAGATCGCCTACATCGTCAGGGATTGCGGCGCGAAAGTCTTCATCACCTCGCCGAAATGCGCCGAGCAGGTCAGGAACCTGGTCAAGGGCGAAGCCGGCGAGCCGCTGTTCTTCATGGTCGACGAGCCGGAATCCGGTTTTCGCTCCTGGGACAGAGAAGCGATCGCGATGCCGACGACGCCGATTGCGGACGAGGTCGCCGGCTACGACATGCTGTATTCGTCGGGCACCACCGGGCGGCCCAAGGGCATCAAGCGGGCCTCGGAGAACAATCCGATCGATCTGCCGAATCCGTTCCTGAAAATTCTCTGCGCCACCATGTGCGGGATGAATGCCGACAGCATCTATCTGTCGCCGGCGCCGCTCTATCACGCGGCTCCGCTGCGCTTCAACATGATGGCGATCACGCTCGGCGGCACCTCCATCATCATGGAGCATTTCGACGCCGAGGAATTCCTGAAGCTGGTCGAGAAATACAAGATTACCCAGTCGCAGCTGGTGCCGACCATGTTCGTAAGAATGCTGAAGCTGCCCGAGGAGGTGCGTACGCGTTACAACGTCTCCTCGCTGAAAGGCGCGATCCACGCCGCAGCGCCCTGCCCGGTCGACGTCAAAGCGAAGATGATCGAATGGTGGGGACCGATCCTGATCGAGTACTACGCCGGATCCGAAGGCAACGGCGTCACGGTCTCGACCTCGCAGCAATGGCTGACCCATCGCGGCACCGTCGGCCGCGCCGTGGTCGGCAAGATCAAGATTCTCGACGAGAACGATGCTGAAGCGCCGGTGGGCCAGATCGGCACGGTGTACTTCGCCGACGCGCCGGCGTTCGCCTATCACAACGATCCCGAGAAGACCAAGCGCGCCTATAACGCCAAGGGCTGGTCGACGCTAGGCGACGTCGGCTATCTCGACGACGAAGGCTATCTCTATCTCACCGACCGCAAGTCCTACATGATCATCTCCGGCGGCGTGAACATCTACCCGCAGGAGACCGAGGACGTCTTGATCACCCATCCCGGCGTCGCCGACGTCGCGGTGTTCGGTGTGCCGAACGAGGAAATGGGCGAAGAGGTCAAGGCCGTGGTGCAGCCGCATGACATGACCAAGGCCGGCAAGGAGCTGGAGGCCGAGCTGATGCTGTTCTGCCGCAAGCACCTGTCGCCGATCAAATGCCCCAGGAGTATCGATTTTGAGGCTGAACTGCCGCGCACCCCGACCGGCAAACTGGTGAAGCGCCACCTGCGCGACAAGTATTGGCCGAAGGCCGCGAAGGCTTAACTTACTTACCCTCCCCTGGAGGGGGAGGGTCGACGCGAAGCGGCGGGGTGGGGTGACGGTCTCTCCGCACGAACCAGTGCCCGAGTTTCGCATTCCGCTTCGCTACATGCGAACCGACCCTCCCCCTCCAGGGGAGGGTAAGAAACCGCGCCTCACCGCCGTCATGCCCGGGCTTGTCCCGGGCATCCACGTCTTTACAGTCGCGCGGATAAGAAGACGTGGATGGCCGGGACATCCAGTGAAGACGCGCTTCGCGCTTTCGCCCGGCCATGACGAGGAAAGTTCATGAATAGCGCCACCGCCCTCCCCGACATCCCGCTCCCCGCCGCCATCCGCGCGCGCTATGTCGATGGGATCAACGGCCTGCGCATGCATGTGCTCGAAGCCGGTTTTGAGACACCCGGGCGTCCTTGCGTGCTGCTGTTGCACGGCTTTCCCGAACTCGCGTTCTCCTGGCGCAAGGTGATGCCGACACTCGCCGCCGCCGGCTATCACGTGATTGCGCCGGACCAGCGCGGCTATGGCCGCACCACCGGATGGAGCGCCGACTACGATGGCGATCTCCATCCGTTCCGGCTCACCAACCTGGTACGCGACGCGCTCGGGCTGGTATCGGCATTTGGTTACAAGCATGTCGACGCCGTGTTCGGCCATGATTTCGGCTCGTCGGTCGCGGCCTGGTGCGCGCTGATCCGGCCCGACGTGTTTCGCTCGGTCGCGCTGATGAGCGCGCCGTTCGGCGGCGTGCCGCCGCTGCCGCTCAACACTGCGGAGGGACAGGCCAAGCCCGCGGTGGAAGATCCCGTGCATCGTGACCTCGCGGCGCTGCCGCGGCCGCGCAAGCATTACCAATGGTACTATTCGACGCGCCCCGCCAACGCCGACATGCAGCACGCGCCGCAGGGCGTGCATGATTTCCTGCGCGGCTACTACCATCACAAGAGCGCTGACTGGAAAGCCAACACGCCCTATCCGTTGCAATCATGGTCCGCGGGCGAGCTGGCAAAACTGCCGACCTATTACGTGATGGATCTCGCCAGGGACATGGCCGCGACAGTTGCCGAGGAAATGCCCTCCGCCGCCGAAATCGCCGCCAACCGATGGCTGCCCGACAGTGAGCTTGCGTTCTACAGCGCCGAATATGCCCGCACCGGATTCCAGGGCGGGCTGCAATGGTACCGCTGCGGCACCTCGGGCGCGTTCGTCGCCGAATTGCAGACCTGGTCGGGGCGGACCATCGACGTTCCCTCCGCCTTCATCTCTGGCAAGCAGGACTGGGGCACCTATCAGCGCCCCGGCGTCTACGAGGCGATGCAATCGAAAGCCTGCACCAACATGATCGGCTGCCACCTCGTCGACGGCGCCGGCCATTGGGTGCAGCAGGAGCAGCCCGCCGAAGTCAGCCGGCTGCTGCTTCGGTTCCTTGAATCGACGTCATAGATCGGACGCTCGCCGGCGAGCACCGCACCAGGCCACGACGATCGGTTCCGTGGAACGTTCCGCAAGCCCCGGCGTTGCGGAATACCGGCTTTGCGTCCGGCGACCCTGAACTGGAGAGTAGTACGATGGAAAAGAAGATCGCTGGATTGATCGGAGCCGTAGCGACGCTCGGGGCCTTCGGTACCGCGCAGGCTGCCCCCGCACCGGCCGACGTCTTGCGGGCCAATTCCTATGCGGAGTTGCTTGAGCCGATTCCTAACGCTGCGCATCTGCTGCAGGCGGTCGACGCGGCCGCGCCCGCGGCGGTTGGCGAAAACGTTCAGCTCGCGCAGTTCTACCATCACCACCATCATCACCACCACCACCATCACAGCTTCTACCGCCGCTACGAGCCGCGGGTGGTCGTGGTGCCGCGCTATCGGCGCAATTATTATCATCATCATCATCATCACCATCATCACCACAGCTTCTATCGCCGCGACTACTGATCCTTCGCCGGCGAAATCGAAGCACACGAAAACAGGGCCTCCGGCCCTGTTTTTTGTGATCCTGACGCGGCTTTATCCTGGATGATCCACGACGCTGGTTGACGTGAGCTATTCCTGGCGGGCCTTTTCTTTCGCTGCGCGATGCAGATGCCGATACGTTCCGTCGAACACCGTATCGGTCGACGAAGTCCACTCGGTTCCGGCAGAGAGCGTCGGCCGACTGTTGTAGATCCGCCGCGCCTGCAGTTCGCGCTCGGACGCCTCCTCCACACCCATCTGTTCGAGTTCGAAATTGGCCTCTTCGGGAATGACGATGATCTGCGCGAACGGCTCGTTCGGTCTGAAAATGTGGGTGCGTCCTTCGGCCGGGGCCTTGAACACCGTGAAGAAAAGCATCGGCCACCAGTTGCGCACCAGCGCCGGCACTGCGACGGGTACGGTATCGCTGCGGTCGGTGTAGAAACGCGGATGCGGTTCGGTACGAATCGCCATCCCTTTCGGCACCTTCATATCCAGCAATATCTGGTACGTGTAAAAGCTGTCGCCGAAATTGCGGAACGGAGGCCACTGCGCCCCGCCCTCCGGCGGCTCACCCCAATCGGCTTCGAAACGAAGGCGGGCGTCCTTGGTGCTGACGTGCAGTTCGAAGTCGTAGGGATAGAACAGCTCAATGCCGTATTGCGCGCCTTCCGTGAACGGCACGCAGTGCCAGACCTGTTCGCGCGAACCGTCCGCGCGTGGCTCCCGCGCCCCCGCCCAGCCGGGAATTTCCAGTTTGGTTCGGCGCGGCGCCAACTTTGGATCGTTGAGGCGGTATTTGACCTTTTCCATGAAGACTCCGGATCGAGACGGTTGATGCCGACGGCTGGAACTCGAACGGGTGTCAGCCCCAGTAAGTTCCCGAATCTGTGAAGCTGCCGGTAATTGACCCCAGACTAGTTTAGAATTATTCTAATTCTAAACTAGTCTGGGTAAGCCATATGAAGAATTTCGCCGACCTGACCGAGCGCGAGGTGCTGGCCGTTGCGATCGCCTCGGAAGAGGAAGACAGCCGCATCTACATGACGTTCGCCGAGGACCTGACCGAGCGCTATCCGGATTCGGCCAAGGTCTTCCAGGAGATGGCCGAGGAGGAGCGCGGCCATCGCCACCGCCTGCTCGAAATCTACGAACAGCGTTTCGGGCCGCATTTGCCGCCGATCCGCCGTGAGGACGTTCGCGGCTTCCTGAAGCGGCGTCCGATCTGGCTGACCAAGAACCTCTCGCTCGACACCATCCGCAAGGAAGTCGAGACCATGGAGCTTGAGGCCGAGCAATTCTACATCAAGGCTGCCGAACAGGCCGAGGACGTCGGTGTGCGCCGGCTGTTGGGCGACCTCGCCGAGGAAGAAAAGGGTCACGAGAAGCTTGCCGTGAAGCTGACGGGCGAGATCCTCAGCCCCGACGTGCGCGCCGAAGAAGACAAGACGCGCCGGCGCATGTTCGTGCTGCAATATGTCCAGCCGGGACTCGCCGGCTTGATGGATGGCTCGGTGTCGACGCTGGCACCGCTGTTTGCCGCGGCCTTTGCGACGCATCAGAACTGGCAGACGTTTCTGGTCGGCCTCGCCGCCTCGATCGGCGCCGGCATCAGCATGGGGTTTGCCGAAGCCCTGTCCGACGACGGCTCGTTGACCGGGCGCGGCTCGCCCTGGCTGCGCGGAATCACCTGCGGCCTGATGACGACGCTCGGCGGTCTCGGTCACACCATGCCCTATCTGGTGCCGGATTCCTGGGCCAACGCGTTCTGGATCGCGACCGCCATCGCGGGTGTCGTGGTGTTCTTCGAATTGTGGGCGATCGCCTTCATCCGCTCGCGCTACATGGACACGCCGTTCCTGCAGGCGGTGTTCCAGATCGTGCTCGGCGGCGCCATCGTGCTGGCGGTCGGCATTCTGATCGGCGCTGCCTAGCGGGGCGGCCATGAAACGAAGCTTCAAACGCGGTGACCGCTTCCGACTTTGCGTCCTGGCTGGGGCTGCCTTCTTGTTGATGCTGGCTCAACCCGCCAGGGCCGTCGACGAAATCCAGGTCTACAACGCCGGCATCGCGGCACCCGGCCAGTTCACAATTCAACAGCACCTCAATTACGTCGCCCTCGGGCAAAAGGATCCGCCGTTTCCCGGCGGCCTCGTTTCCCATGGCAGCCTCAACGGCACCCCGGAATTCGCCTATGGTGTCACCGACTGGTGGGAGGTCGGGCTCTATCTGCCGTTCGCGGTGCAGGACCGGCAGTTGCTGTCGGACTCCTTCAAGCTGCGGACGTTGTTCGTCTCGCCCAATGCCGAGCAGCGCAATTTCTTCTACGGCGTCAACTTCGAGTTCTCGAACACGACGCCGAAATTCTCGCAGACCCGGTTCGGGATGGAGATCCGCCCCATCATCGGCGTCCGCCAGGGCGACTACGAGTTCATCGTCAACCCGATCGTCGATATCGGCTTCGGAAAATATGGCGAGGCCGACTTCGCCCCGGCGGCGCGGCTGGCGAAAAAGCTCAGCCCGGATTTCTCCATCGGGCTCGAGCACTACGCCGATCTCGGTGAGATCGGAAATTTCAGGAAGCTCAGCGACCAGCAGCACACGCTGTTTGCCGTTACCGACTTCAAGCTCGGTGTGTTCGACGTCAACTTCGGCGTCGGCTATGGCCTGACGGCGGCCTCCGACCGCCTCGTCATCAAGACGATCGTCGGCTACGCTTTTCCGGTTCCGGACAGCAAGTCCGGCGCAAGTGACCCCGTCAGGGTGCCCGTCAATCCGATGGCACACGCCTCCACGCGGCCGTACCAGCCCTGACGCAATAGGCTGCGCTCAGCTTCCGTTGAGCCCGCCGATCTCCGGGAAGAACATCTCCTTCCACGACGCCGGCTCGTGCTTGGTGGTGCCGACCCGCCGCATGAACCTGGCGAACTTCATCGTCGCCGCCGGCGTCATGGTCCATTCGACGTTTGCGCCGGTCACGACCTTGGTTACCATCTCCAGCGGCAGCTTGGAGCCGCTGTCGTCGATCCAGCTTTGCGCGGTGCCTTTCGGATCGGCGGCGATGGTGGCAGTCGCTTCCTTCACGGCGTCGAGAAACGCCGCGTAGAGTTCCGGATTGTCCTTGCGAAAGCGCGCCGAGGTCCATGCCACCGTAAAGCTGTGCGGCCCCAGTACGTCGAACGACGACAATATCGTGTGGATGTTCTTCTGCTCCAGTTGCTGGAACTGGAACGGCGGCACACTGAAGGCCGAAGAGACGCCGCCGGCACCGCTCAGCATCGCAATGGTCGCATCCGGCGGCGACATCGACACCGTCAACGGATCGAGCTTGGCATAATTCTCCTCGCCGAAGGCGGCCGCCGCCGCCATCTGCAGCAGCACCGCCTGCACCGACACCTTGATGGAGGGCACCGCGATGCGGTCGCGCTCGCCGAAATCCCTGATGGACTTGATATCCGGGTTGGCAGTGTTGAGCAGGAACGGCTGCGAGCTCAGCGCGCAGATGCCCTTGACCTCGAACGACGTGCCTTGGGTCTTGTCCCACAGCGTGATCAGGCCAGGCACCCCGCCGCTGACGATGTCGGTGGAATTTGACAGCAGCGCCTCGTTCATTGCCGCCGGGCCGTTGAAGCGCTGCCAGGACACCTTGAAATCCTTCAGGCCGCGCTGGGTGGCATATTTCTCGATCAGTTTGTCGCGCTTCATGATGTTGAATTGCAGGTAGCCCATCGAGAACTGTTCGGCGAGCCGGATCTCGGCCGCATCGGCGACCGTCACACTGCCGATCGCAATCGCCGCTACCACCCACGACAATCTCATTGCCACCTCCCGCCATTTTCATTTTTTGTTGACCGGGAGACTAGCGTGTGAATGGCGCTCTCGCCAATAGCTTGGCTGCATGAGCGGCGTGCCGCTGTGCAGCCATTGCTCTTGCGGCGATGACGCAAACTGAGCATCATCCGCGCCGCATTTAATTGCAGAGCATCTACAGACCGGGAGCACGCCTTGGCCAAATCGCAATGGAGCTTCAAGACCGCCGTTGAAGTGTCGGCAGCGCTGGCGGCCAGAAAGGTCAGCGCGGTCGAGCTGGCGCAGGACGTAATCGACCGCATCGAACGGCACGACGACAAGATCAATGCGATCTGCGTGCGCGATTTCGAGCGCGGCCTCGCCGCCGCGCGCGCCGCCGACGCCGAACTGGCGCGCGGGGTGAAGAAGCCGCTGCTCGGCATCCCCATGACGGTCAAGGAATCCTACAATATCGCCGGCCTGCCGACGACCTGGGGCATTCCGGCGCAGAAGGATTTCATCGCAAAGGACGACGCGCTGCCGATCACGCGCGTCAAGGACGCCGGCGCCGTGATTCTCGGCAAGACCAACGTGCCGCTCGGGCTCGGCGACTGGCAGAGCTACAACGAGATCTACGGCACCACCAACAATCCGTTCGACCTCGGCCGCACGCCGGGCGGATCTTCCGGCGGTTCGTCGGCGGCGCTGGCTGCGGGCTACGGCCCGCTGTCGATCGGCTCCGATATCGGCGGCTCGCTGCGCGTGCCCGCCTTTCATTGCGGCGTCTACGCCCACAAGCCGACCTTCGACCTCGTCGCGATGCGCGGTCACACGCCGCCGCCGTTGCCACCGCTGCCGTCCAATCGCGACCTCAGCGTGATCGGGCCGATGGCGCGCGGCGCCGCCGATCTCACGCTGCTGCTGGATGCGATGGCGGGCCCTGATCCGCTCGACGCCGGCAAGGCCTACAGACTCGAACTCCCGGTGGCGCGCCACACAGAGCTGAAGAATTTTCACGTGCTGCTGATCGATACCGATCCGGTCATGCCACCCAATACGGTGGTGCGCGGCAGCCTCGACAAACTGGCGGCCGGGCTCGCCAAGGCCGGCGTCAAGGTCGACCGCAGCAGTCCGCTGTTGCCCGACTTCGCCGCCTCGACACGGCTCTATATGCGGATGCTGATGTCGTTTCTCGCCGCATCGTTCGCGCCGGAGGTCTATGCTGGCGCGCAGGCCGCCGCTACGGCGCTGCCGCCGGATGATATGAGTCTCGGCGCCGAACGCCTGCGTGGCATCGCGCTCAGCCATCGCGACTGGCTGATGGCCGACGGCGGGCGTTTGCGCCTGCGGGCGCAATGGCGCGAGCTGTTCAGGAGCTACGACGCCGTGATCTGCCCGATCATGCCGACCCAGGCCTATCCGCACGATCATTCCGACGACCAGGAAAAGCGCCGCATCAGCATCGACGGCAAGGACTACGTCTATCCCGACCAGCTCGCCTGGCCCGGCATCGCCACGCTGCCCGGCCTGCCATCGACTGCGATCCCGACCGGCTTTGCGCCGGACGGCTTGCCGGTCGGCGTGCAGATCGTCGGCCCCTGGCTGGAAGACCGCACGCCGCTCAAGCTCGCCGAACTGATCGAGCGCGAATTCGGCGGGTTCGTGCCGCCGAAGATGTTTGATGACTAGAAGACTCCTCATCCCCGCGCAACGGCTTCGCCGTTGTCGCTGGAGGAGCGGCGTCTTCGCCGCGTCTCGAAGGATGAGACACGACGAATATTCGGGCCCGCATGGTTCGAGACGGCGCTAACGCGCCTCCTCACCATGAGGGACGGCAGAGGAGAAACCAATGTCCGGCGATCTCGATCAACTCACCGCACTCAACCGCGACTATGTCGCCTCAGTGCAGAATTGCGACGTCAGGCGCTTCGACGAAATCCTGGCGGCGGAGTTCTACTGCTCCAATCCCGACAAGACGCTGGTCGACCGCGCAGCATTCCTGAAGCAGACGGCCGTGCCGGTGACGATCAGGAACCTCAGAGAATACGACGTGAAGATTCGCATCCTCGGCGACTTCGCTATCATCCACGCCGCCACCAGCTATACGACCGCGGACGGCACGCAGGCGAACGGGCGTTATACCGATTGCTGGGCCAGGCAGAACGGCAAGTGGCTCGCGGTGTCCGCGCACGTGTCGCGGTAATTTCCAACACCGTCATTCCGGGGCGATGCGCAGCATCGAACCCGGAATCTCGAGATTCCCCGATGCGCAATTGCGCATCTGAGGTCTGGTCCTTCGGACCATCCCGGAATGACAGCGTCTCCCACTGTGCCGCACACATCCGCCGCGGCGTATGGGTCCCGGCTCAAGGCCGGGACGACGGCCTAATCACGCGTCAAACATGATCACGCTGCGCAGCGTCTTGCCGGCCTTCATGTTGGCA
Organism: Bradyrhizobium ottawaense; assembly: GCF_900099825.1. Taxonomy (NCBI): domain Bacteria; kingdom Pseudomonadati; phylum Pseudomonadota; class Alphaproteobacteria; order Hyphomicrobiales; family Nitrobacteraceae; genus Bradyrhizobium; species Bradyrhizobium ottawaense. Next base: position 4,561,860 of record NZ_LT629693.1, on the reverse strand, counting down.
AAGCCCTCGTTGATCTCGGAAAGCTTCAGCTTGGCCGAAATCCAGTCTTCCAGATGCAGCTTGCCACGCATGTAGAATTCGATGAGTCGGGGCATGTCGACGCGGAAATGATTTGAACCCATCGACGAACCCTGGATGCGGCGCTCGCGCAGGAAATCGAAGCCGTGCAATTCGATCTTCTGGCCGAACGGGATCATGCCGACGATGGTTGCAGTGCCGCCGGCCGCCAGCATGGCGAACGACTGTTCCGCGGTCTCTTTCCGTCCCAGCACTTCGAAGGAATGCTGCACGCCGCCATTGGTGAGGTCGCGCACCTGCTGCACCACGTCGCCGTTGCGGGGATCTACGATGTCGGTGGCGCCTAACTTGGTGGCGAGCTGCAGCTTGGCCGGATTGGTGTCGATCGCGATGATGCGGCCGGCGCCGGCAATCGCCGCGCCGTTGATCGCCGCCATGCCGACGCCGCCGCAGCCGATTACGGCGACGGTTTCACCGGCCTTGACGCCCGCGGTGTTGACCACCGCGCCGTAGCCGGTGATGACGCCGCAGCCGATCAGCGCCGCCAACTCCAGCGGCATGTCTTTCCGGATTTTGACGATGGCGTTTTCGTGCACCAGCATCTGCTCGGCGAACGACGACAGGTTGAGGAACTGGTTGAGTTTCTCCGAGCGCGCCCAGGACAGCCGGTTGGAAGCGCCCGGCAGCATCTTCACGGTGGTGTCGGTGCACAGCACGGTGCGGCCGGTGGTGCAGTTGTCGCAGGTGCCGCAGAACACCGACAGGCACGTCACGACGTGATCGCCGGGCTTCACATAGGTGACATCGGAGCCGACCTTCTCGACGACCCCGGCGGATTCGTGACCGAGCACCGCGGGCAGCGGGTGCGGATACAGCCCTTCCATGAAGTGCAGGTCGGAGTGACAGAGGCCGGCGACGCGGGTGCGGATCAGGACTTCGCGCGGACCGGGATTCGGCACACTGACATCCTCGATCTGCAGCGGCTTGTTGACTTCAAACAGTACGGCGGCCTTCATGGGTACTCCCTTTATTTTATGTTTCTTGAACCGGAACGGGTGTCGGCACGCAGCCTATGCTGCCGTAAGCAATTCGCCAACCTCGGCCATGCCGATCGCGCGCTCGTCGAGCAGGTGCCCGGTGATCGCACGTTGCGCGGGACTTTCCGTCAGTTGGAACGGATCGCTCGGGGACACGCGATGGTCGATCACCATGCGCGACAGCAAGAGCCGCCTCGCGTCGCCGCGCATCTCGTGAATGCGGCCGCCTTCCCAGGCCAGCGCGACCGCGCTGGCGACATGATACAGAAGACTGGTCGCGCGCCGGGCGTCGCCCTCATTGTCGGAACGGGCGGCAACCTCACGGGCAAAGCCGATCGCGCGATCGGCAAGGTCGCCCAGACGATTGCGCCAGGCCTGCGGCACGTTGGCGCTGTCGTCGAGCCGGGCGTGCAGGTCGGCGGCGAGCGCGGCATCGGCGCCGTGGCGGCCGACCGCGCGTTTCAGCGCATCGATCGCGACGATGTTGCCGGTGCCTTCCCAGATCGAACCGAGATGGGCATCGCGCAGCAGCCGCGCGGTGGCGAATTCCTCGATGTAACCGATGCCGCCGCGCATCTCCAGCGCATCGCCGCACACCTTGCGGGCGTCGCGGGTGGCGCGGAATTTCAGGGTCGGGGTCAGGATACGCAATAGCGCCGCCGCATCCTGGCTGCCGGCCTCGGCACGGTCCAGCGCATCGGCGGTGAGGAAGCTCATCGACAGCGCCTGCTCGGTCGGCAGCATGATCTTCATCAACTGCCGCCGCGCCAGCGGCAGGTCGATGATGCGCTGGCCGAACACGACGCGGTTTCTCGCCACCGTCATCGCGTCATGATGCGCCCGCCGCATCAGCGCGGTGGATTTGACGCCGTTGGAGAGCCTGGACGAGTTCACCATCTCGGCCATCTGCACGAAGCCGCGATCGAGTTTGCCGACCGCATACGCAATCGCGCCTTCCAGCTTGATCTCGCCCGAGGCCATCGAGCGGGTGCCGAGCTTGTCCTTCAAACGCACGATCCGGTAGTGGTTTTGCGAACCGTCCTCCAACCGCCGCGGCATCAGGAACAGCCCGACGCCGCGCGTACCGGGGCCGGCACCTTCCGGCCGCGCCAGCAGCATCACCACTTCGGCGTCAGCATTGGAGCAGAACCATTTCTCGCCGGTGAGCCGCCAATGATCGCCTTCCTGCACGGCTGTCGTGGTCAGCGTGCCGACGTCGGAGCCGCCTTCCTTCTCGGTCATGAACTGACCGCCCTGGGTCAGCTTGCTCATGTCGGTCTGGGTCAGGCCGTCGAGATAGCGCGCCTTCAGGGCGTCGCTGCCGAAATTATTCAAGAGCTTTGCGCAACCGTCGGTGACGTTGATCGGGCAGCCCATGCCGAATTCGGTCTGGTTGAACAGGAACGTAAAGGCGTGCTTGGCGACGACGGGATACTTGTCCGGCCAGCCCATGATGCCCTTGCGGATCGACAACGCGTGAATACCGAACTCGCCGAAGGCAGCCTTCTCCAGTTCGCGATAGGCCGGATGATATTCGATGTACTGGGAATCGCGCCCGAAGCGGTCGCGCTGATGCAGCACCGGCGTGTGCCGGTCGGCCAGCCGCGCGCATTCGTCGAGATAGCCGCCAGCCAGTCCGCCGAGGCGATCGAGATGCGGTTCGATATGGCGAAACAGCGCATCGGGAAGATGCAGCTTGAGCAGATCCGTCAGCGCCGGATCGGCCCGGTAGAAATTCATCCCCGTTGTGTCCGGTGCGAGCAAGCCCGGCTGATTGGCTGAGGCTGCCGCGCGTTCCTGCTTGAGTGGCTGCATTTTTAGCCCTTGTTCGTTCCGCCCGATATTGGTCATCTACCGATAACGCAGGCGATCACGCCGTCAACAACCATAATTAGAGGACCACCCATGGCGGACGGATATCGCATCATCGGCGCCGAAATGTCGCCCTACTCCGTCAAGGTCCGCTCCTATTTCCGCTACAAGGGAATTCCGCATCAATGGGTGTTGCGCAATGCGGCAAGCCAGCCGGAATTCGAGAAATTCGCCAAAATGCCGATCATCCCGCTGGTGGTAACGCCTGACGGTACTGGCATCCAGGATTCCACGCCGATCATCGACCGGATCGAGAAGCTTCACCCCGAAGCATCGATTCATCCCGGCGAGCCCGTCACGCAGTTCATCTCCGCGCTGATCGAGGAGTTCGGCGATGAGTGGGGCAACAAATGGATGTTCCACTACCGCTGGGGCCGTGACGTCGATCAGATCTCCTCGGCCGGCCGCATTGCGCGGATGCGCGCGCCCGGGGCCAGCGAGCAGGAGCATGATGCGTTCACGGCGCAGGTGCGGGCACGCATGGTCGACCGGGTCTGGTTCGTCGGCTCGAATGCCACGACCGCGCCGCAGATCGAGACCGGCTTCCGGGAAATGCTCGGGTTGCTCGACGCGCATCTGGCGACGCGCCCCTATCTGTTCGGCGGACGGCCGGCCTACGGCGACTTTGGCCTCTGGGGCCAGTTCTATGAGATGTGGACCGATCCGACCGTGGGTGGCTTGATCGGCGGCGGCGCGCCGCATGTGCTCGACTGGGTGCACCGCATGCTGTGGCCGCGGAACGAAGGCGCGTTCGAAACATGGAGCGCACTGGCGCCGACCCTGATGCCGATCCTGACCAAGCAGGTGGGGCGGCAATTCTGGACCTGGACATTGGCCAACGAGAAGGCGCTGGCGGACGGCAAGGACGAGTTCAGCGTCACCCTCGGCGACAAGGTCTGGATCCAGAAGCCGCAAAAATATCACGCCCGTTCGCTCGGCATGCTCCGCGCCAAATACGCTGGGATCGCCGACAAGCGGGATCTCGACCTGATCCTGGCCGCGGCGGGTTGCCTCGCGGGATTGCGCGCCTAGATACCTAGTCCCACCATCCGAGGAACGCGCCCATGGAATCGCCGAAATACAAGAACGCGCTGATCGTCGGCGCCGGAGAAGGCCTGAGCGCATCGCTGGCGCGGCTGTTTTCGCGCGAGGGCATCAAGGTCGCGCTCGCCGCCCGCAAGATCGAGAAGCTCGGCGCGCTCTGCACCGAGACCGGCGCCCGCGCCTTTGCCTGCGACGCCACCAGTGCGGAGGATGTCGAGCGGCTGTTCGGCCTGGTCGAACGCGAGATCGGCGCGCCTGACCTTGTCGTCTACAATGCCAGCGGGCGGGCGCGCGGCGCCTTCATCGATCTGGCGCCGGCAGACGTCGCGCAGGCGATCGCGGTCTCGGCGTTCGGCGGCTTTCTGGTGGCGCAGCAGGCGGTGCAACGCATGCTGCCGAACAAGCACGGCGCCATCCTGTTCACCGGCGCTTCCGCCAGCGTCAAGGGCTATGCGCAATCGGCGCCGTTCGCGATGGGCAAGTTCGCGCTGCGCGGGCTCGCCCAGAGCATGGCGCGCGAATTGTCGCCGCAGGGCATCCACATCGCACATTTCGTCATCGACGGCGGTATCCGCAGCGCAGCCCGAACCGAGCCCGCTGACCGACCGGACTCGATGCTCGATCCCGATGCCATTGCGCTAAGCTACTGGAATGTGCTGCAACAGCCGCGCAGCGCCTGGACCTGGGAGCTGGAACTGCGGCCATGGGTCGAGAAGTTTTAGGGCGAATAACCATCACCGTCATTGCGGGGCGATGCGACAACCCGGAACGACGGGCCAAATAAGAAACTGGGGGAACCATGACCACCGAGACCAAGATCGACACCGGCACCGACGAATTGCTGTGCGTGATCCGCGACCGCGTCGCCATCATCACGCTGAACCGCCCCGAGGCCCGCAACGCGATGTCGGATAATCTGACGCCGGCCTTGCGCAACATGATCAAGGCCTGCGGCGAGAACCCCGACGTCGGCGTGCTGCTGCTGACCGGCGCCGGCACCGCGTTCTGCGCCGGCGGCAACGTCAAGGGCATGGGCGCCAACCGCGACAAGAACAAGCTGGCAATGTCCCACGACGAGCGGGTCGCCGACCTTCAGGAGCGGCAGCGCCTCTTGACCGGCGCGCTGGTCTCGGTGCGCAAGCCGACCATTGCAGCATTGCCCGGCCCCGCGGTCGGCGCCGGCCTGGCGCTCGCCATGGCCTGCGACATGCGGATCGCCGCGCAATCGGCATTCCTTTCCACCGGCTATCTCAAGGTCGGCCTGAGCGGTGACTACGGCATCGCGTGGCTGCTGACCCGGCTGGTCGGCACCTCGCGGGCGCGGGAACTGATGTTCACCTGCGAGCGGGTCGATGCCGCAAGATGCGAGGCGATCGGCCTTGTGAACCGCGTGGTCCCGGACGACAAGCTGCAGGCGGAGGCGTTCGCGCTCGCCAAATCGATCGCCGACGGACCGACGATCGCGATTCGCTACATGAAGGACAATCTCGACGAAGCCTTGATGTTCGATTTCGCCACCGCGCGCGATCATGAAGCCGAGCGCATGGTCCGCTGCCAGGTGACATCAGATCACAAGGAAGCGGTGCAGGCGTTTGTCGAGAAGCGCAAGGCGGTGTTCAAGGGGGCTTGAAGATCGGCATCTGCCAAGTCGGCGAAGAAAAATAGCCCGGTTCTGGTTACCGCCAGAACCGGGCTTAGATCCTGTCAGCTCGCAAGAGGAGGGATTGCGAACTGACGGGAGGCGGCGGCGAGTTTCCAGCTTGCGCAGGGAATGTCGCGCGGCTGGATATCGATCTGCTTTTCGAAGCGCACCAGCTTCCAGTCGCCGGGGCTTTGCGCGAAGGCGTAGCCGGCCTTGCGGGCGAGGCTGATCATCGACTCGTTCGAACGCAGCGTGTCACCAAAGATGCGCTCGGCACCGAACGATGCCGCGCGGCATTCGAGATTTTTCAACAGCGCCTTGCCGATGCCGTGACCCTGCCAGCGGTCGTCGACCGACAGGCCGAATTCGATGCTCGACGTCTCGGCGTGGAAGGCATAGCGGACTTCGCCGACGATGGTCTCGTAACCATCGAACATCATGGTTGCGACCGCGCTGAACTGCTCGGCCTCGCCGACATGAATGAAGTGCGCGAGCAGCGTCGCCGGCAATTCGCGCATCGCGCCGAGGAAGCGGTTGTAGCGTGAGCGGGTCGTGAGCGAACGGAAATAGGCCTGCAGCGGCTCAGCGTCGCGCGGTTCGACGAAACGAACGGTGACCGCCTCGCCGCTACGCGAGCGCAGCGTGTCGGAATACTGCTTGAGATCGTCGAAACGCAGGGTTGTCATGGCACGCTCTCCCGATCTCTAGGAATTCTGGATCTCCGAGAAAATCGCCGGCGTCCCCTGATGAGGCGACGCCGGCTTGGCTGCCCTAGGCCTGCCAGAACGGCTTTGAGGTCTCGAAGATGGCATCGCCCGAGGACAGGCCGATGTCGTGGAGATCCCGGTCGGACCACTGCGCCAGCTCGCGGCGCGCCTCGTAGCGCTGCCGCCAGACATGGACGGTCTCGGCCAGCTCGGCCAATACGCCCTGTCCATGATGATTTATCATCGAATCATGCGTAAAAGTGGACATTTGAAACTCCTTTAGCTAACTTGTTGAGGCTAATATCTGCGCAAACAGACCCATTCACAAACGACACTTTGTACCGCTTCGCATGATATAAACTCATGTATTCGGGAATGCGGAAATGACCGTCAGGCTGCCCTCGCTGAATGGATTGCGCGCCTTCGAGGCCGCGGCCCGGCATTTGAGCTTCACCCAGGCGGCGTCCGAGCTGAATGTGACGCAGACCGCGATCAGCCATCAGATCAAGCGGCTGGAGGAGGAGCTAGGAATCCCCCTGTTCGTCCGCCAGAACCGCGCGCTGACCCTGACGCCGCAGGCCACGGATTACCTCCCCGGCATCCGCGCCGCATTCAACGATCTCAGGCTTGCCACCGACCGGCTGCTGCGCAAGGACGACGACCATGTGCTGACGGTCTCGACGCTGGCGTCGCTGGCCGCCAAGTGGCTTTTGCCCCGGCTGACCGCGTTCCAGGAAGAACATCACGGCATCGACGTGCGCATCACCACCTCGACCAGCCTGGTCGATTTCCAGCGCGACAATGTCGACGCCGCGATCCGCTACGGCCGGGGCCAATGGCCAGGGCTGCGCGCCGACTGGCTGATGGCGGACGAATTGTTCCCGGTGTGCAGCCCGAGCCTGCTGAAGGGCAACAAGCCGCTGAAATGCCCTGAGGACCTCAAAGACCATGTGCTGCTGCACACCTCTAACGCCAACAGCGACGACTGGCGGCTGTGGCTGTGGGCGGCGGGTCTGCCGGCCGATTTTTCCAAACAGCCCGGCGTGACCTTCGACATGATCTTCATGACCGTGCAGGCCGCGATCGACGGCCTCGGCGTCGCGATGGGCCGCACCGCCTATGTGCAGGAAGACATCGCCAGGGGCCGGCTCGTGGTTCCCTTCAAGATCACGCTGCCGGTCGACGCCGGATTCTATCTGGTCTCGCCGGCCGGACGAACCGACCCGCCGAAACTGTCGGCGTTCCGGCAATGGCTGGTGGCCTCGGCGCAAACCAAGCCCTGAAAATCCGGTATTCCCCGTTGTCAGGGCCGCGCCCGCGATTTGCGGTTGGTCGGGCCGCGCAGGCGTGGCAGATTGCCACACCAAGGCAGGACAACTGTCTCGGCTGGCGGAATTTTCGCCGGAGCGCAAACGGGGGAAACAGCTGATATGTCGCAGACGGACAATTCGGAAATACCGCAGATCAAATCGCGTATCGGCGCCATCCTGCGCGCCACCAGCGGCAATTTCCTCGAGCAGTTCGACTTCTTCCTGTTCGGTTTCTACGCCTCCTACATCGCCAAGGCGTTCTTCCCATCCGAGAACGAGACCGCCGCCCTGCTCAACACCTTCGGCGTGTTCTGGCTGGGCGCGCTGATGCGCCCGGTCGGCGCGATCGTGCTCGGCGCCTATATCGACCGCATCGGCCGCCGCAAGGGCCTCATTGTCACGCTGGCGATCATGGCACTCGGCACGGTAACGATCGCCTTCTGTCCGACCTATGCGACCATCGGCGTGGCTGCTCCGGCCATCGTGCTGATCGGCCGCCTGCTGCAGGGCTTCTCTGCCGGCGTCGAACTTGGCGGCGTGTCGGTCTACCTCGCGGAGATTTCCACCCCCGGCAACCGCGGCTTCTATACTTCGTTCCAGTCCGCCAGCCAGCAGGTCGCGATCTTCGTCGCCGCGATCATCGGCTTCGCGTTGAGCGAGGCCATGCCGGCGGCAACCGTGGCGGCATGGGGATGGCGAATCCCGTTCTTCATCGGCTGCCTGATCATTCCCTTCATTTTCTTCCTCCGGCGGACGCTGGAGGAAACGCCGGCGTTCCTGGCGATGAAGAAGCATCCGAGCACGTCGGAAGTCTTCAGCTCGGCGGCGGTCAACTGGAAGATCATCGTGCTCGGCATGATGATGGCCGTCCTGACCACCACGACCTTCTACTTCGTCACCGTCTACACGCCGACCTTTGGCAAGACGGTGCTGAAGCTCTCGACGCAGGAAGCCCTGATCGTCACCCTTCTGGTGGCGGTCATGAATTTCATCTGGAATCCGGTCGGCGGCGCGGTATCCGACCGTATCGGCCGCAAGCCGGTGCTGCTGACAATTGCCTGCCTCGCGCTTGTGACAGCCTACCCCGTGCTGAACTGGCTTGTCGCCGCGCCGACCTTCGGCAAGATGCTGGCGGTCGAAATGATGTTCTCGTTCTATTTCGGCGTCTACAGCGGCACCATGCTGGGCGCGCTGGTCGAGGTGGTGCCGGCGCATGTCCGCACCACCTGCTTCTCGCTGGCCTTTGCCCTCGCCGCCGGCCTGTTCGGCACCTTCACGCCGTTCGCCTCGACCTGGCTGATCGACCACACCGGCGACAAGGCCTCTCCCGGCTACTGGCTCATGTGCGCTGCGGCGCTTGGCATCGTGGCCGCCCTCGTCATCTATCGCGGCGGCAAGACCATCGCGACGCGAGACGTCGTGCCCGCATAACCGCAGCGCGAAATCGCCGGGCAAGCCGACCGGCCTGCCCGGCGGCACGTTTGATTTCCATGCAAATGACGATAACAAGAGCGCATGGTGGATTTTAATCGCAAATTTGATGTGCTGGTGATCGGCGGCGGCAACGCCGCGCTGTGCGCCGCGATCAGCGCCCGGCGCGCGGGCGCTTCCGTGCTGGTGCTGGAGGGCGCGCCGAAATTCTACCGCGGCGGCAACACCCGCCACACCCGCAACATGCGCTGCGCCCATGACGCGGCGACCGAAATCCTCACCGGCCCCTACACCGAGGAGGAGTTCTGGCAGGACCTGCTGCTAGTGACCGGCGGCCAGACCGACGAGGAACTGGCGCGCTTCATGATCCACGAGTCCAAGGACATCCTGAACTGGGTCGTCGAACAGGGCGTACGCTGGCAACCCTCGCTCGGCGGCACGCTCAGCCTTGGCCGCACCAATTCGTTTTTCCTCGGCGGCGGCAGGGCGATGCTGAACGCGCTCTATCTCACCGCCGAAAAACTCGGCGTCGAGATCGTCTACGACGCCGAGGTGACCGGCCTGCAGATCGAGGACGGCATGTTTCTCGGCGCCACGCTGAAGCAGCCGATCAACGGCGCCACCGAAATCCGCACCTCCGCTCTGGTCGCGGCCGCCGGCGGTTTTGAGGCCAACATCGAATGGCTGAAGCAATATTGGGGCGATGCCGCCGACAATTTCCTGATCCGCGGCACGCCATATAACCGCGGTTCGATCCTGAAGATGCTGCTCGACAACGGCGTGCAGGACATCGGCGATCCCACCCAGTGCCACGCGGTCGCGATCGACGCCCGCGCGCCGAAATTCGACGGCGGCATCATCACCCGCCATGACTCGGTGGTGTTCGGCATCGTCGTCAACAAGCACGCCCAGCGTTTCTACGACGAGGGCGAGGACATCTGGCCGAAGCGTTATGCGATCTGGGGCCGGCTGGTCGCAGCGCAGCCCGACCAGATCGCCTACATCATCTTCGATTCCAGCGTCGTGACCAGCTTCATGCCGACGCTGTTCCCGCCGATCGGTGCGCCCACCATCGCCGAACTTGCGGCCAAGCTCGAACTCGATCCGGCAGCACTTGAGAAGACGCTCGCCGACTTCAACGCCGCGGTGCAGCCCGGCACCTTCGATCACACCATTCTCGACGATTGCCGCACCGAAGGCATCACGCCGGCGAAGACGCACTGGGCGCGCAAGATCGATGCGCCGCCTTATCTGGCCTATCCGGTGCGGCCCGGCATCACTTTCACTTATCTTGGCACCCGCGTGAACAAGCAGTCGCGCATGGTGATGAAGGACGGCAAGCCCTCCGCCAACATGTTCGCGGCCGGCGAGATCATGGCCGGCAACGTGCTCGGCAAGGGCTACGCCGCCGGCATCGGCATGACCATCGGCAGCGTGTTCGGACGGGTGGCGGGACGGGAAGCCGCCAGGAATGCCAAGAACTGATGCAGGGCTCGATTCACCTCGCCCCGCTTGCGGGGAGAGGGAGAAGAACGCGGGAGGAAGACACATGTCGCGTACTATCTTTGCGTCCATCGCCGCTCTGCTGATGAGCGCAGCCCTGGCACAGGCCGCCGAGCCGATCGCGCTGCGCGATATGGGCTCGTTCCATGTCGGCGGACGGCTGGTCGAAATCAGTGGCAAGCCGGTGAAGGAAGTCACCTTCACGCCGGGCGGCGTGCCGGCCAAGGTCGACCCCAACGGCACCTATCAGGTCGAGCAGATGTACGTGCAGTACTTCCTGCCCGCCAACGAGAAGGGCGCCTATCCGCTGTTGATGTGGCATGGCGGCGGGCTGACCGGCGTCACCTGGGAAACCACGCCCGACGGCCGCGAAGGTTTTCTGAATTATTTTCTGCGCAAGGGCTGGAGCGTCTACAATTCCGATGCCGTCGAGCGCGGCCGCGCCGGCTGGGCGCAATATCCTGACATCTTCAAGGGCGAGCCGGTGTTTCTCACCACCGCTAACCCGTTCCAGCGTTTTCGCATCGGCGACGGCCCCAACTCCTACGATCCGGATCCGGCGAAACGGAAGTTGATGCCGGGCAGCCAGTTTCCGAACGAAGGCTACGAGAATTTCGTCAAGCAGAACGTGCCGCGCTGGACCACCACCGACGATGCGATCGTCGCCGCTTATATCGCCGAGATCGACCGTGTCGGCCCCTCCATCATCATGTTCCACAGCCAGGCCGGCAGCTTCGGCTTCAAGGTGGCGCAGGCGCGGCCCGACAAGGTCAAGGCGCTGATCGCGCTCGAGCCTGCCGGTGTCGGCGATCCCGACAAGGCCGAGGTGCTGAAGAACATCCCGACCCTGATCGTCTATGGCGATTACATCGAGAAGGATTCGCGCTGGCCGAAGATCCGCGCCACCGGCATTGCGTTCGGCGACAGGATCAAGGCCGCCGGCGGCAGCGTCGATATCGTCGATCTGCCGCAGGTCGGCATCACCGGCAATTCGCACATGCTGATGATGGACAAGAACAACGCCGAGGTCGCCGCCCTGATCCAGAAATGGCTCGAAGGCAAGGGCCTGACGAAGTAACACGGCCCGGCATCGGGCAGGAAGCAACGCGACATGCACGGAACGCGAATTCTCGAAGAGGCCGACCGCCTGATGACGGTTTGCAATTCCTGCCGCTATTGCGAGGGCCTCTGCGCGGTGTTTCCGGCGATGGAAATGCGCCGCGCGTTTTCCGACGGCGACCTCAACTATCTCGCCAACCTCTGTCATTCCTGCGGCGCCTGTTACACCGACTGCCAGTTCTCGCCGCCGCATGAATTCAACGTCAATGTGCCGCAGACGCTGGCGGTGGCGCGCAACGACTCCTACGCTGCGTACGTGTGGCCACGCGCCTTTGCCGGTGCGTTCGCGCGCAACGGGCTCGTCATCAGCATCGTTGCGGCGCTTAGCGTCGCCGCATTCATCTTCGGCTTCGCCGCGTTCACCGATCCTTTGGTACTGCTCGGCGTCCACACCGGGCCGGGCGCGTTCTACAAATTGATGCCGCATAATGCGATGGCGGCCCTGTTCGGCGCCGCCTTCCTCTATGCCATCGTGGCCCTTGCGATGGGCGTCGTGGCGTTCTGGCGCGACATCGGCGAACCCGTCGGCATGAAGACCGATTGGCGATCGCTGTTGCAGGCGATGCGCGATGCCGGCGAGCTGCGCTATCTCGACGGCGGCGGGGTCGGCTGCTTCAACGAGGACGACAAGCCGACCGACCGCCGCAAGCTGTATCACCACCTGACCTTCTACGGCTTCGGTCTGTGCTTCGCCGCCACCTGCGTCGCGACGCTCTATCATTACCTGTTCGCGCGCGAGGCACCCTATGCGTGGTGGGACCTGCCTGTCGTGCTGGGCACGCTCGGCGGCATCGGGCTTCTGATCGGGCCGGTCGGCCTGCTCGCCGAGAAGCGGAAGCGCGATCCTGTGCTGGTCGACGCGACACGGATGGGCATGGACGTCTCCTTCATCGTCATGCTGTTCCTGACCAGCCTGACCGGCATCGCGCTGTTGCTGTTGCGCGATACATCAGCAATGGGCCCGCTGCTGGCGCTGCATCTCGGCGTGGTGTTCTCGCTGTTCGTCACCATGCCCTACGGCAAATTCGTCCACGGCATCTATCGGTACGTTGCGCTGGTGCGCTACGCGCGGGAACGGCAGATGATGCATGGGGCTGGTAATGAGTAACCCGTAGCCCAGATGAACGAAGCTGGCTCGCTCTTTCCTCGTCATTGCGAGCGAAGCGAAGCAATCCATTTCACGGCACAACGGATAGATGGATTGCCGCGTCGCTTCGCTCCTCGCAATGGCGCAATCTCACTGTCGTCGGCCGGCGTGACCGGGCGATCCAGTACGCCATGGCCCGTCGATTCCATCACTGCTGCCTCTGGAATACTGGATCGTCCGCTTTCGCGGACGATGACAGCGGAGTGCATTCTCGCGGCATGATTTGCCCGAGTTTTGCAAGAAAACCTTTACCCTCCGAAATCAGAGGGCGCAGGGAAGACCGGATGCGCGCTGCACCCGCGGTCTCGCGTGCGATGTGTATAAAAATGCTGCACACGAGCATACAGGTTCAGCGGAGAACACCCGGCCTTCCCTGCGCAATGGCTTTACGGCTTATACGCAATCGTCCTGGTGACCGGCTTTCTTGCCACCATCGCTTGCGGATTGCTCCGCTCACTTGACGCCAGCACCGGGGCGTCGGACCCAAACGATTTCACCGTACGCAACAGCAGCGTTCGTCTTCGCCGCCATCACGTCCACCGCTCCCTGCCCCTCGTTTGCGACGATGGCCTACGCCCCTCTGGTGGGACAGGATGGCGGGAGTTAGACTTTTGATTTGCCCGACGGGGCAACAGAAATATTTTTATCCGAAGGGCTGGACAGACTTTTGGTGATTTGCCCGTCGGGTTGTTTTGCCGCACCCGTGGCTTAAATTCGCTCTTGCGGGCACCGCGACTCGCCCACCGCAAGTGCTCGCAAATCAGCCGGGAATACCTAGATAGGCTGCATGAAAAACATCGGATTTCTATCGTTCGGGCACTGGACGCCCTCCTCGCAATCGCAGACCCGCTCGGCGGCCGACACGCTGCTGCAATCGATCGACCTCGCGGTCGCAGCCGAGGAATTGGGCGCCGACGGCGCCTATTTTCGCGTGCATCACTTCGCCCGCCAGCTCGCCTCGCCGTTCCCGCTGCTGGCGGCCGTCGGCGCCAGAACCAGCCGGATCGAGATCGGCACGGCTGTGATCGACATGCGCTATGAGAACCCGCTCTACATGGCCGAAGACGCCGGCTCGGCCGATCTGATCGCGGGCGGACGCCTGCAACTTGGCATCAGCCGGGGCTCGCCCGAGCAGGTCATCGATGGATGGCGGTATTTCGGCTATCAGCCGGCCGAGGGCGAGACCGATGCCGATATGGGACGGCGCCATGCCGAGGTCTTCCTTGATGTGCTGCACGGCAAAGGCTTCGCCCAGCCCAACCCGCGCCCGATGTTTCCGAACCCGCCGGGCTTGCTGCGCCTCGAACCGCATTCGCAAGGCCTGCGCGATCGCATCTGGTGGGGCGCCAGTTCGAACGCCACCTCCATATGGGCAGCGAAGCTCGGCATGAACCTGCAGAGTTCGACGCTCAAGAACAACGAAACCAACGAGCCTTTCCACATCCAGCAGGCGGCCCAGATCAGGGCGTATCGTTCGGCCTGGAAGGAGGCCGGCCATACGCGCGAGCCGCGGGTGTCCATCAGCCGCAGCATCATCGCCATCATGGACGATCGCGACCGTGGTTACTTCGGCCGCGGCGGCGAAGAGGATGACCAGATCGGCTTTATTTCCCCTGAGACCCAGGCGATTTTCGGGCGCGGCTATTCGGCCGAGCCGGACGTCCTGATCGAGCAGCTCAGGAAAGACGAGGCCATCGCCGAAGCCGACACCCTGCTATTGACCGTCCCCAATCAGCTCGGGGTGGCCTATAATGCCCATGTCATTGAGTCGATCCTGAAGCACGTCGCGCCCGCCCTCGGCTGGCGCTAAGGCCTGTTGGAACGTTTTCAGTAGCCATCCATTTGCTGGTATGACTTGTCTGAAAGGAATCCGGGCGTGAGCGTTGCCTTCACCAAGGAAGACAGTGCCGAGACGGCGTCGGAAACACTGCTGCCCGACCGCCCGATCTCGCCGCATCCGAACCTCGTGACGGAAGCAGGCTTGAAAGCTCTGCAATCCCAGCTCGACCAGGCGCGCGAGGCGTGCGAGGCGGCGCAGAAGATCGAGGACGTGAACGAACGGCGGCGGCAGGCCGCGACCCCGTTGCGCGATGCGCGCTACTTTGCGGCGCGGGTGCGGACAGCCCAGGTCATCGCCGCCCCTGCGTCAAACGACACCGTTGCTTTCGGCAGCACGGTGACCTTCAGGCGCCACGACGGACGCGTGCAGACATATCATATCGTCGGAGAGGACGAAGCCGACCCCAAGGCCGGTTCGATTTCCTTCGTCTCCCCGGTGGCAAGGTTGCTGATGGGCAAGGCTGTCGGGGATGTCGTTGGCACCCCCGGTCAGGAGCTCGAGATCATCGCGATCTCGTAACGCCCGCCTCACCTACCCTACGGTCTGAACCGGAAATTCACGCCCGCCATGGCGGTATCGATCCGGCGGCTGACTCGAATCGGCTCGATGAAACCGAAGGCATCCTGCGTGTTGAGCGTCTGTGTACCGAAATCCATGTGATTGTATTCGGCGAAAACCGACCAGTTCGGCGCCAAGAGATATTCGAGACCGCCACCGATGACCCAGCCGGACCGCGTCTCCCCGCCTGTTTGATTTGAGACGCCCATTCCGGTGATCGTGTAATCAAGATTTCCATGCGTCCAGGCAGCACCACCCTTGACATAAAGAAGGGCCTGCGGAACGACCGCATAGCCAACCCGCAAGGTCGCGGTCGTCACCCACGACGTCCGCGCGCTCAGGTCAAAGATATTCGGGAATTGGCGGTTGGTCGGTCCCGGCACCACGTGGTTGCTGCCGCGGAGATCGGCAGCGTCAAACATGCCTTGCGCCCCGAACACCCAGGATCCCGCCTGATAGTCGCAGCCAACCTGCCCGCCACCAACCACACCCGAATTGTCCTCGGAGCCCAGATCGAAATTCGGCAATCGATTGGGATTGACGTTGGTGTAACCTTGGCGATCCCAACCCCCGCCGACATTTCCGCCGATGTAGCAGCCGGTCCAGGCATAGACGGGAGCCGGCGCAATCGGCGCCTTTGTATACGGTCGCGTGCCCAGATCGGCGCCCTGCGCTGTCGTTGCGGATACCGCGAGCGCAACGGCCGCAATTGCCGTGAAATCTCGAAATGACATAAATCCAAGCTCCCAATTGTCGAAACAGGCTTGCCGTCAAACTGGCGATCTCCAGCCTCAGTGGACCATGAGCGACAGCGGCATCTTTGTCTTGGACTGGGCCGTCAGGTACTATGCGTGGCGCGACAGCGCATCGCATCGCTCGGCGCGTGATGCGAAAATGTCACGGCCTATCCCGCCCGGATCTCGGTCGGCGAAACGCCAAAACGCTTGCGGAAGGCGCGGTTGAAATAGGAGAGATCGGAAAATCCGGACATATGGGCAACGTCCGAGATCTTGCGATGTCTCTGGGTGGGATCGGTGACGAGCTTGCGGGCCAGCAGCAGCCGTTGCTCCAGCACGAACTCGGTGAAGGTATTTCCTGATCGTTCGAACAGGCGTTGCGCCTGCCGTTCGCTGAGCCCGTAGCGGCGCACGAGGTTTGCGAGCGTGAGCGCGGGATTGCCGAGATCGCGCAGCGCGTCGGCGCGGATGAGGTCGAGCTGCGCCGAGGCACGGCCGGGTTCGCCTGGTCCCTCGAGCCGCACCGGCCGTGACGTAAACAACAGCGCCACCAGATCAACCAGATGCCGGGCCATCAGACGCTGGCCGGCGGCATCGAGACCGGGCGCCTGGCTCCCGCAAAGCGTCTGATAGCGGATGATCGTTTCGCGCAACACGTCGTGGCCGGAAATCGCGATAGAGAGCTGATCTTCCGCGCGGGGTGCGGCGGCGAGCAGCGCCTGGCGCGGAATACCAAGCGTCCGGAACGCGCCGCGCGGGCCGTGGCCGATCGAGCCGAGCACGCTCATGTCGGTCAGGCATAATTGGCCGCCCTGCATCTCGATGATCTTGTCACCCTGCAGCAGCGGCACGCTGCCCCATTGGGCCTCGACCAAAACGAGGTCGTCGCGGCCATCGCCGAGGATCTCCCTGGTGCGCGAGAATTGCGCGGACAATCCGCTTGGCGCCGCCAGCACCAAAGCGTCGATCGGATCAATCCTCAAGCGGCAGTCGATCCCGCCGCCTTCGCTGGGCTGGATGTCGACGCCGCAGAACGCGCGGCAGGCGACCTCGCGCCAGGCCTCGTATTCGGCACCGGTCGGCGGGCCTTTATAGGCGTTGAAGATCGTTCCCAAGAGCACCCCACTGAAACATGCGTCCAGCGATTAGTGTAGTCTTCCTTGTATCGGGTTCGATCGATTCGTCGGTAAATTGCCCGCGCAAGAGGCAGGCCTTTTGCGGCAGTTGACTTCCTGCCAACCCGGATCTCAGCCAAGGATTGATCGGTACAGGCTCAAATATCGATCGGCCATGAGGTCCACCGTGAACCGCGCGGATACCGCGGCACGGCAGGCCGCGCGATCGATTTCGTCGATGCGTCCAATCGCATTGACCGCCGCGTCGAGGCTATCGACCAGAAATCCGGTCACGCCATCCTCTATCAGCTCGGGCATCGACCCCCGATTGCAGGCAATGACGGGCGTTCCGCAGGCCAGCGCTTCCACCACCGACAGACCGAACGGCTCGTCGAAATTGATGAGATGAAGCAGTGCGCGTGCGGAGCCCAGTGTCTTGGCGCGTAGCGTTCCGCCAACCGGACCAAGATAGGTCACCGACCCGCCGTCGAGTACGGGCGCCACATGCTGGTCGTAATAATTGCGGTCCTGGACAATGCCGGCGATCGTCAATTTCCGCCCCGTTCGACGGGCCGCCGCGATCGCTTCGGCAGCACCCTTGTCCGGATGAATGCGGCCGAAGAACAGCAGATCTTCGCCGCCAAGCGGATCGAACGGGAAATCCTGAAGCGGGATGCCGTGGTGGATCGTTGCGGCATAGCGCAGGTCCGGATGGCGATCGGCGTCGCTGATGGCGACATAGTGGACGCGCGCTTCGTATTCCTTGTAGGCGGGCAGAATGCGCGCCGACGAGAAACCGTGGATCGTCGTCACCACAGGGGTTTCGACCAGCCGCGAGAAGGCGAGCGGTACGAAATCAGCTTGATTGTGAATGAGGTCGAACTGATCGGCCTGCTCAAACACATGGGCGACGTGAAGCATCTCCCACACCTTGGCGTCGATCGCGGGGTCTTCGGAATAGGGCGCCGGACAGACGGCATCCAGCTTCGCTGTCGTGATGCTATCTTTTGTCGCGAACAGGGTGACATCGACGCCGCGCGCCACCAGCGCCTCGGTCAGGAGACTCGTCACCAGCTCCCAGGGGCCGTAATGGCGCGGCGGTGTTCGCCAGGAGATCGGCGCCAGCATGGCGATGCGCAAGGTAGCGTCCCTTCTCTGCGTTGTGCTATCGGGCCTCGAGCACGACAGCTTCATTCGATCGTAACAGGAGGACGCCGGCTTCCACCGGCGCCGCGTCCCCGGTCGTGGACAGCAGCATCCGGCTTCCGCGCGCCCAGTCCGGCAGCTCAAGCCGGTGCTGTCGCTCCCCGAGGTTGAGCGCCACAATCAGCCGCTCCGTGCCGTGCCGGCGCGCGTAAACCAGGGTCTCGTCCGCCACGTTCAACAGAGCGAAATCGCCGATCGACAGTGCCGGGCGATCGCATCTCAGCGCAAGCAACCGGCGATAAAGCGTCAGGATGGACTGAGGGTCCTCCGCCATGCGCATCACGTTGCGCGCCGGCCAGTCGGCATTGAGCGGCAGCCACGGCCTGGCCCTGCTGAAGCCGGCATTGTCGCTGTCATCCCACGGCATCGGCGTGCGCACGGGGTCGCGGCCCAACGCCAGGCCGGGCTCACGCAACTCGCGCGGATCGCGCACCTGCGACGGTTCGATCGCGACATCGCTCAAACCCAGCTCGTCGCCATAATAGAGCGTGGGCGTGCCGCGCAGCGTCAGCAACAACACCGCAGCGACGCGGGCCTGGGCCTGCCCGCGCCGGGTCGCAACCCGCGGCCGGTCATGGTTGCCGAGCACCCAGTTGGGCCACCCACGCGGCGGTAGTGCTGCCTCATAGCCGGTGATAGCAGCTGCCAGGGCGGCCGCCCGCCATGGCATATCGACGAGCTGGAAATTGAAAGGCAGGTGCACCCCGCGGCGTTCGCCGCCGTAATAGTGCATCAGCCGCTCGACCGGCAGGTAGATCTCGCCGATCAGAACCCGCTCGCCCTGTCCCCTGGCGCCATAGCTGTCGGCGATTTCGCGCATCTCGGCTGCGATCAGATGCACCTCGGGCTGGTCCGTCGAATGGCGTTGAAGCAGGCGGTGCATTTCGCCCATCCCGGGCCGATAGGCCGGGTTGGGTGGATTGTCCGGAAAATCCGCGGCCTTCAGCATGTGCCACAGCACGTCGATGCGAAAACCATCGACGCCGCGGTCGAGCCAGAAACGCATCACATCGTACATCGCCGCCTGCACGGCTGGATGACGCCAGTTGAGGTCCGGCTGCTCCTTCAGGAAGGCGTGATAATAATACTGTCCGGTGGCCTCGTCCCATTGCCAGGCCGAGCCGCCGAAATCGCTGATCCAGTTATTCGGCGGTCCGCCGTCCGCCGCAGGGTCGCGCCAGATGTACCAGTCTCTCTTCTGATTTTCCCGCGAAGCGCGGCTCTCGACGAACCATGGATGCTGGTCGGAGCTATGGTTGGGCACGAAATCGAGCAGAACCTTGAGCCCGCGCCGGTGGGCTTGCACCAGCAGGTCGTCGAAATCCGCCAGCGTGCCGAAGCGTGGATCGACGTCGCAATAGTGGGCAACGTCATAACCGAAATCGACCATCGGCGACGGGTAAATCGGAGAGATCCAGATGGCTCCGACGCCAAGGCCGGCAAGATAATCGAGCCGTCGCGCTATTCCCTTGAGGTCGCCGATGCCGTCGTCGTTACTGTCCTGAAACGAGCGCGGATAGATCTGATAGATCGCACAACCCTGCCACCAGGGCGCGCTCATGCCATCAGCGATCTGGCGGGCAGGCTGACTGTCCTTACTGAGCACGTGAGGTGGTCAAAACACGTCCATCCTGTCTTTCGCGTCAATCCACAGATTGCGCGCATCCGGCCGCGGCCAACGACCCTGTTCCTGTTACGATCGGAAGTCGACGGTTTTCTTAAGGTTCCGTCGAGGGCGCATCGAGGCCGGACGTCGCGAATTCATAAACCAACAATTCCGGTCAGCTTTGGTTTACCAGCCCCATTAAGCTTTCCCGTCCGAGGGCATGCGATGGTGGCTGCAGATCGAGAACAAATCTCGACAGGGAAAGCGTCAGGGTCAGGCCGCCAAGCGGCCTGACCCGCCATCCCCGGGGAATGCAATGTCTGCAAAGACAACGTCGAAGAAGGCGAAACGCAAAAAATCAAGAACGGGCCCGCCGCCGGTCGATGCGGCATCGACGATATCGATGGCGACGCAAAATCTGACCAATATGGTCGTGGTATTTGCCGTCTCAGGCACTGTCCTGCTCGGACTTCTGGCCGCCAGACATTTTTGAGTCCGGCAGCATTCGCATCATCCCGAGATAGTCGCCCGCCTTCACCGCACCCGTTCGCCGTCGACCCACCATGTCTTGCCGCGATGCGTCACCACGGCATAGCCATCGTCGTCCTCGTTGGTGACATCGACCGGCGTGCCTTTCGGCAGCCGAATCGGACAGTTCCGGTTGATCTGCCCGCCCTTCGGCGTCAGCGACTGCATCGTATATTGGTGCGCGGCTCCCCAACTCGTGCAGGCATAGGTTTCGGCGCTGATCACCCCGGAGCGCGCGTCGGCAGGCGTTAAGCGAATGACGAGCGCGACCGCGAGCACGGCGGTTTTCAACAACGCCCTGGTCATGATCGCCTCTCCTCTACGCGGGCTCACGCGCGTATTTCGACGCAGCCACCACGACCCTTAACGACAGGCTCAACGTCAACGCGACGACACTACCCATTATCATTGCGGCCGGCGTGGCGCGATAGACCGAGCCCCCGATCAATGCGACCATCGACGCGCCGATCGTGCCGCCGATGGACTGGATGGCGCCGAGCAATGCCGATGCCGCGCCCGCTCTGTCGCCAAAATCGGTCATCGCCATCGAGACCGTCACCGGCAAGGCAAGGCCGCACCCCAGGCAGAAGAAGGTGATGGTTCCCAGCAGATAGGGCGCCGAGATCGGAATCCATGCCATCGCGACCGAACTCGCCAACGCAATCAGCGAACCGACACGCACGATCGTCGCCGGCTGAACGCGCGTTGCGGTCCCTCTCGCCAGCGAGGCGCCCAATATCGTGCCGCACACGGCCACGGCCGGAAAACATCCAACCAAAGCCGGGCTCAATTGCAGCCCTTTCACAAAGATCGGGGCGACACTCACCAAAAATGCAAACATCGATGCGATCAGGGCTGCAGCGACCAGGTTTGGAACAACGAAACTCCGGGAAGTCAGGATATTTTTATAAGTAGCGAAGACTGCCTTGACGTTGACCGGTGCAGCCGGCGTCTTTTTCGTTTCCGGCAGAAGCAGCATGCCGGCAAATACGACGCATCCGTAGCTGGCAGCGAATGCGAAGATCGCGCGCCATCCAAGCCACGCAGCAAGAAGCCCGCCGAACAGCGGCGCAACCGCCGGAGCCAGCGAAAACACCAGTGTTACTGCACTCAACAATCGCGTGAGCTGCGAACCGGAATGGAGATCGCGGGCGATGGCGCGACTCAAGATGATTCCGGCGCAGGCGCCGACCGCCTGAAATACCCGGCCGATAAACAACCACGCGATCGAGGGCGCCGCGGCAGCGAAGATGCTGCCCACGATATAGAGCCCCAGCGCCGGGAAAAGCAGTTGACGGCGTCCCATCGAGTCGGCGATGGCGCCGACGACCAGTCCAGCCAGCGCGCCCGTTACCAGCCCCAGCGAAACGGTGGTTTGAACGATCTCTGTCCGGACACCCAGGCCATCGGCGATGATCGTGATCGCCGGGATATAGGCCGTGACCGCGAACTCGCCAAGCGCGACCAATCCGGCCAGCAGGAACGGAGTAGCCTTTGGCGCGGTTGCAATCGCATCTGTCACGACGTCATCCCTTTCAACAAGGCTGGGGCGATCGCCGAAGGCGGCGACGGCGAGAATCACGCCAGCCTCGATCATCACCTTCTTGAGTTTCGGGACAACCCGCCAACACGCCTTCCAGAGCGTAGGGAAGGCCTCTCGTCATCCTGTTCGTTAATTCCACTGCAATCACAACGTGATGTTTTGAGCGATTGTGCTCGAGCAAAAATGCTCCCGAGCGAATACCGATTTACCTCTCTTTCAGGAATGTCCCGTACACCTACGGGCGTCGAGGCCGCTTCATCCCCTGAGCAGGAGGTGTTGCGGCTCTCCACATGGTGCACCCGAGGTCGCGAATGGCCGAGGAGCTGCCACCAAGCTGACGCAGATCAGCGGCCGCTCAGACTTTCCACGCGCCCCAGGAACTCCCGTGCCCGTTCAGGATTTTCTCAACCAACGATCGGTCAACGTCACCGTTGACGGAAGCTATACGCTGCCAAACTGGTATGACCCGCAAGGCAAGCTTCGCACCTTTGCCTGCCGCACCACGCGCGTGTCGCCGTTCCGGATGATCGTCGAGGTCCCGGTCGTGGGCAAGGTCGGCGACCGCCTCACTTCCTATTTTCGCGACTTCGGGAAGTTCGAGGGCAGCATCAGCGACACGATGGAACGCAGCTTCCTGCTCGAACTGGAGATGAGCCGCGCCAGGCGCGAAAAACTCTCGGACATGCTGATCTGGCTGGAGAAGAAACAGAAGAATCCCGCCATCAAGTGCATCAGGAAGGACGCGCGGTTCGTGCCGCCAAATCACCATTCGACGCTGACCCTGGCGGACGGATCGGTGCATCCCTGCTTCATCATCGATATGTCGGTCTCCGGTGTCGCGGTCTCGTCACCGGTGCAGCCGCCGATCGGCATGCCGCTTGCGGTCGGCGCGTGCATCGGCCGCGTCGTCCGGCTGCTGCCCAACGGTATAGCCATCCAGTTTATCGAGCGGCAGAACTCCAGGGCGCTCGAGCGCCTGACGGCCAGAGTGGTTCAGACCGGGCCTGCGGCCGATCCCGGCGCGTCGGAGCCAGCCGCTTCCGGTGACGTCATCGCAGTGTGAGAGGATGCTGGTCGGCCAAATCCCAGGATGTTCTTTTGACGGCTCGACCCACCCTGGATTAAAATCCAGGTGCGGCACGACCATAGAGCGAATCGATCGTATTTTGGGGAGTGGCAGCGATGGCGACTTATTCGATAGACGATCTCAGCCGCCGTGAAATCTTGAGGATGTCCGCGGTGCTTGGCATCGCGAGCGCCGCCTCAAACAGGCCTGCGATTGCGCAAACGGCCGGGCAGCGCACGCCAGAGCAAATACTGGGTCCCTTTTATCCGCTGAAGCCGCTTGGTCAAAATGCCGATCTGACAAAGGTGCCCGGCCGGCCGGGGCGCGCGGCGGGCCTCGTCCTGAATGTTGTGGGGCGAGTGCTCAATCTGAAGGGTGAGCCCGTTCGCAACGCGAAAGTTGAAATATGGCAGGCCAACACGCATGGACGCTATACGCATCCAGGCGATCACAATCCCGTGCCTCTCGATTCGAACTTTGAAGGGTCAGCCCTTCTGACGACTAACAACGATGGCCGGTATCGATTCAAGACGATCAAGCCCGCCGCATATCCCGCGGGGCCCAACAGAATGCGGCCCGCACACATTCACTTCCAGGTCTCGGGTCGGCAGGACAGACTTGTGACTCAGATGTATTTTGAAGGTGACCCTTACCTCGAACCGGACCGCTTTTTTCAAACCGCATTGGAGCAAAAGGACTTGCTTGTCGCCAAGCTATTGCAGCCAACCTCGGAAATGGAGCCGGAGTCGAAATTGGTGGAGTTCAACATCGTGCTGAATGCAGGCTAGCCGAGGGGGCGTCGAAAGCGTCCCGGGCCGGGTTCCCAGACTCAACGAGGTTGACACCTCCAGACAAACAAGCGAGGCGCGTCTCGCGCCTGCGAGACGCCTGCATCTTTTGGCTAGTGCGACCACTCCTCAGGGAACGCTTGTTTCGCCACGGCGTTCCAACTCAAGAGGAGGAATTCGCCATGAAACTGAGAGGATTGTTTATCGCAGCGGCCGTGCTGCTGATGCCGACCGCCGCACTGGCGGCGCCGGGCATCGTCACCACCACAGTCAGCCTGAGGGCAGGGCCCGGTGAAGGCTTTCCGACGGTCGACCGCATTCCCGGCGGCGCCCGTGTCAACATCCATGGGTGTCTCAGAGGCACCGCTTGGTGCGATGTGAGCTGGTCGGATGATCGTGGCTGGGTGTCGTCGCAATATCTCGAATATCTCTACCGCAACCGCTACGTCTATCTGCCCGACTATGTCGACGAGATCGACGCTCCCGTTGTGCCGTTCGTGCTGACTTCGTACTGGTCGAGCTACTATGCGGGGCGTCCCTGGTATCATCGTCGTGCCTACTGGAGCGGCTACTGGCAATCGCATGAGCGCTTCGCGACGCGATTGACCATCGACCGCTCGGCGGCTCGGATCGGCCGCGCGGCGGCAGCGCGCGACGCTGCGCTCTCCGAGGCAAAGGCGCGTGTCGGTGTCGAAGAGAGGTCGCGTGCCCGTGTCGAGGAACGGACCCGCGTCGGCGTGAAGGAGCGAACCCGCGCCGGTGTGACGGAACGCGTGACGCGGGAGAAAGACATTGCTACGCGTAGCACGCGCGAAGGGCAGGAACGCGCGGTGCAGGCCCGCATGACGCGCGAGAACGCGCGGATGACGCGTGAGAACGCAAGAGTGGCCGTGCGCGAGCAGCCGATGGCCCGCGCCCGCACGCAGATGCCGCCGATCATGGCCCGCGGTCATGACGAACCGCGTGCGGTTGCGCCGCGGATCGAGCGCGCCACGCCCCACATGGCACAGCCCAATGCGGCGCGCGGCGGCGGTGGCCCGCCGATGAACGCACGCGCGCAGATGCCGGCCCCGGCCGCCCCGCGCGCAGCAGCGCCCGCGATGCCGCAGGCCGGCGGCGCGCCGCACATCAACGCCGCACCGCGCGGTGGCGGCGGACCGGGCGGTGGCGGAGGCCACGGCCAGGACAAGCGCCAATGAACGAAAAGCCCGGCCTTGAGCCGGGCTTTTTTTGCTCGACGAGTTGCTGGCGACTTACTGTGCTGCCGTCCAACACCGTCATTGCACGCCTGACCTCAACCAATCGTCCGAGCGAGCACACCGAGCCAGTTGGCTGAGCCTAACTTCTTCAATAATTGTTCGGAGTAACCACCTTGCCGCAGAGCGTCGATCAGTACCGGCAATCCGGACGCCGAGCCGATTTTCTCCGGCACCATCGCGCCATCGAAATCCGATCCGAACCCGACGTGGTCCTCGCCGACCTTCTCGATGAGGTAGTCGAGTTGACGCACCATCAGCTCAATCTCGGTATCCCGCCGCATGTTGCCGTCAGGACGAAGAAAGCAGGTGGCGAAGTTGAGACCGACCATGCCCTTGGTATCGCGGATGGCCGCCAGTTGCCGGTCCGTCAGGTTTCTCGGCGAAGGACACAAAGCATGCGCATTGGAGTGGGTCGCAACCAATGGCGCTTTCGAAAGCCGCGCGACGTCCCAAAAGCCCTTTTCGGTGATGTGCGAGAGATCGACGAGAATCTTCATTTCGTTGCAGGCACTGATGAGCTTTTCACCGGCAGCCGTCAGGCCATCGCCGGTATCGGGCCCGCCGGGAAACGCGAAGGGAACGCCATGGCCAAATATGTTGTTACGGCTCCAGACCGGGCCCAGCGAGCGTAAACCCGCTGCATATAATATTTCAAGAAAGTTCAGATCGCCGTCGATGGCCTCGCATCCTTCAAGGTGAAGCACCACCGCCAAGGTCCCGCGTTCGATCGCCGCGGCGATCTCAGCCGCCGTCCTGCAGATCGCGACAGCGCCCTGGGACGCACGCACGATCCTCAGCAGGATGGCCAGTTCTCCGGAGAGAGATTTTCGTGCCTCGTCCATTTCAAGCGGAGGCGGAAGCGGCAACGCATATTTTCCGCCGGTCATTTGCGTGCTCAACGACGCGAAGTTGCCGGGCGACGGGCAGTACATCGCGAAGAAGCCGCCCACCAGGGAGCCGGCCCTGGCCTTCTTCAAATCGATATGGCCGGCGTCTTCGCCAAACAGGAAATCGGACACCACGTCGCCGGAAGCCGACTTGTAGAGGCGCAGCAGCACATCGTTGTGGCCGTCGAAAACTGAGATGCTTGATGTCATTGATCCTCGGCGAGCGACGACAGTGATCCCGGATTGCGAGTTTTGCTACAGATCCACCACCACGTAATCGCTCTCGACCGATACGGCGAGGGTCTCGGCGATATACGGCCCCTTCACCACGCGCGAACCCGGCTCGACATTGACCGGATAGGCGCGGGCGCGAAAGCGCTTGGGGTCGCAGTAGGACTGGCCGGTGCGGATATCGAATTCCCAGCCGTGCCACGGGCAGCGGATGATCTCGCCGAGCTTGGTGTATTCGATTTCGCCGGGATCGCTGGATTGTGCCAGCCCGATCAGCGGGCCCTCGCACAAGGCCGCGCCCTGATGCGGACAGCGGTTCAACAGGCCGAAGAACTCGCCCTTGATGTTGAAGATCGCGATCGGCCGCTCATCGATGGTGAGAAATTTTCGCGTCCCCGGCGGCAACTCGTCCACCGGGGCGATCACATGTCTCGTCATTCAGGAAATACCGTAAAGCTTCTTGGCATTGTCGAGATAGAACGCCTGCTTGTTGACGTCGCTGACGCCGGCCGGCAGCACGCGCGACGGCTCGTCGAAATCCCAATGCGGGTAGTCGGTCGCGAACAGCAACTTGTCCCAGCCGATCCATTCGATCAGCTCAAACAGATGCTCGCGCCGTTCCGGGTCTTCCATCGGCTGCGTGGTCCACCAGATGTGGTCGCGGATATATTCCGACGGCTTGCGCTTCAGATGCGGCACCTCCGAGTGCAGCCGCTCGAAATTCTTGTCGAGCCGCCACGCCAACGACGGCGCCCAGCCGAAGCCGGCCTCGATCATCACCATCTTCAGCTTTGGATAGCGTTCGAACACGCCTTCCAGGACAAGACTGGCCAGCGCGGTCTGCTGGCACTGCGAATGGCCGACCATTTCCTCGATATAAAAACTCGGCCAGCCCGACGCCGTGATCGGATTGCCGCCGAAGCCGAAGGCATGGACGCCGATCGGAAGCCCGATCTCCTGTGCCGCCTCGTAGATCGGCCAGTAGCGGCGCTGGCCGAGCGGTTCGACGTTGCGGCTGAGCAGCAGCACCTGCACGAAATTCTTGTCGCCGGCGCGCTTGCGGATTTCGGCGGCCGCGGTCGGGCCGTCCTCATTGCCGACGACGATCGAACCCTTGAGGCGGGAGTCTTTGCTCGTCCATTTGTCGATCTGCCAGTCGTTGATCGCGGTCGCCAGTGCGGCGCTGAGGTCGTGGTTGCGCAGGCCCTGCCCGGTGGCGAGCGGATTGAGCACGCCGAGCACCACGTTATGCGGATCGAGCAGTTGCTTCTGCATGAAGGACAGCGAGGAGCCCTGCGGGCCGCCTTCCGGAGGATAAGCGTCGCGGCGCGAGGCATTGGGCTGCGCCTTCGGATAGGGCGGGCCTTCCATCATGCCCTGATAGGCTTGCTTGCCGTAGGTCTCGAGATGCGTGTGCCAGCGCTTGGCGAGGAACGGGTACAATTCGGTCGCGGTCGCGCGCGCCGGATGAATGTCGCAATCGGCGATCGCGGTCTTGACGCTGACGGATGCGGACGGTTCGGGACGGAACTGCACATTCATGGCGCGATCTCCTTATGTCCCTGCCCGCGCCGGCTGCTTCAACCGGCCGTAGGTCGCGAGCGGATTGTCGATCATGATCTTGCGGACGAGATCGGGCGAGATCCCGTCAGGCAGCACAGAATCACCGTCGAACTGCCAGTGCGGATAGTCGGTCGAGAATAGAAGCAATTCGTCCGACTGCATATGGTCAAACAAGCGGTTCAGGGTCGCGGGATCCGGCGGCGCGTCGACCGGCTGCAGCGAGAAGCGGATGTTGCCGCGCACAATTTCCGCCGGCGCGCGGTCGACCCAGGGCGTTTCCATCCGCACCCCGCGCCAGAACTTGTGCAGCCGCCACAGGAAGGCCGGCAGCCAGGTGAAGCCACTCTCCAGCATCACCATTTTCAGGTTCGGATGCCGGGCGAATACGCCTTCGACGATCAGGCTGGTGAGCTGGGTCTGGAACGCCTGCGCCTGGGCGACGTAATCCTCGATGTGATAGGAGCCCCAGCCGACGGAACTTGGCGGGTTGTGATAGGCGCTGCCGGCATGGATGCCGATGGCGAGACCCAACCGCTCGGCGGTGGCATAGATCGGCCACAGCGCACGCTTGCCGAGCGGCACGTCACCCATGACCAGCATCAGCACCTGGACGAAGCGTTTGTCCTTGGCGCAGCGCTCGATCTCGGCAACGGATTTTTCGACGCTCTGGGTCGGAATCACGATCGAGCCGCGCAGGCGCGAATCCTTGTCGAGCCACTCTTTCACCAGCCAGTCGTTCAGCGCGCGGCAGAACGCGTCCTGCATGTCCTCGGAAAACACCATCTGCACGCCGTAGAGCGGGTTGCAGATGCCAAAGGCGGTCTGAAACGGATCCAGCGCCTGTTTCTGCATGTCGGCGAGGCTGGAGCCCGGCTTGCCCTGCGCCGGCCGCCAGTCCGGACGCGCCGAGATCGGCGAATTGACCGGATAGGATTGCGAGACCAGATCGGTCATGCCGCGCGTCGTCACCTGGTCGCGCCAGTAGTCGTTCATATAGGGCAGCAGGGTGGTGAGATGAGGAACGGCGGGATGCAGATCGCAATCCACGCCACCTGCAATCGGCGACGTCATGATGTTTCCTGAGCTTCCTCGTGCGGGCCCGCGTGTGCTCTCAGGCTTCTGCAAGCCACGCCGCCGGTTCGTTGGCTGCATTCAATCAGCCCCGCCGCCGCGCCGCAACTCGGCAAACGTGACCCTCCTGTGCTAGGAGGGCATGGGTGCCCCAACGCTTGGGGTGCTAGGAAGCATTGGAAGCCGGGAGATTCTTCATGATTCGGATGGCACGCGCGGCAATGGCCGTCACTCTTCTCTCGGCCGGTCTCCTGACCGGCGGCGTACTTGCCCAACAAACGCCGCCTGCAGTACAGCCCGCAGCACCTGCCACCCCGCCGCCGGACGATTTTTCAAAAGTCGAGATCAAGACCACCGACCTCGGCGACAACGTCTATATGCTCGAAGGCCAGGGCGGAAATATCACCGTGGCGCTGGGAAACAGCGGCATCATCATGGTCGACGGCCAGTACGCGCCGCTGCACGACAAGATCAAGGCGGCAATTGCCGCGATCTCGAACCTGCCGGTCAAATACCTGATCAACACGCACTATCACGGCGACCACACCGGCGGAAACGAAGCCTTCGCCAGGGACGGCGTCACGATCGTCGCCCAGATTCATGTCAAGAGCAGGCTCGCGGCCGGCACCACCAACGGCCTGACCGGCGCCAAGACGCCGCCGGCGGCCCCCGGCGCGCTGCCGACCGAGACCTATGAGGTGTTCTCCAAGGTCAGGCTTCCCGGCCGCGTCGCCGACCTCAAGCACGTCCGCAACGCCCATACCGACGGCGACACCTATGTCTGGTTCAAGACCGCCAACGTGCTGGCGACCGGCGATACCTTCACCAACGGCCGCTATCCCAACATCGACTTCGCCAATGGCGGCAACATCAAGGGCATGATCGCGGCCGCCGACGCCTATCTCAAGCTGACCAACGCCAAGACACGCATCGTGCCCGGCCACGGGCCGATCGCCGACAAGGCCGCGCTCACCGAATATCGCACCATGCTGGTGACCGCGCGCGACCGCATGGCGAAGCTGGTGAAGGACGGCAAGAGCGAGGCCGACGTGATCGCCGCAAAACCGTTCGCCGATCTCGACAAGAAGTGGGCGCCGACCGAACTCGCCGCCACCAACTTCGTTCGCGTGGTCTACAACTCGCTGGCGAAGCCCGCCGAAGATAAAAAGTCGTTGCTGAAACGCCTGCTGAAGCGGAGCTGAAGTCCATGAAGGAACTCGTTGGGATCGCCGAGCAGATCGCGGCCAAGCTGATCGCGCGCAAACAGACCATTGCGATTGCGGAATCATCGACCGGCGGGCTGATCTCGGCAGCGCTGCTGTCGGTGCCGGGCGCGTCGGCGTATTTTCTCGGCGGCGCCGTGGTCTATACCCGCGATGCGCGGCAGCTGTTGATGGACATCCCTGATGATGCGATGAAGGGCATTCGCTCGGCGTCGGAGCCTTACGCGAAATTGCTGGCGAGCCAGGTTCGTCAGCGTTTTGCGACCGACTGGGGCCTGTCGGAAACCGGCGCCACCGGTCCGACCGGCAACCGCTACGGCGACGCCGCCGGCCATAGCTGCATGGCGGTCGCAGGCCCCGCGCAGGCCGTGTTCACGCTGGAAACGGGAAGCGGGGACCGGCAAGCCAACATGGACGCATTCGCGTCGACGGCGCTGAAATTGCTGCTGCAGAATTTGGGTTAGCTCGTCGTCCCGGCGAACGCCGGGACCCATAACCACAGGATTTAGCGGTTAAGCAAAAGTCGTCGAACAGCGTCTCTCAACACGAGCGGCACGGCGTATGGGTCCCGGCGTTCGCCGGGACGACAGGAAAATCACTTCTCCCGGAACGAGCGCATCAACTGGTCGCTCAAGGGCTTCATCAGATAGGAAAACATCGTGCGGTCGCCGGTCTGCACGAAGGCTTCCACCGGCATGCCGGGGATGATCTTGTTCTCGCCGCCGAGGCGGGCGACTTCTGCCGGCGGCATCGAGACGCGGATGGTGTAGTAGGCCTGCCCGGTGCGCTGATCGGTGGTGACGTCGGCCGAGACGCGGGTGACGACGCCGTTCAATTCCGGCGTGGTGCGCTGGTTGAAGGCCGACAGCCGCAGCAGCGTCTTCTGGCCAATCTGCAGCTTGTCGATGTCCTGCGGATTGACCTTGGCCTCGACCGACAGCGCGTCGGCCTGCGGCACGATCATCATGATGGCGTCGCCGGCGGTGATGACGCCGCCGACGGTATGCACCGTCGACTGCAGCACCATGCCGTCCTGCGGCGCGCGGATGTCGATACGGCGCAATTGATCCTCGGCGGTGACCTTGCGTTCGACGAACTCGCCGATCTTGTCGTTGCTCTCGCGCAGATCCTTGGAGACCTCGCTGACCATGTCCTTGTCGACCTGGATGATCTGCAGTTCGGTCTCGGTGATCTTGCCCTTTGCCTGCGCGCGCGAGGCGATGTACTGCGCCCGCTCGCCCGATAGCCGGGCGGCATCGCGCTCCAGCGTCGTCAGCCGCGAGATCTGCACCAGATGCTGGTCGTAGAGCTGGCGCACGCCGATCAGTTCCTTTTCGACCAGCGCGATTTCCTTGTCTTTCGACTGCTCCTGGGCCGTGAGACCCGCGATTTCCTCGTTGAGCTGGGTGACGCGCTCGCGCAACTGCGCCTTTTGCCCGGATCGTCCGTTGACGCGAACCTCGAACAATTTGGTTTCGCTGGCCATGACGTCCCGCACGTCGGGATCGCTGGCCTGGTCGGTCAGCTGCGGCGGAAACTTGATCTTGTCGAGCCCGCGCTGCTCGGCTTCGAGTCGCGCCGCGCGCGCCCACAGCCCGTTCAGCGTCTTGACCACGATGGCAAGGCTCGCCTTCACCACCGTCTCGTCGAGGCGCACGACGATGTCGCCGGCCTTGACGGTGTCGCCGTCATGCGCGCGCACCTCGCCGACCACGCCGCCGGTCGGGTGCTGAACTTTCTTGACGTTGGAATCGACCACCACCGCGCCCGGCGCGATCAGCGCGCCCGAGATCTGCACCGTCGAGGCCCAGGTGCCGAAGCCGCCGGCCAGCACCAGCATCACGGCGAGACCGACAATCATATGCGCCCGGATCGAGCGCCGCGCGCCCTTCAGTTCGCTCTTCGGCCCGCCCTTCGATTCCTGGGTCATGATTTGTGTCCCGCATCGGAAACGATCTTGATCGGCGGCGGCGGCGCGACGCGCTGCAACACCTGGCCGAGAACGGCTTCCTTCGGACCGAAGGCCTGCATGCGGCCGTCCTTCAGCACCAGCAGTTGATCGACCGCCTCGATCCCGATCGGCCGGTGCGCCACCACGATCACGATGGCGCCGCGCTCGCGGGCGCCGCGGACCGCGCGGGTCAGCGCCTCGTCGCCCTCGGTATCGAGGTTGGAGTTCGGTTCGTCGAGCACGATCAGGAACGGATTGCCGTACAGCGCCCGCGCCAGCGCCACGCGCTGTGCCTGCCCCGCCGAAAGCGCGGTGCCCTGCTCGCCGATCTGGCTGTCATAGCCCTCGCGCATCTTGATGATCATGTCATGCACGCCGGCTTCCTTGGCGGCGGCGATGATCGCTTCCGAACTGGCGTCGGGATCGAAGCGGCAGATGTTCTGCGCCACCGAGCCCGCGAACAGTTCGACGTCCTGCGGCAGATAGCCGATGTTGGCGCCGAGCACGTCCGACGACCACTGGTCGAGCGCAGCACCGTCAAGCCGCACCTTGCCGCGGAACGGCGTCCAGACGCCGACCAGCGCGCGCACCAGCGACGACTTGCCCGATCCGCTCGGCCCGATGATGCCGACGCCGGTACCGGCCTCGACCGCAAACGTAACGTCCTGCACGATGACGCGCTGGTCGCCGGGCGGCACGATGGCGACGCCCTCGACCGACAGCCGCTTCGTCGGGTTCTGCAGCAGGGTTTGCGTGCCCGACGCCGGCATCTGCAGCAGAAGCTTGTTGAGGCGATGCCAGCTCTGGCGGGCGGCGACAAAGCCCTTCCAGTGGGCGATCGCGAGATCGACCGGCGCCAGCGCCCGCGCGCTCAGGATCGAGCCCGCGATGATGATGCCGGCGGTCGCTTCCTGGTGGATCACCAGATAGGCGCCGACGCCGAGCACGGCCGACTGCAGCATCATGCGCAAGACCTTGGCGACCGCGCCGAGACCGCCGGCGACGTCGCTGGCGCGCTGGTTGCCGGCCAGATAGTTTTCGTTGGCCTCGCTCCAGCGCTTGGTCAGCCGTCCGGACATGCCCATCGCGACCAGCACTTCGGCGTTGCGCCGGCTGGTGGCGGCGAGATCGTTGCGGCGGGCGGCCAGCGTCATCGCCTCGCGGGCGGGCTGGCGCGACAGGAATTCGGTGATCAGGGTCAGCGTCACCAGAATGATGGCGCCGACCAGAGCGGTGAGGCCGAGCAGCCAGTGGAACGCGAAACAGATCGCCAGATAGAATGGCAGCCACGGCAGATCGAAGAACGCGCCCGGTCCCATGCTGCCGAGGAACGACCTGACATTGTCGAGATCGCGCAGCGGCTGCAGGCCCTCGTTGCGGCTGCCGACCAGCAGCGGCAGCCGAACGACGGTGTCGAACACGCGGGCGTTGATGGCTTCGTCGAGCGAGGTCCCGATACGTCCGAGAATGCGGCCGCGGAGCAGGTCGAGAAAGCCTTGCGCGATGTAGAGGCCGGCGGCGAGAATGACCAGGCCGACCAGGGTCGGCACGCTGCGGCTCGGCAGCACGCGGTCGTAGACTTCGAGCATGAAAATCGAGCCGGTCAGATACAGCAGATTGATCATGCAACTCATGACGCCGACGCCGATGAAGGCGTCGCGACAGGCGCGCAACGCTTCAACGAGTTCGGAACGCCGGACGCCGGAAGCGGCTGCCATTAATGCGTTTCTCTTCAAATGAAATCGGGTGACGTGTAACGGGCTGGTTTTACCGATGTTTTCGGCCAGCGTCTATTTAAGTCACGTTAACCTGAATTCATATGAACCGGATCACCCGTCGGAACCACGTCAAAGTGACGTGAATGGCGGTTAACCCGATGCCGGTATCGGCTTTGACGCGCCTTCGGCCGCAACCTTGGGAAACGGCACCAGGATCACGGACATCGAGACCCGGCCGATCTCGCCCATAACGTCGAGCAGCACGCCACTGCCGGCCCCGAGGCCTGCCGCCGGACGCCACCTCGTTTCGGCGCGGACGCCGACCCACGGACTGGACGGCGGCCTGAACAATTGCACGGTCAGGTTCGGGTTCGGGTCGGCGACCACGTTCTGGACCGGCCTGGCGATGCCGTGGGTCCAGTCCGCCGGACCCAGCAGGGATGACAGCGGCAGGCATCCGGCGCCATCGATGATGGCATGGTCGAGACGGAACCAGGCGACTCCGTCGCCCTCGCGCGCCTCCATGGCATCCATGAACCATGGCTTGCCGTGCGCCGCGCGCCGGGTGCGGACCGGGAACCGCAGCGGATCGATGGCGGCGCTGACGGGATCGGCAAAGCCTGAGTCAGGAAGAACTGGGATTTCGACGGCGCGTTCACGCGACAGCGTCACCCGAACGGTGGCGCAGGGCTGATCGTCATTGGCCGGCCACAGCGTGTTGTCGATCACGCTGACCCGGCCGCCTTCGCTGACGACCGAAAGTTGCGTTCGCAAATCCGTCATCGGGGTCGGCCGCAAGAACCACGCCGAGGCCGAGATCGCCGTGCCCCATTTCCGCTCGCCTGCCTGCGCCTCGATCTCCGCCGTCAAGAGGCTGGCGACCGCCCCGCCCTGCAGCCCCGCGAACGGCCCGGCGGCCAGCGCGGAGGGGTTCCATCGATGGGGATGACCGGAGGGTTCGAAGATGGCCACGGAAGGCACTTTCTGAGATGAGAAATATGGAGCGATAAGCTAATCTGGCTGAATGCGATGCCTTCAACAAAAGGGATTTTGTCACCTCAGATGAATATTATTCATCCCGCGCACGTCCCCGGATACGCGCTGCGCGCGATTCCGCCACTGACCGCGCTGCTGGCGTTCGAGCGCGCCGCCACGCAATTGAGCTTTCGCCGCGCCGCGCGCGACCTGTCGCTCAGCCCGTCGGCGATCAGCCACCAGATTCGCGGGCTGGAAGCGCAGTTCGGCGTCAAGCTGTTCGTGCGCGGCGCGCGCTCGGTGCGGCTGACCGCCGACGGCGAACGTTATCTGGCGAAAGTCGCGGTGGCGCTGGCGACGCTGCAGGATGCCGGCCGCGACATGCTGCAGCATCGCCGCGACGCCTCAAGCGAACTCTGGATCAGTTCGCTGCCGTTTTTCACCTCCGCGGTGCTGCTGCCGGCGTTGCCGGATTTCAAGCGGCGCCATCCCGCTCTCACGCTGCGCATCGAAGCCACACATCAATATGCCGACTTCAATTCGTCACGCGTCGACGTCGCCATCCGCTATGGTCGCGAACATTCGACCGGGCTGAAATTCGAACCGCTGGTCACGGTGAAGGGATTGCCGGTCTGCGCGCCGGCGCTGGTCAAACAAGGCTTGCGAACACCGGAAGACCTGTCGCGCGAGGTGCTGATTCACCTGACGACACAACCGCGCGCCTGGCCCGCCTGGCTCAAGGAGGCTGGCCTGTCGCACCTCGTCCCGCGCGGCCATCTCTGGCTCGACAGCGTACCGGCGATGCTGGAGGCCGCCGAACACGGGCTCGGCGTCACGCTGGCGATGGCGCCGCTGATCAAGACGCGTCCCGGCTACGGCAAGCGGCTGGTGGCGCCGTTTGCGTTTGAAGGCGCCTATCACGAGACGATCTATCTGGTCTCCCGCACCGAACAGGCACGCGACCGCCGCATCGGCGCGCTGCGGAAGTGGATCATGGAAGCCGTCGCGCGCGCGAAGTAGCTAACGGCGTCCGCGATGCCCTGCTACCAGCCCGGTTGCCACTGGCGATAGTACGGTTGCACCTGACGGGGTGGTTGGCCGCCCCGCTGCCGCGGATTTACCGGTTGAGGTTCCGGATTGCGCTGAAAAAAGAAACCCCAGCCGTCGTCGGTTCTGTCGTTCTCAACCAGGATATTGGCCGTGGGCTTGCGCGTGATGAAGCCGCCTTGCGGCTGATTGCTCAGCACCGCGACGAATTCGGTGCGATAGTTGGTCTCGCTGCTCAGCGGCTCGTCCGAAATGACGATCGAGGATCGCGGCAATGCGGTCGGCGCGATGCGGTCGAGTATCTCCTGCGGCATGGTAATGCGGTCGAGCGCGTCCTTGGCGTTGTCCCCGTTGTCGATCGTGACCACGGACCAGCGCAGGCCCGTGTCGTTGCGCGCCATCGCCGTGAACACATGGGTGCCGATCGGCTTTCCGGGATCGCGGATCGTGATGGGAAGCTCGATCGTGGTATCGAACACCTCGCCGCCGCCGTCCGGCGCCGGCTTGTGTGTGTTGCGCCGCACGTAAAGCTTCTGCGTCGCGCGGCTGATGTAGACCGAGGCCGGCTCGAGCGCGAGCTTGGCGTCGAGCGCCGCTTTCGCCGTTTCGACTTTCCTGGCCTGGGCAGGCTTGACCGCTTCCTTGGCGGCGGCAGCAGCGTCGAGCTTCGCTTTCGCGTCGGCCTTGGCGGTGTCGAGCTGGGTCGCGAGATCCGCAGCCTTGGCGGCGGCTTTCTGCTTGAGATCCTCGGCCTTTGCCTTGGCCTCGTCCGTCTTGGCGGCGGCGAGCACCTTGTCGGCGTAAGCGAGTTCGGCGGCGGCGCGGGTCTTGAGCGCCTCCAGCTTGCGCAGCGACGCCGTCAGCGTGGCTGTCTCGCGCGTCGCCGTCGCAGCGGCTTTCTTCGCCTCGTCGGCCGCCTTGGCAGCCTCGGCCGCCTCGCGGGGGAGCGCCGCAGCTTTGGCCGGCGCGGCCGCGATGGCCTCCGCGTTCGGAACGAACAGCGAGGGATGCGAGAACTCGACCGGTTCGGCGTTTTCAGGCGAGATGATCACCCGCATCCCGATGTGCGTCTTGTCGAACAGTTTTTCCGCAAAGCCAAAGGGCATCCGCACGCAGCCGTGCGAGGCCGCATAGCCGGGCAGCGGCCCGCCGTGCAGCGCGACGCCGTTCCAGGTGATGCGCTGCATGTTCGGCATCCAGGCATCGTCATAGAGGGTCGAATGATGATCCTTGTCCTTCTCGATGAGGGCGAAGACGCCGGCCGGCGTCTCGCGTCCGGTGGTGCCGGTCGAGACCGGCGCGCGCAGGATCCAGCCGTCGGCATCGTAGAAGGTGACCTGCTGGCTCTTGATCGACACGATCGCCATGATCGGCTCGCCGGCCTCGCGCGACGCGGTCGCCTCGGTGGGGGCTGCGGGGCGAGCCTGTCTCGCCGCGGCGCCGGCGGTCAGCGCCGTCAGTGCGGTCATCGCCGCGAGCGTCACCATGGCGGGACGGCCCCGTCGCCGCATCGCCACGGTGGATCGCGCCGTCGTCAATCGAATTACCATGCCATGCCTCGAATGCCTGTCCGCGCCTGCGTCGATCATAGTATCAGGTCGCGATTTTTGGATTAACCAGCCGCTGCCACCATCCACGCCGCCCATTCGCTCTGGAGACTTCCGGCACGTTCCGGTGGCGTTTCTCTCATATACGACCGCCCGGGCAGGAGGAAGGGTGGCGCGCGGACGGAACCTAATCGGCTCCCAACCATTGTGATGTCACCTCAGCCAATATCACTGGAGATGTCATGATCCGCCGCTTTATCGGAATTACTGCCCTTGTTGCCGTCGTTGCACTGCCCGTCGTGGCGCAAGCCCAAGGCGTTCCCGGTGGTGTGGAACGAGGCTCCCGAGAAGGCGAACGGGCAGCGGGTCCGGTGGGCGCCGTGGTCGGTGGCGTCATTGGCGGCGTGGTGGGTGGTGTGACCGGGGTTCTCGGTGTCGACCAGCGCCCGCGCTTCCACACCTATGTGGTCGAACGGCACCACCCCTCCTATGAATACCAGGGCGATTTCCGCGTCGGCGCGGTGCTGCCCGAAGCGGGCGTCACCTATTACGACGTTCCGGAGGAATATCACGCGCAAAGCTATCGCTATACGGTCGTGAACGGCCGCACGGTGCTGGTGGATCCGCGTACCCGCCGGGTCGTCGAAATCGTCGAGTAAAGCCTTGCAGGATGGCGTTATTGATCGGGGCCGTCTGCAAAGACGGCCCCGATTTTGTGTCGACAGAAAGCCGGAGCGTACTGGCGGCGCCGCTACATCCGGCCGCGAAGCAGTCGCACGATCAGCAACAGCACGACGGCGCCGATCGCGGAATAGATGATCTCCGACACCAGCCCGCTGCCGATATGAATGCCGAGCTTGGGAAACAGGAAACTGGCGAGCAGCGCGCCGGCGATGCCGACGAGGATGTCGCCGATAATACCGAAGCCGGTGCCGCGCACGATCTTGCCGGCGAGCCAACCGGCCACCAGGCCGACGAACAGAATAACGAGAATGCCTTCATTGGATATTTGCATTGGAATCCCCCCGGATTGTGTAACGCCGTCCTGGCGCTACATGATACCTTAGCCACTATCGATCGACGTGACGACCCATAATCTTTTCGGTGCGTGTCCGTTCCGAACGACATGAAACTTTTTGCCGCCATCGGTGTTAATCGGACATGGCACACGGCGATATTTGGTATGTTACTTTTGGTCCGGACAAAACGGACGAAGACGCGACCAGCATGGTCCGCACGACCCGCACCTTCAAAGCGGAAGTCGATGCCAAGCTGTTTGCGATGCAGATCCTGGCCAAGGGCTGGATCGCCAGCGCAGGCACGCTCAATCCCCATCAACCCAAGCAGGTGATCGGCCCTTCCCAGATCGAGCACTGGGCCGATCCGGGACTTGGTGGATAACACCCTCTCTTCAATTCCTACGTCGCAGCCGCAACGGCAGCCATTGGCTCCGCCAGCACGCATCGGGCGGTGTGGCCCGAGGATATCGCCACATTGGGCGGCAATTGCTCGCTACAGCGCGGCTGCGCCAGGCTGCAGCGCGGCGCAAAGGAGCAACTCGCCGGCGTCTTGTCGAGCGAGGGCGGCGTCCCCGGGATGGTCTCCAGCCGCTGCCCCCGTTTGGCGCCGTGGACGGTCGAGGCCAGCAATCCCTTCGGATAGGGATGAACCGGCGAGCGCACGATCTGGCTGAGCGTGCCCTGCTCCACGATCTGGCCGGCATACATCACGGCGACGCGGTCGCAGATTTCAATGGCGACACCGATGTCATGTGTCACGAAGATGACGGACATGCCGAACTCGCGCTGCAATTCGCGCAGCAGCAGCAGGATCTGAATCTGCACGGTGGCGTCGAGCGCCGTGGTCGGCTCGTCAGCCAACAGGATTTTCGGCTTGCAGGCCAGCGCCAGCGCGATCATCGCGCGCTGCCGCATGCCGCCGGACATTTCGTGCGGATAGGCATCGAGGCGGCGCTTGGCCGAGGGAATCCGCACCACTTCCAGCATTTCCAGCGCCCGCGCCATCGCGTCGCGCTCGCTCTTGCCTTCATGGCGGATCACACTTTCCGCGATCTGCCTGCCGATGGTGTAGACCGGATCGAGCGCCAGCGCGGGCTCCTGAAAGATCATCGAAACCGTCTGGCCGCGAAAATCAGACAATTCCTCGTCGTCGAGCGCCAGCACGTCACGGCCGAGCACGTTCACGCGCCCCGAGATCTGCGTGCGCTTCCGCGGCAACAGCCGCATCAGCGCTCGCAAGGTCACGCTCTTGCCGGAACCAGACTCGCCAAGAAGGCCGAGCACCTCACCCTCGCCGAGCGTGAGCGAGAGATCGTTGACGGCATGCACCGTTCGCTCGCCGGTAAAGCGGATGTTGAGGTGATCGATCTCGACGAGGTTGGTCATGAGAGCTTTGGCACCCGTGCGTGGAAATCGGTCGCGCGCTGGAACGCCGCCCCAATGCGGACCAGCATCGCCTCATCGAACGCGCGGCCGACCAGCTGCATGCCGACCGGCAGACCGGCCTTGGTGAAGCCGGTCGGGATCGAAAGCGACGGCAGGCCGAGATAATTGATCGGGCGGGTGAATTTCGTAATGCGCTGGATCACGGCTTCCGCATCGATGCTGTTGCCGACATCGCTTTCGGCAATGGTCGGCGCCGGCATCGGCGCCACTGGCGCCAGCACGGCGTCGGTGCCGGCAACGGCGGCAAGCCAGGCCGACAGCGCCGGACCGCGCCAGCGCATCGCTTCGAGATAGGACACCGCCGGGATCGCAAGCCCGTTCTGCAGCCGCATCAGCACCTGCGCACCGTAATCCTGCGGCCGCTCGATCAGCCATCTTTTGTGGAACGCGGCGGCTTCGGTCGCGAGCACGAGCTGACAGGCCGCGGTGAGCTGACGCTGGTCCGGCAATTCGACCTTGACGATCTCGGCGCCCTCTCGTTTGAGCGTCGCGATGGTCTCGTCGAGCACGCGGGCCACTTCGGCATCGAGATCGTCGACATAGAACGCGGTGGGCACGCCGATCCGGAGCCCCTTGAGCGAACCTTGGGTCGCCGCCATGTAATCCGGCACCGGCCGCGTCGATGCCGTGAGATCCTCAGGGTCGGCGCCCGCCATCAGCCCGGTCAGCAGCGCGCAATCTTCTACGGTCTGCGCCAGTGGGCCGACGGTATCGAGCGATTGCGACAGCGGCATCGCGCCGGCGCGGCTGACGCGGCCGACCGTGGTCTTCAGGCCGGTGACGCCGCAGAAATGCGCGGGCATCCGGATCGAGCCGCCGGTATCCGATCCCAGCGCCGCGAAGGTCAGCCGGGCCGCCACCGCCGAGCCCGAGCCGGACGACGAACCGCCGGTGATGTGATCGACATTCCAGGGGTTACGCACCGCGCCGTAATGCACGTTATGGCCGGTCGGGCCGTAGGCGAACTCCACCATCTGCAGCGAGCCGAGGCGAACCGTGCCGGCGTCCTTGAGCCGCTGCAACGCGGTCGAGGTCGTGGTCGCGACGAAATGGCGCCGGATCTTGGAGCCGCAGGTCACCACCTTGCCGGCGTCGTAATACATGTCCTTGTGCGCCAGCGGCACGCCATGCAGCGGGCCACGGTTGTTGCCTTTTGCCAAGGCTGCATCGGCGGCGTCGGCCGCCGCCAGCGCGCTTTCCGCCTCGATCGCCATGAAGGCGTTGAGGCGCGGCTGCCACTCCGCGATCCGGTTCAGGCAGGATTGCGTGACTTCGCGCGAGGAAAATTTCTTGTCGGCGATCGCTTTGGCGACCGCGACGAGCGACATCAAGGCCGGCTCGGTGCTGTGCTTGTTCACTTCGACACCTCGGCATTCTGGACCAGCAAATAACTAGCCGGCTCGAGATCGAACGGCAGCGTGCCGGCCACGGCCGCAAAGCCGTCGAAGGCCGGACCAATGGAATTGGCGATGCGTGAGGCGGTTTCGCTGTCCACGGGCACGCCCGCGGTGCTGGTGATCGCGATCACCTCTTTGGGACCGGGTTTCGTCATGCGGCGCTTTCTCCCTTATTGTTTTCCTTGGCCGGTGCGCGGCTGTGCCCGGAGCCTGGAATGGCCATGTAGCACGCCGCTTGATGACCCATTGTATCGAGGTCTGCGAGTTTTGGGGTCGCATTTGCGCAGAGCGGCTCCGCAAACGGACAGCGGGTGTGAAACCGGCAGCCCGATGGCGGGTCGATCGGATTCGGCGGATCGCCCGAAATCGGCGGCGTCTCGGTGCGCTTGTCGGGATCGGACGACGGCATCGCGGCCAAAAGCGCCCGCGTATAGGGATGCGCCGGCGCATCCCAGACCTTGTCGACCGGACCGAGTTCGACGACTTCACCGAGATACATCACCAGCACGCGGTCCGAGATGTAACGCACCACGTTGAGGTCGTGGCTGATGAACAAGTATGTCAGGCCGAATTCGCGCTTGAGGTCGGCGAGCAGGTTGAGCACCTGGGCCTCGACCGACTTGTCGAGCGCCGACACCGCCTCGTCGAGGATCACCAGCCGCGGCGACAGCGCCAGCGCACGCGCGATATTGACGCGCTGGC
Source organism: Bradyrhizobium ottawaense (assembly GCF_900099825.1). Taxonomy (NCBI): domain Bacteria; kingdom Pseudomonadati; phylum Pseudomonadota; class Alphaproteobacteria; order Hyphomicrobiales; family Nitrobacteraceae; genus Bradyrhizobium; species Bradyrhizobium ottawaense. Next base: position 4,520,007 of record NZ_LT629693.1, on the reverse strand, counting down.
GCTGGCCGCCGGAAATCTCGTGCGGATAGCGGTTGGCGAAATTTTCCGGCCGCAAGCCGACCTTGCCCAGCAATTCGCGCGCCAGCGCCCGCGCAGCGTTGTCCGCCATGCCGTGCACCTTGGGGCCGAACGCGATCGACTCTTCAATGGTCAGCCGCGGGTTGAGCGAGGCGTAGCTGTCCTGAAACACCATCTGCATGCCGCGGCGCAACTCGCGAAGTGACAATGCGCGGCCGACCTGCATGCCGTCATAGACGATATCGCCGGCATCGCGCTTCATCAGGTGCATCAGCAGCCGCGCCGTGGTCGACTTGCCGCAGCCGGATTCGCCGACGATCCCTACGGTTTCGCCCTTGGCGATCGAGAACGACACATTGTCCACCGCACGCACAGTCTTGCGCGCGCTGAACAGGTCGCCCCGCACCGGAAAATGTTTTGTGAGGCCCAAGACCTGCAGCAGCGGCTGCGCCGCGCCGCCGATGTCCTCGACCGGCTCCATGAGTTCGACAGACGGAGTGCTCTCGTTCATCGCGTCAGTTCCTGATGTCCATGGCGCTGCGCATGCCGTCGCTGAGCAGGTTGAAGCAGATCGACACCGCGAAGATCATGACGCCGGGCAGCGCCGCCACCCACGGATTGACATAGATCGCGGTGCGCAGCGTGTTGAGCATCAGGCCCCATTCCGGCTCCGGCGGCTTTGTGCCTAGGCCGAGAAACGACAGGCCGGCCGCCAAAATCATCGACACTGAAATCAACCCGGTTGCGTAGACGAAGATCGGGCCGAGCACGTTGCCGAGCATGTGCACGCGCATGATGGTGAAGGCGCCGGCGCCGGAAGCGCGCGCGGCCTCGACGAAATCCATGTTGCGCACGCCGGTGGTGACGCTCTCCGCGACGCGCGTGATCTGCGGCACAAACACGATGGTCAGCGACACGATCGAGTTGACGATACCCGCGCCGAGCGCGCCGGATATCGCGATCGCCAGCAGCACCGATGGGAACGCGTAGAACACGTCTATCGTGCGCATGATCGCGGTGTTGAGCTTGCCGCCGACATAGCCGGCGACGAGGCCCAAGGACGTGCCGATCCCGAAGGCGAGGATCACGGGCAGGATGCCGATGATCAGCGACAGCCGCCCGCCATAGACCAGCCGCGCCAGCATGTCGCGGCCGAGTTCGTCGGTGCCGAGCGGATAGTTCGGCGTGCCGATGTGGCGAAGCCTTCGGATCATCGAACCGGCATAGGGATCGGCGAGGCCCAGCCACGGCGCGCACAGCGCCGACAGGAAGATCAACGCCAGAATCAGCGCGCAGGCCATGCTGACCTTGTCCCTGACGATACGGCGGCCGACGGTGGCCCAATAGCCGCGCGCCTTGGTGGCGGGCGCGGCCTGCAGGGCGGTATCTGACATCACGCTCATGGGCGGAACTTCATTGTTTTAACTTCGCTTGATGCGCGGATCGATCGCGGCTTGCGCGATATCGACCAGGAGATTGAGAGCCACGAAGAACAGCGCCAGCACCAGGATCGTGCCCTGCAGCAGCGGCAGGTCGCGCTGGAAGATCGCGGAATTAAGCAGCAGCCCCGAGCCCGGCCACGAAAACACCGTCTCGATCAGGATCGAGCCGCCGAGCATGTAGCCGAGCTGCAGCCCCATTACGGCGAGCGCCGTCGGCGCCGCGTTCTTGATGACGTGACGAAACACGTCGGTCTCGCGCAGGCCCTTGGCACGCAACGCCTCGACGAAATCCTGGCTGAGGATATCGCCGGTCAGCGCCCGCACGGTGCGGGTGACGATGCCCATCGGGATCACCGAAGTGGTGATCGCCGGCAGCACCAGATAGCGCATGTGTTCCCAGTCCCAGCTCCAGGCGCCGGAGCCGCCGGGACCGGCGCCGACCGCGGGCAGCCAGTTGAGCTGCACCGAGAAGATGATGACCAGCACCATGCCGAGCCAGTAATGCGGCACCGAGACGCCCGCGATGGCAATTGACGTCGCGACCTTGTCGACCCAGGTATCGCGGAAGTAGCCGGCGATCAGGCCGAAGAACAATCCGAGCGTAAAGCCGATCACGGCCGCGGCGATCGCCAGGGTCACGGTGTTGCCGACCGCACGCAGCACTTCCGTCAGCACCGCGCGACCGGTGGCGATGGAATGGCCGAGATCGCCATGGACCGCGCGCCACAGCCAGAGCCCGAATTGCACCGGCAGCGGACGGTCGAAGCCATAGGCGACGCGCAGTTGCTGGGCGAGTTCCTGCGACGCATCCGCCGGCAGCACCGCGACCAGGGGATCGCCGGGCGTGATGTGCACCAGCAGGAAGCACACCAGCGCCACGCTGATCACGATCGGGATGACGTAGACGATACGCCGAACAATATAGACGAGCACGGATCACCTTCTGTTAGTCAGCAATCGAATTTCTCCGTCGTCATGGCCGGGCAGAAGCGCGAAGCGCGTCTTCGCGCCAGGTGTCCCGGCCATCCACGTCTTGGCCACAAGCAAGAAAGGCGTGGATGCCCGGGTCAAGCCCGGGCATGACGGAGAAAGAACTAGACGCGAGTGTTACGGCGCGATCGACACCGGCGAGAAGTCGACGAACCAGCTCTTCGGCTGCACAAAACCCTTGATCTTCGGGCTCATCGCGCGCGGGGCGACGTCATGGGCGACGTAGAGGAAGGCCGCATCGTCCACCGAGGCCGCGTGCAGTTCGGCGAGCGCTGCGTCACGCGCCGCGGGGTCGAAGGTCTGGCGCGCTTTGGTCACCAGTTCGTCGAACTTGGGATTGTTGATGAAACCCCAATTATTCGATACCGGCGGCGCCATCGACGACTGCAGGAAGCGCACCATGGCGAAGAACGGGTCCATCGCCGCATAGGTGACGTTGGTCGCGTTGGCGCCGTTGGCGGAGGGATCCTTGACGCCGCGCCGCCAGTTGGTGAACAGCGTGTTCCACTCGATGACGTCGAGCTGAACATCGAAATAGCATTCCGCCAGCGCCTGCTGCAGATATTCGTTCATCGGCAGCGGCAGCATCTGGCCGGAGCCGGACGCCGAGGTCTGGATCTTGACCGTGAGCTTCTTGGTCGGGCCGAAGCCGGCTTCTTGCATCAGCTTCTGCGCGGCCGGTTTGTCGTACTTGATCTGGAAGGTCGGATTGCCGCGCCAGGGATGGCCGGGCTCGAAGGTGCCGGTCGCCGGCACCATCAGGCCGGCGAGCAGCCCGTCCTTCAGGCCTTCGCGATCGACGCAGAGATTGGCGGCCTTGCGAACCCGGATGTCGTTCCAGGGCGAGCCTTCGACGCGGGAGAACTGCCACGGCCAGACATGCGGCTCCTCGTTGCTCTGGATCACGAAGCCGCGCTGCTTGATTTCGGCAACCGCATCCGGCGCCGGCGCCTCGACCCAGTCGACCTGACCCGACAGCAGCGCCGCGGTGCGGGCATTGGCCTCCGGCATCGGCAGCAGCACCATCTTGTCGACCTTGGGAACGCGCGCCTTGTCCCAGTAGTCGGCGTTCTTGACCAGTTCGAGCCGTTCGCGCGGCGTGAAGGCGGACATCTTCCAGGGGCCGGTGCCCGAAGCGTCCTTGGCGAAGGCGGCCCAGGCAGCCTGCGATTTCGCCTTGGCGTCCGCGCCCTCGGCGGCGTCGAACAGTTTTTGCCATTTCGAAGGAGATGCCATGAACAGGTTGGTGAGGTTGATCGGCAGGAAGCTATCCGGCTCCTTGGTGATCAGCTCCACCGTCATGTCGTCGACCTTGCGCGCGGAAGCCAAGGTCGGCATGCGCGAGGCGGTGACGCCGACCTGGCTGGCGTCGAATTGCGGCGCATCCTGCTTCAGCACCTTCTCGACATTCCAGACCACGGCGTCGGCGTTGAACGGCGAACCGTCGTGAAAGGTGACGCCGGGACGCAGCTTGAAGGTCCACTTCTTCTTGTCGGCGTCGTCGACCTTCCACTCGGTGGCGAGGCCGGGAATCATGACGCTCGCCTTGTCGGCCGAGGACAGGTCCCACATCGTCAGCGCGTCATACATCGTGAGGCCGGTGAAGCGGTTGCCTTCAAAGCCCTGGTCGGGCTGGCCGAGGGTGCGCGGAATATCGGCGGCGGTCATGCCGATCCGCAGCACGGATTCGGCCGAGGCCAGTTGCGGCAGTCCCACCACCAGTGCGGTCGCCAGCATCCACGCCGTCACGGCCTTTTTCGAACTTACGATACGCATTTCAGCAATCCCTTCTCGACTTCGATGATTAATTCTTATGCAAAACTATGCAACGCCTGTGCCAAGGGAGAGAATTTTACTCCGATTGGCCAATTGGTCGCACAACTCCATGTGATCCGCCTGCAGAACGGGGCGAATTGCCTATTCTGGCATCAACCTTGCTTCATTGGCATTAGGTATTTCGAATACTTGTCCAACGGAGTTTGATCCATGCGCACCCCAAGAACGATGCTTCTCGCTGCCGCGGCGTTGGCCATCGGCATCGGCCTGCCGGCGAAGTCCGCGCACGCCGAATCCGTGGTGCGCTACGGCATCTCGATGGCCGACATCCCGCTGACCACCGGTCAGCCCGACCGCGGCGCCGGCGCCTATCAGTTCACCGCCTACACGATTTACGATCCGCTGGTGGCCTGGGAAATGGACGTCTCCGACCGGCCCGGCAAGCTGGTGCCGGGCTTAGCGACCGAATGGAAGGTCGACGAGTCAGACAAGAAGAAGTGGCGCTTCACCTTGCGCAAGGGCGTCAAGTTCCATGACGGCAGCGACTTCAACGCCGATGCCGTGATCTGGAATCTGGACAAGGTGCTGAACGACAAGGCACCGCAGTTCGACAAGCGCCAGAGCGCGCAGGTGAAGACCCGCCTGCCCTCGGTCGCAAGCTACGCCAAGATCGACGACGACACCGTCGAGATCACGACCAAGGCGGTCGACTCGTTCTTCCCCTACCAGATGCTCTGGTTCCTGGTCTCGAGCCCGGCGCAATATGAAAAGCTCGGCAAGGACTGGGACAAGTTCGCCAGCCAGCCGTCCGGCACCGGCCCGTTCAAACTGACCAAGCTGGTGCCGCGCGAACTCGCCGAACTGACGCGGAACGAGGATTACTGGAACAAGAAGCGGATTCCGAAGACCGACAGACTGATCCTGATTCCGATGCCGGAAGCGCTGACCCGCACCAATGCGCTGTTGGCGGGCCAGGTCGACCTGATCGAAACGCCGGCGCCGGACGCGGTGCCGCAGCTCAAATCGGCCGGGATGAAGATCGTCGACAACATCACCCCGCATGTCTGGAATTATCACCTGAGCGTCCTGCCCGGCTCGCCCTGGACCGACGTGCGCCTGCGCAAGGCGCTCAACCTCGCGATCGATCGCGATGCGGTGGTCGGCCTGATGAACGGTCTCGCCAAGCCCGCCAAGGGCCAGGTCGACCCGTCGAGCCCGTGGTTCGGCAAGCCCAGCTTCGACATCAAATACGATCTCGCAGAGGCCAAGAAACTGGTTCAGGAGGCCGGCTACTCCAAGGAGAAGCCGCTGAAGGCGACCTTCATCATCGCGCAAGGCGGCACCGGCCAGATGCTGTCGCTGCCGATGAACGAATTCCTGCAGCAGAGTTTCAAGGAAATCGGCATCGAGATCGACTTCAAGGTGGTCGAGCTCGAGACACTATACACGCACTGGCGCAAGGGCGCGGCCGACGAGATGAACGCCGGCATCACCGCCAACAACATCGCCTATGTCACCTCGGACCCGCTCTACGCCATCGTCCGCTTCTTCGCTTCCGACCAGGTCGCGCCGGTCGGCGTCAACTGGGGCGGCTACAAGAATCCCAAGGTCGACGCGCTGATCAACGAAGCCAAGCAGACGTTCGACACCGCCAAGCAGGACGAACTGATCGCGCAAGCACATTCACTGATCGTCGACGATGCAGTGCTGGTGTGGGTCGTGCACGACACCAACCCGCACGCATTGTCGCCGAAGGTGAAACAATTCGTGCAGGCGCAGCACTGGTTCCAGGATCTGACGCAGATCGGGCTGGAGTGAGCCAAACTGGAGGGGCAATAACTTGTCGTCCCGGCGAACGCCGGGACGACGGGTGTTACTTCGTCAGCAGCGCAAACGCGCCGTTCCAGTCTTCCGGCGGCGGGTTTTCGATGTAGCCGCGGATGCGCGCTTCGTAGAGATTATAGAGCAGCTCCAGCGAATGCCGCTCGTCGGTGCGGCGGCCGCGTTCGATCGCGGCGAGTGCGCCTTCCCAGTCGCGTGCCCGATAGCAGGCCAGCATCTCGATGGTGAGATTGCGCAGCCGCTGGAAACGGCCGGATTGCGCGGTGTCCTCGCGGCCGGCGATGGCATAGATCACCTCCGGCTCCTTCTTGCCCTTCACCATGATGAAGTCGAGCTCGAGGATCGCGAACTTGTCCTTGACCGCGAGCGCGGTCCTGGAGCCGACGATGATCGGAAATCCGTATTCCTTGGATTGTCCTTCGAGGCGCGACGCCAGGTTGACGCTGTCGCCCAACACCGAATAATCGAAACGCAGGTCGGAACCCATGTTGCCGACGACGCAAACTCCGGTGTTCAAACCGACCCCGACGTTAAGCGGGATGTAAGCGTGGCCACCATGCTGCGCTTCCTCTTCACGCAGCTTGTTGAGTTCGTCGATCCGCTCGAGCATGTTGATCGCCGCCTCGCAGGCATTGATCTCATGTTCATTGTCGTCGATCGGCGCGTTCCAGAACGCCATGATGGCGTCGCCCATGTATTTGTCGATGGTGCCCTTGCGGGCGAGAATCGCGTTGGTCAACGGCGTCAGGAACCGGTTCATCAGCGCGGTCAGTCCCTGCGGGTCGTGCTTGTAGGATTCTGAAATCGAGGTAAAGCCTCGCACATCCGAGAACATGATGGTCATCTCGCGCTCCTCGCCGCCGAGCACGAGCTTTTCCGGCGATTGCGCCAGTTGCTCGACCAGCGCCGGCGACAGGTATTGCCCGAATGCCGAGCGGATCTGCCGGCGCTGCGCCTGCTCGCGCACGAAACTGGAGAAGATCAACGTGAGATAGATCGCCGTGGTCGACATCAGCGGATAGGTGAAATCGATCAACAGCCGGTGCTGGGTGTAGAAGTACCAGGAGGTGCCGATCAGGGCGGTCGCGAACACCGCGCCGAGCGCCACCAGCGTGACCGGCCCGAACGCGGGCGCAAACGCGATCACCAGCAGTCCGAACAGCAGCGCGGTGGTGAACTCGATGGCGATGCCGTAGATCGGCTGCGAGATCACCGCACCCGTGAGGGCGCTCTCCAGCACCTGGGCATGAATTTCGACCCCGGGCATCGCGCGCGAAACCGGCGTGGTCTTGATGTCGTTGAGGCCGACCGCCGAGGTGCCGATCAATACCAGCTTGCCGGCGATCATGTCCGGCGCGACATTCTTTTCCAGCACGTTGATCGCCGGAACATAGATCGAGGCATCGTTGCGGGCGTAGTGAACCCAGAACTGGCCATTGTTGTCGGTCGGAATCTGCAGGCCCCTGATGCCGACGCTCTTGATGCCAGCCTTCTCGGCCTTGATCAGGATCGTGCCCGAGCCGGTCGCGACCCGCAGCATTTCGAAGGTCAGCGACGGCATGGTCTGGCCCTGCGCCTGCATGATCATCGGCACCCGCCGCACGATGCCGTCGCGCTCGGGCCGGATCGTGAACAGACCGCGTCCGGCGGCGGCATGTTCCAGCTCCGGCACGTTGCGCAGCAGGCCCGGAAAATCGAACATGAAGCGCTGCGGCTCCTCGCCCAGCATCGCGATCCCGGTCACCGGCAACGTCTTGTCGAGGGGAGCGATTTCCTCCGGCAGTCCGGATTCGCCAAGCACCACGCGCGACGCCTTGATGGCGTCGGCGAAAACCTGATCGTTGCTCGGCAACGACCGCAGTTTCTCGCGGGTCGCCTCGTCGAGATTGCGGAACGTATCCGCCGCAATATTCGGATTGAGGCGGTCGGGCTCCGAGAACACGGCGTCGAACGCGATCACGACCGCGCCGAGCCGCGTCAGTTCGGTGATGAGATCGGCGATCCGGGTGCGCGGCCACGGCCACTGCCCGAGCTTTTCCATGCTCTTGTCGTCGATATCGACGATGGTGACCGGCCTGACGGCCTTCTTGCGGGGATCGAACCGCTGGAACGTGTCGAAGGTCCTGACCCTGATTTCCTCGACCGGGGCCGGATCGGCAATCCGGAAGGCCGCGAACAGCACCAACAGCGCAAGACATGCCAGCCGGGCGTAACCAAAACGCCGCGCGAACCACCGCCGCACTATCCGAAGTCGCTTCATGGGATTCGATTGATGGCTTAACCGGCGCCGTCAGACAAGCCGGAAGATGACGCCGATGTCACGAAGTTGGCGCGAATTCGCAAATCGCGGCGTCAGCTGATATGCGGCGACACGATGAAGTCGCCCACATGCAGGTTGTTGAGGGCCACGTTCTTGAGGGTAACGGCGTCGTTGGCATCCAGCGTGATGAGGACATCAGCGGAATTTGTCGGCGACACGCTGGCGTGACTTGCCAGCCAACTCGAGAGGTTGGACGAGGCGACCGTGCCGGAAAATGCCCTGAGGTCGATATGGTCCAGACCCGGCGAAAAATCGGTGATCGTATCGGAATTGGCGTTGCCGCTGGGCCTGAACACGAACTGGTCGGCGCCCGCGCCACCGGTGAGCGTGTCGTTGTTGCCGGTCGCGAAAATGACGTCCTTGCCCGATGTCCCGGTCAAGGTGATGTCGGGACCCGTGCCGCCCTGGTTGAAGATGAAATGAACGGTATCGTGACCGCCAAAACTGTCGGCAACCGTAAACGTCACCGCGTCGGTTTGCGGCGGAACGACGCCGGGACTGTACACGACGCCATTGCTTAACGTCGTATTGAGGTCGGCGAGGCTGCCCGAGTCCGTTCCTGGCGTCACGCTGCTGCCTGGGGCGGCATCCGTGGCAGCGGTCATCGTGAATGTGTCGGTCGCGGCCGTAGCGTCCGCATCGGCAACGCGCAGGCCGGACACCGTGGTCACGCCGCCGCCGTTCTCCGTGACGGTGAATTGGTCGGTTTCGATGACGGGCCCAGACGATCCAGGCGCCGGCGTCCCATGTCCGGAACTATAGGTCAGAAGGATGGCATCGTCCTGGCCGGCGCCGTTGCCGCCATGGGTGAAGCTCTTCGATTCGCCCGCGACATAGAGGTTATGTCCGTCAGTCGTGATCGAGTTGAAGGAATCATACAGCGCGCCGCCATAGGTGGTGCTCGACACGACGCTTCCGTCCGCCGTGTTGATCTCCATCAGCACACCGTCGGTACTGCCGCCGCTGGTGGTCGAGCCGACGACATAGAGATGGCCATCGAGCGCTACCGCGCCGTTCAGCGTATCCGCGCCGCTGCCGCCGAAGCTCTCGCTCCAGGCGACCGAACCATCGGTATTGTACTTGGCGATCAGGAAATCGCCGCCGTTGCTGTTGACATTGCCGACCGCGAAAAGCGCATTGCCGACGACCGCCGCACTGGCGAAATTCCCGGCGGCCGCGCCGGTCACGTCCTTGTGGGTGACGACAGAACTCAGATCGTGGCTGGCGGTCCAGACCGTTGCGGTATTGGTCGCGTCGCCGGAATGCTGGGTATTGCCGACCGCCCAGATCGCACCATTGAACTCGACCGCATCGTAGGCATTCGAGAAGCCAGGCGTCGCCAAGGGATCGGTCGCGGCATGCAGCAAGGTTCCGGCGCTGCTATATTCGGCGAGGATATAGGCACCATAACTGGCCGGCTGCCCGAAGCCTGTGGCATACAGGATGGTGTTGCCGCCTTGCGTCGTGGCAAGGACGTTCTGGAACATCTCGGTGCCGGTATAGCTAAAGAAATTGTTGGCGGCGTACTCGGTCGCAGGCGCCGCCGGGCTGCTGCCCGCGGTGCCGTCAGCGTTGAAGCCCACGAGAATCGATTTTTCTTCCGCGCCGCCGACGCCGTCATGCGTCAGGCCGGCGCTCGGATGACTGCCACCGGCCGCATAAATCGTGTTGGCATCGGCCGCGACGCCGGTGAAGAACCCGTAGGACCACTGCTCGGAGAAATCCTGCGTCGGCGCGCCGGCACCGGTGGTGAAGCCCACGACCGTTGAGTGATCGGACGAACTCTGCGTGATCGGCGCGTTGTAAGTCAGATAGAGGTGACCGTTGGCATAGGTGACGGCGGTCGCCGCCTGGTCGCCGGCGCCGCCGAGGAAAGTGGCATCGAGCAATTGAATCGCCGGGGCGGGAGCGACCGCTGCCGTGACGTTGACGTCTGCGGTGAAATAGGCACTGTCGTGTCCGCCATTGTCGGTGCCGCCGCCGTCATGCAGCGTGAAGGCCACGGTCCGGGTTCCAGTGACGGGGTCCGGCTTGGCGTTCGAGAATTCGACCGCCTGCGCCAGCGCCGCAACGGCCGCATCGTCGGCGCCGGAATTCAGCGTAATCGTCAGGCTGTTGATGCCGTTATTTGTCAGCGCGCCGATATCCACGGCGACGCCGGGGCCGGTTGCCCCGTCGGCATCGAACAGGATTTCGTTGCCGTCCATCGAAATGTAGTTGCTGGCAATCGACAGCGTGTCGCCCTGGTTGCCGCCGGCGATGACGGTCGCCGTCAGCGTTCCACCATTGTAGTTGGTGCTGTCGATATCGCTGGCCACGACATTGGTCGCGATCGCCACCGCGGCGCCGGTCGCCGCGTAAGCCGTGCCGACTGCGTTACCGGTAAACACCGGCGCGTCGTTGACGGCGGCGACGTTGAACGACACCGTTGCCGTCGAGGTCAGGCTGCCGTCCGAAACCGTGTAGGTAAAGCTGTCGGCGCCGTTGTAATCGGCGGCAGGATGATAGGTGACGATGCCACCGTCGAGGCTGACCGTACCGCCATGCGCGCTCGCCGCACTGACGGAGGTGACCGTGAGCGTGCTGTCGACATCGGTGGCGTGGGCGAGCAGTTGCGCCGACGTCAGCGTGGTGCCGGTATCCTCGCGGAATGCGACCTGGCCGGTCTGGCCACCCCATTCTTCGATAAAATCGCGACCACCCGCAGCATCGGGAGCATCGTTCCAGCCGCCATTGGGAGAGTCGTCGACGCCCTCGATATGAACATATTCGGTCGCGCCGAAACCGCCATTGGGTTCACCCGCGCGCCAGTGCGTATAGTCGAAAGCGGTTCCTGCTTCAGGCCCCGTCAGCCAGGTGAAATGGCCCGCGCCGGTGTCATCGTCAGTAGCTCCGCCGCCGAGCCAGGCACGGTTGCCCGTCGCGAGCGCTGCGACGAAGTTCTGCTCGGCCTGGCTCGTGATGGTAGCAAGATAGGCACCATCGCCTTGCGCGGTGGCGTTGGCTGAACTCCAGCTCAAATTGGTCGTCACCAGACGATAGTAATGACCGTTGTCAGGATCCAGTATCCATCCGTCGCCGGAGGGCGCGGCGTTGGTGATCGAAAAATCATCCGCCACCGGCGCGTCGTTGGTGCCGTGGATGGTGACGTCGATGACGTGCGAGTCGGTGCCGTCGGCCGACTTCACCGTCAGCGTGTCGTGCACCACATCGGTTCCACTCAGCGCCTGGACGTTGGATGCCGCGTTGTTGAGCGCATAGCTCCACTTGCCGGTGCCGGCGTCGAAGCTGAAGCTGCCGTAGGTGCCGGTCAGCGCCTGCGCGCTCGGGGTCTGGAAATGATTTTCGCCGTGGTCGACATCGGCCACCGTCAGTGCGCCGCTCGCCATCAGCGTGCCGTCTTCCGTCACCGCTCCGGCGTCCGAACCTTCGGTGGTCGCCGTGATGGTGGCGGGATCGTTGGTGCCGTGGACGGTCACATCGATGACATGCGAATCGGTGCCGTCGGCCGACGTCACCGTCAGCGTGTCGTGCACCACATCGGTTCCGCCCAGTGCCTGGACGTTGGACGCCGCGTTGTTGAGCGCATAGCTCCATGTGCCGGAGCCAGCGTCGAAGCTGAAGCTGCCGTAGGTACCGGTCAGGGCCTGCGCGCTCGGGGTCTGGAAATGATTTTCGCCGTGGTCGACATCGGCCACCGTCAGCGAGCCGCTCGCCGTCAGCGTGCCGTCTTCCGTCACCGCTCCGGCGTCCGAACCTTCGGTGATCGCCGTGATGGTGGCGGGATCGTTGGTGCCATGGATGGTGACGTCGATGACATGCGAATCGGTGCCGTCGGCCGACGTCACTGTCAGCGTGTCGTGCACTACATCGGTTCCGGTCAGCGCCTGGACGTTGGACGCTGCGTTGTTGAGTGCATAGCTCCATGTGCCGGAGCCAGCGTCGAAGGTGAAGCTGCCGTAGGTACCGGTCAGCGCCTGCGCGCTCAGCGCCTGGAAATGATTTTCGCCGCTGTCGACATCGGTCACCGTCAGCGAGCCGCTCGCCGTCAGCGTGCCGTCTTCCGTGACCGCTCCGGTGTCCGAACCCTCGGTGGTCGCGGTGATGGTGGCGGCGTCGTTGGTGCCGTGGATCGTAATCGTGACCGGCTGGACCGACGAGGTGCCGTTGGCAACGCCCTTGCTGTAGTCGACGACCGTCACATTATAGGTGATCGTCAGCGTCTGGCCAGCCGCCAGGAAGTCGAAGCTGTTGTCGGCCGCGCTGTAGTCGAAAGCCACAGAGCCCGCGCCCGAACCGGTGCTATCGGTCTCGGTCAGCGCCAGCGTGCTCGCCGCCGTCAGGGCGTTCGCCTGATCCGTGGTCAGCGCACCGCCGGACCACACATAGGTCGGCGAGTCATGGCTCACCGTATGCGTGTCGGTGAGGTCGACATCGGTAAAGGTCAGCGACCCCGAAGTCTTATCGACCGTCGTGCTCGGTGCGCCGGTAAGGCCCGGCTGTTCGGTGATCACATGCGACGCAGCCGTATCCGCCGCCAGCACCGGCGCGTCGTTATGGCCGGTGATAGTCACAATCACCGTCGCGGTGTCGGTCTTGCCCTCGCCGTCGTTCACCGTGACCTTCGAGGTGAGCGTGATCGTCTCGCCCTCGGCCAGGAAATCAAGCACGCCATCGGCAATCGAATAGTTCCAGCCAATGGTGCCGTTGTTGGTGTTACCCGACTGCGCCAGCGTCAGCGCATTCTCGATAGCCGTGAGTTGCGGCGGCGTCCCCAGATCCGTGTGGTGATCGGCGGCGGTCCAGGTCACGGACTGTGACGTAATGGTCGCGGTCGGCCGGTCCAGCAAGTCGACATCGGCGAAGTGTAACGTGCCACCAACCGAATCCAGGGCCGACGAACCGGTCGCGGTCAACTGCTCCTCAATCGAGCCCGTTTCCGACTTTTCGGCGAAGACCGGCGCATCGTCCGCGGCGTTGAAGGTGATCAATGTATGCGTCGCGTCGCCTGCCCCCGCCAGATGCGCGTGGCTGTAATCGCCGACCATCGTCATGGCGATCGAATCGCTGCCATGGAAGATCGTCAGCACGCCGTTGACAAAGGTCGCGGTGGTCGTCGCATCGTAGGCGATACTTTTCAGATTGATTTCGTCGGTCGCGGCGAAGCCGGCGATACTGCCGCCAAAGCTCGCGCCGTCGATCTTCAACACCGCATTGTCGCCGTGGAACTCGACCGTCTGGCTGTCGGATCCGTTGAGTTCGAACGCCGCGCCACCGTCAATCCTGACCGAGCCGGTCCCGGAGATCGAGGTGGATATTTTGAGGGTGCCGTCCTTGATCTCGATCGTGCCGTCATTGGTAATAGCAGCGTTGATCTCAATGCCCGCGCCATGCGTTTCCAGCAGGCCACCGCTCGCGACGGCAACGCCGCCGCCAGCGATGGTGGCGCCGTTCTGAAGCACGAGCTGGCTCGCCGCGTCCACCTGCAGGGTACCGACGTTGGTCACGCCGACATCGTCGAAGATCGCGCCCGCGGCGCTTTCGATCTCGATCGTACCGACGGTGCCGTTCACCAGCGTGCCGCCGGTGATGCTGGTGCCGCCCTCGAGGATCAGCGTTGCGGCAAGAGCCGCATAATCGACATTGATGGCGCCGCCGCCCGTGACGGTCACGCCGTTCAGCGTCGCGCCGGAACTTGTCTCGATCTGAATCGTGCCCGAATTACCGAGCGCGCCGCCGTTGATGACCGCTCCGTTGTCGAGATCCAGCGTTGAACCGAACGCCACCGCGATCGTCCCAAAGCCATTGGCGATCGTGGTACTGGTCAGTTCCAGCGTGCCGTTGTTGATCGCGTTCAGCGCGCCGTTATTGGTGAAATAGTCATTGCCAATACTGCTGGAGCCGCTGACGTTGACGGTGCCGGAATTGCCGAAGGCGCCGCCCGTCAACGCCACGCCGCTCAGGTTCAGCGTCTTGCCGGAGGCGACGTTGACCGTGCCGCCGTCGGTGATAGCGCCGCCGGTTACCGTGACGTCGTTCAGGGTCGCAATCTTGCCGCTGGTGACCTTCAGCGTCGCGCCGGTGTTGGTAACCGCGCCGCCGATGATGGTGCTGCCGTCGATCGTCAGCGTCTGGCCGCCATCGACCGTCAGTTGGTTGTTGGCCAGCGCATCGTTGGTGATGCTGCCGGTGCCGGAGATCTCGATGGCGCCGGCATTGGTAACGATGCCGCCGTCGAGTGCCACGCCGTTCAGCGTCAAGGTCTTGCCCGAGGCGACGTTGACCGTGCCGCCGTCGGTGATAGCGCCGCCGGTTACCGTGAGGTCGTTCAGGGTTGCGGTCTTGCTGCCGTTCACCTTCAGCGTCGCGCCTGAATTGGTGACCGCGCCGCCGGTGATGGTGCTGCCGTCGATCGTCAGCGTCTGGCCGGAGTCCACCGTCAGCTGATTGTTGCCGAACGTATCGTTGGTGATGCTGCCGGTGCCGGCAATCTCGATGGTGCCGGCATTGGTAATGATGCCGCCGTCCAGCGCCACGCCGTTCAGCGTCAGCGTCTTGCCGCTGGCGATGTTGACGGTACCGCCGTCGGTGATCGAACCGCCGGTGACCGTGACGTCGTTCAGGGTCGCGGTCTGGCCGCCGTTGACCTTCAGCGTCGCCGTGGTGTTGGTGACAGCGCCGCCGGTGATGGTAGTGCCGTCGATGGTCAGGGTCTGGCCAGAATCGACCGTCAGCTGGTTGTTGGCCAGCGCATCATTGGTGATGCTGCCGGTGCCTGTAATCTCGATGGTGCCGGAGTTGCCGACCGCGCCGCCGTCCAGCGCCACGCCGTTCAGCTTCAGGGTCTTGCCGCCGGCGACGTTGACCGTGCCGCCGTCGGTGATCGTGCCGCCGGTGACCGTGACATCGTTCAAGGTCGCGGTCTGGCTGCCGTTGACCTTCAGCGTTGCGCCCGAATTGGTGACCGCGCCTCCGGTGATGGTGCTGCCGTCGATCGTCAGCGTCCGGCCAGAATCGACCGTCAACTGGTTGTTGGCCAGCGCATCATTGGTGATGCTGCCGGTGCCCGTAATCTCGATCGTGCCGGAGTTGCCGACCGCGCCGCCGTCCACCGCCACGCCGTTCAGCTTCAGGGTCTTGCCGGAGGCGATGTTGACGGTACCGCCGTCGGTAATATTGCCGCCGGTGACCGTGACGTCGTTCAAGGTCGCAGTCTGGCCGCTGGTGACCTTCAGCGTCGCCGTGGTGTTGGTGACCGCGCCGCCGGTGATGGTGCTGCCGTCGATGGTCAGCGTCTGGCCGCTATCGACCGTCAACTGGTTGTTGGCCAGCGCATCGTTGGTGATGCTGCCGGTGCCGGCAATCTCGATGGTGCCGGAGTTGCCGACCGCGCCGCCGTCGAGCGCCACGCCGTTCAGCTTCAGGGTCTTGCCCAGGGCGACATTGATCGTACCGGCGTCCGTAATATTGCCGCCGGTCACGGTGACGTCGTTCAGGGTCGCGGACTTGCCGCTTGTGACCTTCAGCGTTGCGCCCGAATTGGTGACCGCACCGCCGGTGATGGTGCTGCCGTCGATCGTCAGCGTCTGGCCGCTATCGACCGTCAACTGGTTGTTGGCCAGCGCATCATTGGTGATGCTGCCGGTGCCGGCAATCTCGATGGTGCCGGCATTGGTAATGATGCCGCCGTCCAGCGCCACGCCGTTCAGCGTCAGCGTCTTGCCGCTGCCGACGTTGACCGTGCCGCCGTCGGTGATCGCGCCGCCGGTGATCGTGGTGCCGTCCAGCGTCAGGGTCTTGCCGGAGTCCACCGTCAGCTGATTGTTGCCGAACGTATCGTTGGTGATGCTGCCGGTGCCGGCAATCTCGATGGTGCCGGCATTGGTGATCTTGCCGCCGTCCAGCGCCACGCCGTTCAGCGTCAGCGTCTGGCCCGAGGTCACATGGACCGTGCCGCCGTCGGTGATCGTGCCGCCGGTGATCGTGGTGCCGTCCAGCGTCAGGGTCTTGCCGGAGTCCACCGTCAGCTGATTGTTGCCGAACGCATCGTTGGTGATGCTGCCGGTGCCGGCAATCTCGATGGTGCCGGCATTGGTAATGATGCCGCCGTCCAGCGCCACGCCGTTCAGCGTCAGCGTCTGGCCCGAGGTCACATGGACCGTGCCGCCGTCGGTGATCGCGCCGCCGGTGATCGTGGTGCCGTCCAGCGTCAGGGTCTTGCCCGAGTCCACCGTCAGCTGATTGTTGCCGAACGTATCGTTGGTGATGCTGCCGGTGCCGGAGATCTCGATGGTGCCGGCATTGGTAATGATGCCGCCGTCCAGCGCCACGCCGTTCAGCGTCAGCGTCTTGCCCGAGGTCACATGGACCGTGCCGCCGTCGGTGATCGTGCCGCCGGTGATCGTGGTGCCGTCCAGCGTCAGGGTCTTGCCGGAGTCCACCGTCAGCTGGTGGTTGGCTAGCGCATCGTTGGTGATGCTGCCGGTGCCGGCGATCTCGATGGTGCCAAAGTTGGTAACGATACCGCCGTCAATACCACCGCCGTTCAGCACCAGCTTCGTGCCGCTCTCGACCTTGATCAACCCGCTATTGATGATCACGACGTAGTCGGTCAGCGTTCCGCCCTTGAGGTCGATGATGCCGTCGGCGAGATTCGTAATGCTGCTGCTGTCTTTGAAGTCGCCGCCCTGGGCGAGGTTCAGCGTACCCGAGTTGGTCAGCTGACTAGTACCCTGGACCTCGATGGCGCCGCCGACGCTGATCGCGCCGGCATTCTTGACAATCGAATCGGCGAACAGGTCGAACGCACCGCCAATCTGGAGGGTGCTGTTATTATCCAGTTCCGGGGGTGTGGTCCCGAAGTCGTTCATGGTCACGGTCTTGGCAAAAGCCGCGGCATTGATCGTGACCGGATAATTCGGTGTCAGTTTTTGCAGCTGATTGGTGATGATGATGGCATCATCCGTCCCCGTGGGACGGGTTCCGGTTTCCCAGTTCGCCGCGTCGTTCCAGTCTCCCGTCGAGCCGGACGCCGTGGTAGCGACCCAGACCACCGCCGGCGTGTTATTGCCGGTGATGGTGACGGTAATGTCCTGCGTGGATGTCGCTCCCTGCGAGTCCGTCACCGTTACGGTGTAGACCAGGGTGAGCGTGTCTCCCGCCGGCACGAAATCGGCAAGATATGCGCGCAGATCCGCGAGATTCCAGTCGATCGTTCCGGTATTCTTCTGGGTACTGTCGTGGCCTGCCGCGATCGATGCGGTGAGCGCGGTTTTGAAGAAATTCAGGGGAGCCGGCGCCAGCGTCGAAATCTCGGCGCCGGAAAGCAAGGCGCTGGTCAGTTTCGTCGAAACCGTATGGGTATCGGTCAGATCGACATCGGTGAAGGACAGCGTTCCTGAGGTGGCATCGCTCGTCGTCAGGAAGGGGCCCGGCGTTGTGGTGCCGCCGGTAAACGAAATATGCTGCGGCCCGGTGGTAATGACCGGCGTATCGTTGGTGCCGGTGATCGTGATCGTGAACGTAACTTCCTTGAACTCATTGTTCAGCGCGAAATTGTTGTCGACCCGCGCCGTGTAGGTCAGCGTCAACACCTCGCCGGCAGCGAGAAAGTCGAAGGCGTGGTCGGCGATATTGTAGGTCCAGGTCGCCACGCCGTGATTGATGTTGGTGGGATCCTGCACCACGACCAGCGGCGTTTCGACGGCATGGATTGCCGCCAGTTGCGCCGCGGTCAGCGTCGCGGTGACGTCGGTGTGACCCGCGTTCTGATAGGTGAAGGAAGCGAACGTGGTCTTGACGGTCGGAACGTCGCCGGGGTTGATGTCGGCATAGGCGACCGTGCCGCTCACGCTGTCGATGGCGGTACTGCCGGTGGTCAGCGCGCGTTCGGTCGTGGCGCCGCCGTGGGTGACAACCTCCGGCGGCCCGGGGATGTGATCGCGGCTGCTCGGGTTGGTGCTCTTGCTCGGGTCGACCGGCTTGTCTGCAACGTTGACCGTCAGCACCTTGACAGCCACGTCCTCGCCGCTTGCCGTTTTGAGGGTTATGTTTTGCTGAGTGATCGAGTCGGTGAAATTGGTGGCGGTCTTGGTATTCGGGTTGTTGAGGTCGGAGAACTTCAGCGCAAAGACGTCGGTGATGATCTTTTGCGCATCGGCCGACAGTGGCGCCGACGACAGGAAGTTGACCGTGCCCTGGCCGCTGACGATCGTCTGCGTTCCCGCCTGGTTGACGGTCGCGATCGGCGTCAGCGTGGTCTTGTCGAACAGGATGTAGGAGCCGGTGGTGCCGTCGGGCTCGACCAGCACCTGGAACTTGGCCGGCGGCGCGTCACCCGTGGCGGGCACTGTGAAATCGATCTCCACCAGCACCGCGGTGCCGCGGATGCCCATGGTGGCGACCGGCGTGTCGACCTTCATGTCGCCATGCTTGGCAGTGGCGCCGGCGACGAACGAAATGGTGCCCTGCACCAGGCTGATCAGCGATTTGTTGTCCGACCCGTTGGGGTCGTAGATCATTTCGTTCAGCACCATCTTGGCATTCGACGCGAGGCCGAACACGGTGCCGTCGATGAAGGTGATGCCGAGCGTCGAGTCGGATCCGGATTGGACCACGTCGCCTTTGTTGACGTTGTCGCCCTGGTTCAGGATGATCGATACGCCGTTGCGGATCGCGGTCGCGGTACCGGTCAGCTTGGTCACGTGACCGATGACCTGGGCAACGCTGGCGCTGCCGTCGGCCTGCGCAAACTGGGTGTGCCCGGTCAGCGCGTTGATAAGGTCGCCGGTGAGATGGGCGCCATCGGGAGAAGCCAGCGCCGCCCGCTTCTCGCCCTTGAAGTAGTCGTGCAGGACGACTTCATGGCCGTCGCCGGAAACGACCAGGTCGACGCCCGCGCGCTTGAAGTCGCCGGTGAAGAGCAGATGCGCATCAGGAATGATAATGGCGTCGGCCGGCGCATGGCCCGAAACAGTGCCGACATGGACGTGCGCACCGGGATGGGCACCCTGGCCGTCAGGCGTCATGTCGCTAAATTTGCCGGCCAAGCTCAAAGTGGCACCGTCGCCGCTATGGTTAAATATTATACAATATCAATTTTCTAAACTTGCATATCACTGGAACGTTTCTTCCGAAACTATCCATTGCTTGCGCAAGCTACGCCCGCCGGACCGTTTGAGGCCCGACTTCTTGAGGCTCCTCAGCAGACAACAAGTATTAGGTGCCGGAACGACAACAATACATTCTTACCTTTGAGACCGAAGTAACAGTACTGCAGTATTCGAGGTATAAAATGTGAGATATCTACTTTCTCACTTCTCTCCTCGAATGCCGCATTGCAATTTGACGACATTTTTCAAGTTGAAGCTGTGATCTAGATAACAAATCACGCGATTCGTAACGAATTAGCCATATTAACTGGAAATCAAGGATAAGGCTCAGTTAAAGCAGCCCTCAGTCTGAGAAACGGGCACGCGTCGGGAAGACAGATAAAATCTTACCTATCGCGGCGAGGCCACCTTTAGGCCGTTTCTTGCTTTCCAGCCAGCCCCCCTCTGGTTTTAAGCAGACGAAAACCTCCCCCGCCCATCCTGACGCCAGCGAAATGATCCGGTCACGAGCGGGCAGAACCAGCCCGTCGATGCCCGGACAAGGGGCGTCAGATGGGAATACCGGTTCAATTGCGCGCTTTGCGTGCGCTTATACTCGCCTGTGGCGTGGTCTGGTTCGGACCCGAAGCACCTGTGAGCGCCGGAACGCTGCTCTCGCCCGGACCTGCAACCCTGATCCGGAAGTCGGCCGAGCCGTTCGGGCTCTCCGCATCTTCCCTCACCAGCGGCGGGCTCTACGACAAATGGCAGGGCGTGCAGCGCCGTCTCGAGGATGAATTGGTGCAGCTCGCGCTGTGCGAGGGCGATCCCGACCGCTGTGCGTCGCCGGCCGCGCTGCAATTTCTCGCCATTATCGATGCCGCCAGGCTTCGCGAAGGCCGCGCCCGGCTCGGTGAGGTCAATCGCGCCGTCAACCTCGCGATCCGCCCGGTGAGCGATCTCGCCCAATACGGCCAGATCGACGTCTGGAGTTCGCCGCTGGTTACCCTCGCCAGGGGCGGCGGCGATTGCGAGGACTACGCGATCGCGAAATTCGTTGCGCTGCGCCTCGCCGGCATCGCGCCCGAGGACCTGCGAATCGTGGTCCTGCACGACACAATCCATGGCGACGACCACGCGGTGGCCGCCGCGCGGCTCGATGGCCGCTGGCTGACGCTGGATAACCAGCGCATGGCGATGGTCGAGGATGCCAATGTCAGAAATTACCGGCCGACATTCGTGATCGACCAGCATCAGGTGATGCGATACGTCGACACGCCCTTGCTCGCCAGCGCGACCGGACCAATCCCCGCAGCGCCGCTCGCCGTGGGTTCGCTGGTCCGACCCGCCCTGGTCGCGCCCGCCGGCGAGGTCCCGGCCCAAGCCGATTGACAAACATCCGCCCAGCAACTTCATTGCGCGGCGAAGGCTGAGAGGCTGCGGCCATAACGGCACGACGCTGTTTTCTGCAGCTGTAGTGTTTCCCTTTGGCGTTTCTGTTTGACGTCTCCTCTCTTGATCTTCGTTGGGGCGGGATTCGAATGCGCATCATCATGCTGGCTGCCGCGGCAGCCCTGATCGGGACGGCGTTTTCCGTCCGCGCCGAAGGCACGCCCGAATCCGACCGCTCACTGCGCGACACCCTGCCGCTGTTCGAGACCAATCGCTGCGCCGAAGTCAGGGACACCGCGGGGCAATTATTCTGCGGCGATCCAGAACTGCGGAGCGCCGGCGCGCGGCTGAACGCCGCGGTGCAGGAGCGGCTGAACCGGATCGCCGATCGCCGGATGGCGATCGAAGAGAACGTCGAATGGATCGCAAGCCGCAATCTGAGTTGCGGAATCTTCGACCGGCAAGGCACTGCCAACCTGCAAATTGTCCCGGTCAAGGCCTGCCTGCTGAAGCAAACCGAAGAGCGGATCGCGATCCTGAACGATCCGAATTTCGATTGTCTCGCCACCAACACCCCCGCCGGGACGCTGATCTGCAGCGATCCTTCATTGGCGATCGCCGACAGGGAGCTCAACGGCCAGGTTCTCGCGCTGATCGGCAGAATGAAGGAAGACGAGGCCCGGAACGCGTTCGCCGAATATGCCAGATGGACCCGCAACCGCGACCGCAGATGCAACCTCACCGACAAGGACAACGTGCCGCTGACGGAATTGTCGTCATCGGAAGCCTGCCTGGCGGAATACATCGCGCGGAAAACCGCGGAGGTCGACGCCGCCAAGGGCGATCCAAAGCGTGTGTTCGGCCGCCTGACGTTCTCCCGGACACCGGACGCCGATGCGGTCGATCTCTGCGTCGCGCAGATTCATGCGGCCAACGCCTGCAGCGATTTCCTCAGGATCAGTCGCATCATCCAGATCGACACCGAGGTGTCGGCGGAACAGGCGCTCGTCACCGCCGAAGTCGAAATGAAGGTTGTTTCGCCCTTTGCCGTCTGCAGTCCCATTGCCTCGAGCTGCACCGGAACCTGCTGGGACCTGAGATCGGGACAAGCCAAGTCTGTGCCGGGAAGCCGTGACAGTCTGCCGATCGCGCACCGGCTCCGAATCGAAAAATCGTTCGCGTTTCAGAAGACCGACAACGGCGACTGGCGTTGCGACACGCCCGTGCTGCAGCCGATCGAGCTCGGGGTCGCGCTGCGCGGCCCGTAGAGACGATGCGTGCGGAGTCGCGGCGAAGGCTTGCATACAAGATACCGGGCTCCGCTCGACTTGAATCGCCACGCGATGCTGCGGTGCAGCCGGATGCGCGCTGCATCCGGAGCCGCGTCGCATTCCGCTTGGCAAAACATGACGACACAAATTTTCTCTTTTTGTTTTCGTTGCCACCTGTGATTGACGCCGTCCTTTGCACCGGCATACCATCTCGACAGATCCGCTAGAGATCGTTGGGAGGAATGAGAATGACACGTTCGCCGCGCGTTGATTTCGCTTGCCGTTTTTTTCCTGAAGCCAGAGCCGGACTGCATCGGCCCGCGCGTCTCACGCAGATGGCGATCGCGATCGGGCTGGGTCTTGCGCTATCCGCCGGCTCCGCGTTCGCGCAGACGAAAGCATCGCCCGAACATATCAAGGCCGTCACCTCGGCGGTGGACAGCACCTCCATCAAGGCCAATACGGCGACATCGAACGACTGGCCGACCATCGGCCTCGACTATGCCGAGACCCGCTTTTCCAAGCTCAACCAGATCAACACCGACAACGTCAAGAAACTGGGGCTGGTGTGGAGCTACAGTCTCGATTCCTCGCGCGGCGTCGAGGCGACGCCGGTCGTGGTCGACGGCATCATGTATCAGACCGCGTCGTGGAGCGTGGTGCACGCCATCGACGCCCGCACCGGCAAGAAGATCTGGAGTTTCGATCCCGGCGTCGACCGCGAGAAGGGCTACAAGGGCTGCTGCGACGTCGTCAACCGCGGCGTCGCGGTCTACAAGGGCAAGGTGTTCGTCGCCGCCTATGACGGCAGGCTGATCGCACTCGATGCGGCCACCGGCGCCAAGGTGTGGGAAAAGGATACGCTGATCGATCACGATCATTCCTACACCATCACCGGCGCACCGCGCGCCTTCAACGGCAAGGTCGTGATCGGCCAGGGCGGCGCGGAATATGGCGCGCGCGGCTACGTCACCGCCTACGACACCGAGACCGGAAACCAGGCGTGGCGCTGGTTCACGGTGCCCGGCGATCCGTCAAAGCCGTTCGAAGACGCGTCGATGGAAGCGGCCGCCAAGACCTGGGACCCGGCCGGCAAATACTGGCTCAATGGTGGCGGCGGCACGCCGTGGGACAGCATGACCTACGATCCTGATCTCAACCTCGTCTTTATCGGCACCGGCAACGGCTCGCCATGGAACCGCAACGTGCGCAGCCCGTCCGGCGGCGACAATCTCTATCTGGCGTCGCTGGTGGCGCTGAATGCCGACACCGGACAATACGTCTGGCACTATCAGGAAACGCCCGGCGACCACTGGGACTACACCTCGACGCAGCCGATGATCCTCGCCGACATCAATATCGATGGCGCGCCGCGCAAGGTTATCCTGCATGCGCCGAAGAACGGCTTCTTCTTCGTCATTGACCGCACCAACGGCAAGTTCATTTCGGCGAAGAACTTCGTCGACGTGAACTGGGCCACCGGCTACGACGCCGACGGACGGCCGATCGAAGTGCCGGCGGCGCGCGGCGATGAGCCTTACGACAGCATTCCGGGTCCGTTCGGCGCCCATAACTGGCATCCGATGTCGTACAATCCGCAAACCGGTCTGGTCTATCTGCCGGCGCAGGGCGTGCCGCTCAATCTGACGCCGGAAAAATCCGTGGTCCAGAACGCGCCGACGCCCGGCAAATTCGGCGGCACCACCGGCTGGAATGTCGGCTTCGTCCTCAACGGCGAACCGCCAAAGGCCCCGGCGTTCGGGCGGCTCGTGGCGTGGGATCCGGTCAAGCAGAAGGAAGCCTGGCGCGCCGAATATGTCGCGCCGTGGAACGGCGGCACACTGACCACCGCCGGCAATCTGGTGTTCCAGGGCACCGCCGATGGACGCTTCATCGCCTACAACGCAACCTCCGGCGAAAAGCTCTGGGAGACGCCGACCGGAACCGGCGTGGTCGCCGCGGCCTCGACCTATATGGTCGACGGCAAGCAGTATGTCTCGGTCGCGGTCGGCTGGGGCGGCGTGTTCGGCATCTCGCAGCGCGTCACCGAGCTGCAGAGCCCGGGCACCGTCTACACCTTCGCGGTCGACGGCAAGGCGCCGCTGCCGTCGTTCGTGAAGTACCAGACCGAAGGGCTGCTCGCGGGCGTGAAATATGATCCGAAGGACGTTCCCGAAGGCACCGCGATCTATGTCGCCGCCTGCGCCACCTGTCACGGCGTGCCCGGCGTCGACAAGGGCGGCAATGTCAGAAACCTTGGTTACGTCTCGCCGGAGACCATCACCAACCTGAAGGATTTCGTGTTCAAGGGCCCGTTCCGCGACCAGGGCATGCCGGATTTCTCGGGCAAGCTGACGGAAGCGGATGTGGTGAAGATCCAGGCCTTCATCCAGGGCACCGCCGACGCGATCCGGCCGAAATAGCCGTTGTCATTCCGGGGCGATGCGCAGCATCGAACCCGGAAGTTCGAGATTCCGGGTTCGCGCTAACGCGCGCCCCGGAATGACAGCCAGAACAAAAGGGCTGCGCGAGACCATCGCGCAGCCCTTTGTCGTAGAAGGCGAGACCAACCTCAGAACATCAGGTTGTCCTTCACCAGCACCCAGCGGCCCTTCTGGATCTGTTGAACCTGGGTGATGGTGTTGGCGAGGTGATCGGTCTTGGAGAACTTGGTCGGCGGCGAGCTGAAGATGTCGAGGAACTTGTCGCCTGATTCCAGCGCATCAAGCATCTTCTGCCCCGTCAGGTCCTTGCCGGCCTTGTTGGCGTAGAAGGCAAAGGTCTCGATCGCATTGTAACCGATGATCGCCTGGGTATTGGCGTCGGTGTTGAACATCTTCTTGTAGTTGGCGAGCCAGTCCTTGACCTTGCCCTTGGCGGTGTCTTCGTAGGGAATTTCGAAACCTGACGCGGCGTAGAGGCCTTCGACCGCTTCCTTGCCGAGCGTCGGCACTTCGAGCACGTTGGTCGGGGTAGCGCCGAGGAAGGTGACATCCCAACCGAGCTTCTTGGCTTCGCTCATCGCGCCGATGGTTTCGCGGATCACGGTACCGAGCAAGACCATGTCGCAGCCGTCGGACTTCATCTTGGCGACCTGCGCCGAGAAGTCGGAGGCGCCGCGCTTGTAGCTGGTCACCGAGGCCGCCGACACCTTCATCGCAGCAAGCTGCTGCGTGAAGCCGTCAAGCACATTCTTTCCGTACTCGTCGTCCTGATGCATGATGCAGGGCTTCTTGAAGTTCTTCGCCTCCATCATCCATTTCACCGCCGCCCGCGTGCTCTCGACATAGGGCAGCAGATTGTTGAACTTCAGCCGTTCCTGCGGCTTGGCCGGATCGAACTTGAAGGTGAATTCGGCCGCCGTCAGCGGGAACAGCTGCAGTACTCCGGCGTCGAACAGGATATCCTGCGCGGCGAGCACGGTCGGCGAGCCCATCGGGCCGATCATGGCGAAGATCTTGTCGCGCTCGACCATCTTCTGCGACGCCAGCACCGCCTTCTTCGGATCGTAGCCGTTGTCCTCGAGGATCATCTTGAGCTTGCGCCCGTTGATGCCACCGGCGGCGTTGATCTCCTCCACCGCCATCTTCATGCCGTTGGAAACCGGAACGCCCCAGACCTTGATCGGGCCGGACAAATCCTGATGGGTGCCGATCACGATCTCGTTGGCCGAGATGCCTTCACTGGTAACCTTGGTCTGGGCCGCGGCCGGCAGATGGGTCAGCGCAAGGGCGCTCACCGCAAGGCCTAACGCCCTCAACGATTTCGACATTGCAAACTCCTCCTTGTTGGCCCGTGTTGAGCGAAGGCTGGGGCCTTACGATCCTTCGCCGCTTCTACAAGTCCCGCTGCGGCTCACGCCACCGCCCGCTCGCGATACATGGCATCGATCTCGGCGGCATAACGCTTGTTCACGAAGCTGCGCTTCAGCTTCATGGTCGGCGTCAATTCCTCGTCCTCCGGCGTCAACTGGCGCTCGATCAGAAAGAACCGCTTGATGGTTTCGACCCGCGCGAAATTGACGTTGACCGTCTCGATCTCGCGCTGGATCAGATCCTGGATTTCGGCCGCGCGGCACAGGCTGGCGTAATTGGTGAAGGGAATGTCGTGGTCCTGCGCGAATTTCTCGACATTCTCCTGGTCGATCATGACCAGACAGGTCAGATACGGCCGCTTGTCGCCGATCACCACGGCATCGGAAACGTAAGGCGAGAATTTTAGCTGGTTCTCGATTTCCGACGGCGTGATGTTCTTGCCGCCCGAGGTGATGATGATGTCCTTCATCCGGTCGGTGATCTTGATGAAGCCTTCATTGTCGATCGAGCCGACGTCGCCGGTATGCAGCCAGCCTTTGGCGTCGATGGTCTCGGCGGTCTTTTCCGGCTGGTTCAGATAGCCCATGAACAGGTAGTCGCCCTTGATCAGGATTTCGCCCTGCGGGGAGATCGCGACCTCGCCCCACGGCGCGGCCTTGCCGACCGAGCCGAGCTTGATGCGATCGTAGGGCATCACGGTAGCGACGCCGCAATTCTCGGTCTGGCCGTAGACCTCGCGCATGTCGAGGCCGAGCGCGAGATACCAACGGATCAGATCAGGCGCGATCGGTGCGGCACCGGTGAAAGCCAGCCGGCAGCGATCGAGCCCGAGCATGCGGCGGATATTGCGGAACACCAGCCAATAGGCGGCGCGATTGGCCAGCCGTAACGACAACGGCGGCGTGTCGCCCTCCAGCCGGTAGGTGGCCATGCGGTGGCCGATGGCGAGCGCATGGCGGTACATCCAGTTCTGGAAAGCGGTCGCGTCCTTCAGGGCGATCGTGATGCCCGAGTAGAACTTTTCCCAGATCCTGGGCACCGCGAGGAACGCGGTCGGCTGCACCTCGCGCAGATTGTCCGGCACCGTCTCGGGGCTTTCGGCGAAATTCATCACCGAGCCCAGCGCCAGCGAAAGGTAATAGCCGCCGACCCGCTCGGCGACATGGCACAGTGGCAGGAACACCAGGCGTTCCTCGGCGTCGGTGGATGGAAACAGATCGTTGGCGTGGCGCATCTGATGCGTCACGCTGCGGTTGGAGTGCATCGCGCCCTTGGGCGGGCCGGTCGTGCCAGAGGTGTAGACGAGAATGGCGAGATCGTCGGCGCCGCGGCTTCCGACCATCGCATCCCACAGCGCTTCGTTAGTCTGCGCATGGTTGCGCCCGAGCGCCATGAATTCAGCCAGCGACAGCACCATCGGATCGATGAAGCCGGCGAGGCCTTCCATGTCGAACACGACGACCTTCTGCAAGGTCGGGCAACCCGCGCGGCACGACAGGATCTTGTCGAGCTGCTCCTCATCCTCGGCAAAGATCACTTTGGTCGCGGAATCGTTGACGAGGTATTCGACCTGGACCGACGAGTCGGTCGGATAGATCCCGGACGACACGCCGCCGGCACAGAGGATGCCCATGTCGGCATACACCCATTCCGGAACCGCGTTGGAAATGATCGAGGCGACGTCGCCGGGCTTGAAGCCGATGGCGTGCAGGCCGTAGGCGATATCCCTGGAGATCTGCAGCCATTGCCGCCAACTGGTCGGCTGCCAGATGCCGAACTTCTTTTCGCGGATCGCCGGCCGGTCGCCGCGCGTCTCCACGCCGAGCAGAAAACTCTTCGCGATCGTGTCGGCGACCGTCAGCACTGCCGGTCCGGCCATGCTCGCTTCCTCCCTCTCTCGCCTGCCCCGAACGCCGGTTTACCGGTCTTGTTTTCGAAACAGGCCCTGAATTTAGCCCCAACTCAGTCAGAACGCCATGCGCCTAACTGTCATCCTTACGGCCAATGCCTTCGACGCCGATATCGCTGCCGCCGGGGATCTACCGCCAGAGCTCAACCGTCGGAGCACTACCGCCAGGTCTTTTTCTTCTTCCAGCGCCGCTCGCCGCGGGCGCCCTCTTCCTTGGCGCCGAGGTAGAATTCCTGGATGTCCTTTGAATTCATCAGCCGCTCGCAGGTGTCGTTCATGACCACCCGGCCGATTTCCAGCACATAGCCGTAATGCGCCGTCTCCAGCGCGATCTTGGCGTTCTGCTCGACCAGCAGGATCGACATGCCCTGCTCCTCGTTGACGCGCTTGATGATGGTGAAAATCTCCCTCACCAGAATCGGCGACAGTCCGAGCGACGGCTCGTCCAGCAGCAGCAATGTCGGGCGGTTCATCAACGCCCGCCCGATCGCCAGCATCTGCTGTTCGCCGCCGGAAAGCTGCCCGGCCGGCTGGTTGATCCGCTCGCGCAGCCGCGGGAAATATTCGAACACGCGCTCGAGGTCCTCGGCGACGCCGTCGCGATCGCTGCGCGGATAGGCGCCCATCATCAGGTTTTCGCGCACCGAGAGGAACGGAAACACTTCCCGCCCCTCCGGCACATGACTGAGGCCGAGCCGCACGATCTTGTCGGCTTCCATGCGCTGGATCGACTTGCCGAGAAATTCGATCGAGCCTTTTTGCGGATCGAGAATGCCGGAAATGGTCTTGAGCACCGTGGTCTTGCCGGCGCCGTTGGCGCCGAGCAAGGTGACGATCCGGCCGCGCGGCACTTCGAGGCTGATGCCTCGGATGGCCATGATCGGCCCGTAATAGCTCTCGATGTTGCTGAGCTTGAGGATGATGTCGGGTGCGCTCATGACCTCATCCTCATGCGCCGAGATAGGCGGCGACGACGTCGGGATGGCGCTGCACCTCGGCGGGCGAGCCCATCGCCAGCACGCGACCGTAATTGAGCGCAATCACCCGGTCGGACACCCGGTTGACCAGCGTCATGTCGTGCTCGACCATCAGGACGGTGATGCCGAGTTCGGTCTTCATGTCGCGGATCCAGAACGACATGTCGCTGGTCTCCTCGACGTTCAGACCGGAGGACGGCTCGTCCAGCAGAATCAGCTTCGGCTCGGAGCACAGCGCGCGCGCCAGCTCGATCACCTTGCGGACGCCGTAGGGCAGCCCCGAGATCAGCTTGTCGCGATAGGCTTCGAGATCGAGAAATTCGATCACCTGCTCGACGCGGCGGCGATGCGCCTTTTCGTTGGCGCGCACGCTCGGCAGGAACAGCAATTCCTGCCAGAGCTGCGTGGTCGAGTGGCGATGGCGGCCAACCAGCAAATTGCTCAGCATGGTCGCATTCTCGAACAGTTCGATATTCTGGAAGGTGCGGGCAATGCCGAGGCCGGCGATCTGGTAGGCCGGCGCAAGCGTGATGTCCTGGTCTTCGAAATAGATCTTGCCGGAGGTGGGCGGGTAGATCCGCGAGATCAGGTTGAAGATCGAGCTCTTGCCGGCGCCGTTGGGACCGATGATCGAGAGGATCTCGCCCTTCTCGACCGCGAAGCTGACGGAATCGACCGCCTTGAGGCCGCCGAAGTGCAAGGAGAGGTCTTCCGCACGGAAATAGCTCACCGGTTCCGCTCCGATTTCACGTAAATCTTCTGCCGCTTGAAGGTGGCGCGCTTGTAGAGCGGGAACAGCTGGAAGAAGAGCTTGATCTTCAGCCAGCGTCCGTAAAGGCCGAGCGGCTCGAACAGCACGAACAGCACGATGATGATCCCGTAGATCGCGCCCTTGAGGCCGTTGGCGGACGCAAACGCCGCGGCGTTACTCTGAATGCTGTCCGCCGTAGCCTTGCCGGCGCCGAACGTCGCGGCAACGCCCGCGATGATGCCGGGCACGTCGTCCTTCAGGTAAGTCAGGAACGGATCGATCATGACCAGGAAGATCGCGCCCAGCACAGCGCCGTGCAGGCTGAAGGTGCCGCCGATCAGGATCACGATGATGAACTCGATCGAGAGCTGCAGCGTGAACATTTCCGGGCTGATAAAGGACAGCTTGTGGGCGAACAGCACACCGGCAAATCCGGTGATCGCCGCACTGATCGCGAACGACTTCACCTTGTAGAGCGAGACGTTGATGCCCATGCTGCGCGCCGCGGTCTCGCTGTCGCGGATGGCGACGAAGGCGCGGCCCGTGGGCGAGCGCAAGAGATTGAGCGTGCCGACGATGGTCAGGGTCAGCACCGAAAGGCAGAGGAAATAAAACACCGGCCCATCGCGCGGCACCGCGCTGCCGAACAGGGTCATGGTCTTGACGCGCATGCCCTCATTGCCGTGGGTCACGCTTTCCCAGCGCGCCAGGATTTCCTCGACGATGAAGGCAAAGGAGATCGTCGCGATCACCAGATAGATGCCCTGCAGCCGCAGCGCCGGGAATCCGACCAGCGCGCCGACCACGCCGGTCAGCAATCCCGCGGCCAGGAAATACACCGGAAAAGGCACGTTGAACTGCTGCAGATAGGCTGCCGTATAGGCGCCGATGGCGAGAAATGCGGCGTGACCGAGCGACGCCTGCCCGGTGAAGCCGGTCAGGATCATCAGCCCGACGCCGACGGTGGCGTAGATGCAGACGAACACCAGCTGGCTGACGATGTAGCTCGACAGCACGAACGGCGCGATCACCAGCAGCGCCAGCAGGACACCGTAGGAAACGATGTAGCCGCTGTGCGGAAACAGCCTGATGTCGTCCTCATAGTCGGTCTTGAACAGGAACCGCATCAGACCTTCTTCCGCGTACGAAGCCCGAACAGGCCTTCGGGCTTGAGCAGCAACACCACGAGCAGGACGATGTAGGGCGCGACGTCCTTCCAGCCCTGCGGCAGATAGAAGCCGGCCATGCTTTCGATCACGCCGATCAACACGCCGCCGACCACGGCGCCGGGGATCGAACCGAAGCCGCCGAGCACGGCGGCCGGAAATGCCTTCAACCCAAGTACCAGGCCGACATTGGAATGAATGAAGGTGATCGGCGCCAGCAGCACGCCGGCGCAGGTTGCGACCGCCGCCGAGATCGCCCAGACGATCGAGACCACCCGCTTGACCGGAATGCCCATGTAGTAGGCGGCCAGCATGTTCTCCGAACTGGCGCGCATCGCGGTGCCGAGCGTGGTGCGGTTGAAGAACAGATAGAGCAGCGCGCAGAGGATCACGGTCGCCGCGATCACCGAGAGCTTGTCATAGGCGAGCACGAGGCTGCCGATCCGCAGCACGCCCTGGCTGAACGGTGTCTCGATCTTGAAATCGTCGGTGCCCCAGATCATCCCGACCACCGAGCGCAGGAAATAGCCGAGCCCGATGGTGGCCATGATGATGGAAAACTGCGGATAGCCGAGGATCGGGCGCACCACCACGCGTTCGGCCAGCATGCCGAACAGCGCCATCGCCGCAACCGCGCCAGCGAATCCGATCCAGTAGTTGAGGCCGAGCATGGCGATGAACGTGTAGGCGAAGAATCCGCCCAGCATCATCAAATCGCCCTGGGCGAAATTGACGACTTCGGTGGCCTTGTAGACCAGCACGAAACCAAGCGCGATCAGGCCGTAAACGCAGCCAAGCGCGATTCCGCTCACCAGCTGCTGAACGAAGTCCAGCATGATTTCCCTCCCCCGGATGCCCGGCAATTCTGTCGATTGCCTGTCGCATCCTGCCTTCGCGCCGACGTGTCGGAAGCGCTGAAGGCTGCATATGTCCCGATACAGTTGAGCCTAAAGCCCCGAGCCCTGTCAACAAACCGCTGGTGGCCGTCCCGGGCGGAAATTGCGGAGAAATGCCGCAGCCGTGCGAAGGTGCGCGGTTCGGCGCGATTTGGGGTGCGCGATTCACCGCACCGAAAGTTCTTCGGTCCATGGTGCGCAACGAGAACGCGAAACCCTGGATCGCCCTGAAATCATGACATCAGATGTATCCGCGCTCGAGGTGCGAGGGTTAACCAAGCGTTTTGACCGCCCCGCGGTCGATGCGCTCGACCTGACCGTTCGCACCGGCGAGTTCTACGCCCTGCTCGGCCCCAACGGCGCCGGCAAAACCACGACCCTGCGCATGGTGGCAGGCCTGCTGCGGCCCGACGCCGGCTCTGTCTCGATATCCGGCATCGACGCGCTCGCCGATCCCGTTGCCGCCAAGCAGGTGATGGCCTGGGTGTCCGACGAGCCGATGATTTATGACAAGCTGACGCCGCTCGAATATCTCGAATTCGTCGCCGGCCTCTGGGGTATCGATCCCGCGGTGTCGGAACCATCAGCGCACCAGCTTCTGGTGTCGCTCGGCCTGGAACCGCATCTGCACGAACGCTGCGAGGGGTTTTCCAAGGGCATGCGCCAGAAGGTCGCGCTGGCAGGCGCGCTGGTCCACGACCCCCGGTTGATTATTCTCGACGAACCGCTGACCGGCCTCGACGCGCTGTCGGCGCGTCACGTCAAGGGACTGCTCGGGGATCGCGTCCGCGCCGGCTGCACCGTGATCATGACGACGCATATTCTGGAAGTCGCCGAACGGATGGCCGACCGAATCGGCGTCATCGCCGCGGGCCGTCTGGTCGCCGAGGGCACTTTGACCGAACTGCGCCAGCAGAACGGCCGCACCGATACCAGCCTCGAAGACATGTTCATCGCTCTCGTCGAGACCGAGGCTGTGGCCGCATGAACGCGACGGCGGCGCTGAGCTGGTTTGCCCGGCACGAGATCCGGCTGGCATGGCGCGAATGGATCGCCATGATGACCGGCAGCCGCGGCAAACGTAAGCGCGCCGTCATTGGTTTGATTTTATTTGCCGCCATCATGCACCTGCCGGCCTGGGCCGTGATCGGCCGCTTCGCCGACCTGCAGCCGCCGCTCGACAAGTCCACCCTCATCGTCATCACGGCGACCATCTTCCTGGCCTGGGCGTTGATGCTGTCGCAGGCGATCGAATCGGTAACGCGCGTGTTCTACGCCCGCGCCGACCTCGATCTGATCATGTCGTCACCGGCGCCGCTCATCAACGTGTTCTCGGTCCGGATCGCGGCGATCGCATTGTCCGTCGCCGGAATGGCGCTGCTGTTGTCGACGCCCTTTGTCGACGTGCTGGTGATCGGCGGCGGTGCCCGATGGCTTGCCGCCTTCGGCGTCGTCGTTGCGATAGGTCTATCGGCCGCGGCCGTTGCGATCGCGGTTACGGTGATGCTGTTCCGGCTGATCGGGCCGAGCCGCACCCGGCTGGTGGCGCAGATCCTGGCCGCGATCATCGGCGCCGGCTTTGTGATCGCGCTGCAGGTTGCCGCAATCCTGTCTTACGGCACGCTGTCGCGGTTTACGGTGCTGACGTCGGACGCCGCAGCAGCCTATGCGCCCGGTCCCGACAGTCCGCTGTGGTGGCCGGCGCGCGCCGCGATCGGCGACGGCGAGGTGCTGGCGCTGCTGGTGGCTTTCAGCCTCGTGCTGCTCGGCGGCGTGATGGCGATCTTCTCGCCGAAATTCGCCGACACCGTCGCGCACGTCTCGGCAACATCCATGACCACCCGCCGGGCGCCGCGTGCCAGCGCGTTCCGTGGCGGTTCGCGGCAGCAGGCGCTGCGCGCCAAGGAATTCCTGTTGCTGCGCCGCGACCCCTGGCTGGTGTCGCAGAGCCTGATGCAACTGCTCTATCTGGTGCCGCCGGCGCTGATGCTGTGGCGAAGTTTTTCCGAGAGCTCGGCCGCGATCGTGCTGATCACGCCCGTGATCGTGATGGCGGCGGGCCAGCTCGCCGGCGGTCTCGCCTGGCTGACGATCTCGGGCGAGGACGCCGCCGACCTGGTCGCGACCGCGCCGCTGCCGCCGCAGCGCGTGACCCGCGCCAAGATCGAGGTAGTCTTGATGGTGATCGGCATCATCTTCGCGCCGCTGATCGTAGCCCTCGCCTTTGCCTCCGTCATGCAGGCGGCGATCACCGCGCTCGGCGTCATCGTCGCCACCGCGTCCGCCGCCGCGATCCAGCTCTGGTTCCGCGTGCAGGCCAAACGCAGCCAGTTCCGTCGCCGCCAGACCTCGTCGCGGCTGGCGACATTCGCCGAAGCCTTCTGCTCGATCGGCTGGGCCGCCACCGCGGCATTGGCGGTCTCGATCCCGATCGCCGCTATCGTCAGCGGCGCCATCACCGCCGGCATCCTTGCGGCGACGTGGAAGATCAGCCCGCGGCGGGGATGAGAGCTACTGCTTCTCCAGCTTCGCGCGCGTAATGACGTCGCCCCAGCGCGCGATTTCCGCTTCGATGAACGGGATCATCTCCGCCTTTTGCTGCATCATCGGGCGGGTGCCGAATTTTTCAAAGTGGTCGCGCACGCGTTCCGAGGTCAGCGCCGCATGCGCGGCCGCCGCCAGCCGGTCGACCACGGGCGCGGGCGTTCCCGCGGGCACCAGGATGCTGGACCAGCTCTGCGTGGTCATGTCCTTCAGGCCGAGTTCGGCCATGGTCGGCACGCCGGGCGTATTGCGCAACCGCTCCGGCGCGGTCGTTGCCAGCACCTTCAGCTTGCCGGCTTCGACATGCGGGCCGACCGAGACCGGATAGTCGAACATGACATCGACGCGCCCGGCAATCAGGTCGTTCAGCGCCGGCGCGCTGCCCTTGTAGGGCACATGCAGCATGTCGATCCCGGCGACGGTCTTGAACAATTCGGCGACCAGATGCGTCGCGGTGCCGACACCCGACGACGCGAACGTCACCTTGCCGGGGTTGGCCTTGGCATAGGCGATGAAGTCGGCCACCGAATTGTAAGGCGCGCCCGCATAGGCAACGAACAGGTTCGGGGACTCGCCGACCAGATGAACCGGCAGAAAACTCGTCAGGGGATCGTAGGGCAGGCTTTTCCGCAACGAGACGTTGGCCGCCATCGTGCCCTGGGTGCCGTAGATCATGGTGTAACCATCGGGCTTCGAACGCGCCACCTGCTCGGTGCCCACCGTCCCGCCGGCGCCGGCACGGTTGTCGATCAGCACCGACTGGCCCAACGCCTTCGACATCTCTTCCGCGACAACACGGGACGTAGTGTCGGTGATGCCGCCCGGCGCGAACGGCACCACCCAGGTAATGGGGCGAGAGGGAAATTCCTCGGCGGAGGCCGGTGCGATAAAAGCGATAGATGCCAGCAGAATCGCCGGCAAGACGTAGCACTTCGTCATGGAATTCCGCCCTGTGAAACTTTCTTGTCCTTCTCGGAGGACTTGCGGGCGGACGATGAAGGTTTTTGCCTGATGTGACCATGCGGCAAGGTCACCTACGCTCGCACCAGCTCCATCACCGCCGCCGCGAACGCTTCCGGCGCTTCCTGCGGCACATTATGACCGGCGCCCTTCACCACGCGATGAATGCGGCGGCCGGTGAACTTGGCGGCGCTGGCGCGGCCGTCGCCGGCGGGGAGCACGCCGTCGGCATCGCCATCCAGCGTGACTGCCGGCACCGTGATCGGCGGCAGCGGCGCCAGGCGGCGCTGCAGCTCCGCATATTGCGGATCGCCCGCCGCAAGGCCGAAGCGATGGCGGTAGCTGTGGATCACGACGTCGACATAGTCAGGGTTGTCGTGCGCAACCGCGGTGCGGTCGAAGGTGGCGTCGTCGAAATCCCAATCCGGCGACCAATCCTCCCACAGCATCCGCGCGATCTCGCGCCGGTTGGCGGCGAGCCCGGCACGGCCGCGCTCGATCTGGAAATAATATTCGTACCAGAGTGCAACTTCGTATCGCGGGTCGATCGGCACCATGGCGCGAGTGAGGTCCTGAACGAGGTAACTGTTGACCGTCACCATGCCGCTGCAGCGCTCCGGCCACAGCGCGGCGGCGACGCAGGCCGCGCGCCCGCCCCAATTGTGCCCGGCAAATATCGCGCGCTTGATGCCAAGCGCATCCATCAGCGCGATCACATCGGCGCCGATCGCCGCCTGCTCGCCCGAGCGAAGCGTCGCCGGATCGCGGAAACGCGTCGCGCCGAATCCGCGCAAGCAAGGCACGATGACGCGGCAGCCTTGCGCCGCGAGCAACGGCGCGACGTCGACATAGCTGTGAATGTCGTAGGGAAAGCCGTGCAGGAGGATCGCGACCGGTCCGTCGGTGGGAGCGGCTTCGTAGTAAGCGACGGTAAGCGGACCTGCATCCACATAGCGCAGCGGTTCCATCCGCTGCGATGACGGCGCGCGCGCCGGGCCCGCCGGTGCATCGGCCTGGGCAAACGCCCGGCCTGCAACTCCCGACAGGGCCGCGCCGATGATCAACCGGCGGCGATCGATCGAATCGGACATCGCTCAGCCCTTGATCAGCTCCATGACCGCCGCGGCAAACGCTTCCGGTTCTTCCTGCGGCAGGTTATGTCCGGCGCGCGGCACAACGCGATGGACGCGGCGGCCGGTGAATCTCGTCGCGCTGGATCGGCCGTCGGTGGCCGGGCTCACGCCATCGCCGTCGCCATCCAGCGTGATCGCCGGCACCGTGATCGGCGGCAACGCGGCCAGCCGCTGCTGGATATCGGCATAGCGCGGATCGCCGTCGGCGAGGCCAAAGCGGTGCCGATAGCTGTGGATCACCACGTCGACATAGTCAGGATTGTCGTGCGCGACCGCGGTCCGTTCCAGGCAGACGTCGTCGAACGGCCAGTTCGGCGACCACTGCTCCCACAATATTTTTGCAATTCCACGCCGGTTGGCCGCAAGCCCTGCCCGGCCGCGCTCCAGTTGAAAGTAATACTGGTACCACAGCGGAACCTCGCGCTCCGGCCGCGCCGGCACCATGGCCCGCGCAATATCCTGGATCAGGTAGCTGTTGACGCAGACGAGACCGATGCAGCGTTCCGGCCACAACGCCGCGCCGACGCAGGCCGCGCGGCCGCCCCAGTCGTAACCGGCAAACACCGCGCGCTTGATGCGAAGCACATCCATCAGCGCCATCATGTCGGCGCCCATGGCCGCCTGCTCGCCCGAGCGTGGCGTCGCCGGATTGAGAAATTTTGTTGGCCCATAGCCGCGCAAATAGGGAACGATGACGCGGCAGCCCTGAGCCGCTAGTTGCGGCGCGACGTCGACATAAGAGTGAATATCGTAGGGAAAGCCGTGCATCAGCATCACGGCCGGGCCATCCGCGGGCCCCGCCTCGTAATAGGCAATGTTGAGCACGCCGGCATCGACGGTGCGCAGCGGTTCCAGCCGTTTCGAGGAAGGCGCGCGCGGTGCGGGGGCATTTTCAGTCACGATGAACTCCCAAGGCAAACTTCAGGGCGAATTCCGGGGGCGTATTCCACACTACGGCATTGCGCTCCTTTGATGAAGCAAATCCGCTGCGCAGCCGCGCGCGTTTGTCATCATGACGTCTCTCGAATTGGGCGATACAGTGCCGTCAGCGGCTGCTGCCGCCGACAGGTCTTGCCATGCTGCGATCCCTTGTTGCCGCCACCGTCTTTCTGGGCTGGCTGATTACGCCTGCCGCCGCCGCGGAGCCGCTGCGCAGCGAATGCCTGGCGATGGCCAACGCGCCGCCCCGCGCGATCCCGGTCGGCCTTCGCCGTGTCGCCGCCAAACCGGAAGAGGTCGCGATCACCTATGTGGGCCATTCCACCTATTACATCGACACGCCCGGCGGTGTGCGGATCGCGACCGATTTCAACGGTGCCTACCGGACCGGCCGGCTGCCCGATGTCGTCACCATGAACCGGGCGCACTCGACGCACTACACTTTGTTTCCGGATCCGAAGATCGAGCATGTGCTGCACGGCTGGGGCGAGGACGGCCAGCCGGCGCATGTCGGTTTGCGCGTCGGCGACGTCTATATCCGCAACGTCACGACGGATATTCGCCGTTACTGGGGCGAAGGCGCCGGCGGCGAGATGATCAAGGACGGCAACTCGATCTTCATCTTCGAGGTCGCCGGCCTCTGCATCGGCCATCTCGGGCATCTGCACCACAAGCTCGACGAGACCCATTTCGCGGCGATCGGCCGGCTCGACATCGTGATGGTACCGATCGACGGCACCTACACGATGTCGCTCGACGGCGTTTCCGAGATCACCAAACGCCTGCGCGCTTCCGTGGTGCTGCCGATGCACCGCTTCGCCACCCCGCTCGACGAATTCATGCGCCTGATCGGCCAGCAGTTTCAGATCGACCAGCGCAGCGAGCGGACGCTGAAGATTTCAAGGGAGACGCTGCCGGCGACGCCGACGGTAATCATTCTGGATGGGGTTTGAGATAAAACATACAGGAAACTAACATCGTCATTGCGAGGAGCGAAGCGACGAAGCAATCCATTCTTGCTTTGCTGCTCCATGGATTGCTTTGCTTGCGCTCGCAATGACGAAAACAACAAAACCGAAAACTCAGGGAGTGAAACGATGACCAGTACTGCAGCCGCCGCCAAGAGCGGGCTCTATGCCGATCCGCGCGAAGACTGGCTTGCGCTGCACACCGAGGAAATCATCGACCCGGCGCGCCCGATCGTCGATCCGCATCACCATCTCTGGCACCGCGGCGGGCTGCACTACATGATCGAGGAGATGGCTGATGATGTCGCCTCCGGCCATAACGTCGTCGCGACCGTCTATGTCGATTGCCGTTCGATGTACCGCGCCAACGGACCGGAAGCGTTTCGCCCCGTCGGCGAGGTCGAGTTCGCCAACGGCGTCGCGGCGATGGCGGCCAGCGGCGGCTATGGCAAGGCCGCGCTCTGCGCCGGGATCGTCAGCCACGTCAATCTTTTGCTCGGCGAAGCAGCCCGGCCGGTGCTGGAGGCGGAAATCGTCGCCGGCAACGGCCGCTTTCGCGGCATCCGGCATTCCTCGGCCTGGGACGCGGATCCCAACGTCGCCGGCATGTACGCGACGCGGCCGCAAGGCCTGCTGCTGGATCCTGTCTTCCGCAAGGGCTTTGCTTGCCTCGCGCCGCTCGGCCTCAGCTTCGATGCCTGGCTGTTTCATCCGCAGATCGGCGAACTCACCGATCTCGCCCGCGCCTTTCCTGACACCAAAATCGTGCTCGACCATTGCGGCGGTCCGGTTGGCCTCGGCCGCTTCGCCGGCAAGCGCGAGGAGACGTTCCCGGTCTGGAAAGCCTCGATCCAGGAAATCGCCAAATGCCAGAATGTCGTCGTCAAGCTCGGCGGGCTCGCAATGTGCCTGCTCGGCTACGACTTTCATCTGCGGCCAAAGCCGCCGTCTTCGGAAGAAGCCGCCGCCGCGTGGCGTCCCTATATCGAGACTTGCATCGAGGCCTTCGGGCCCAACCGTTGCATGTTCGAGAGCAACTTTCCGCCCGACAAGGGCCAGTGCAGCTATCCGGTGATCTTCAACGCCTTCAAGCGGCTCAGCGCGCAATACAGCGAGGCTGAAAAGACCGCGCTGTTCTCGAAGACCGCGACCGACTTCTATAAACTGAAGTTCGATTGATCGCGACGGCGGTGGGCGCAAGAGCCCGGTTCAGAACCGGGCTCTACTTATTTTTGACGCGTTTTCTTGACGCGAACCGGCGTCCACCCACGGATCAAGTCCGAGGGCATGCTTCGCTCGAAAACGCTATCGCTACGCCCACTCGCCCTTGCGGAACACCGGGACGACGCGGCCATCGGCATGGATGCCGTCGATGTCGGTTTCGGCCGAGCCGATCATCCAGTCGATGTGAATCAGGCTCTTGTTGCCACCCTGGGCTGCGATCTGCTCGGGCGTCAGGTTGCCGCCGTCGATGAAGCATTTCGAGTAACACTGGCCGAGCGCGATATGCGAGGCCGCATTCTCGTCGAACAGCGTGTTGAAGAACAGCAGCCCGCTTTTCGAGATCGGCGACGAATGCGGCACCAGCGCCACTTCGCCGAGGCGCGACGCACCCTCGTCGGTGTCCAGAACCTTCTTCAGCACTTCCTCGCCGCGCGAGGCCCTGGCCTCGACGATGCGGCCTTCCTCGAACCGCACCGAGATGTTGTCGATCAGAGTGCCCTGATAGGACAGCGGCTTGGATGAGACGACGTGCCCGCTGACGCGCCGGCAATGCGGCGTGGTGAAGACTTCCTCGGTCGGAATATTGGCGTTGCAGGTGATGCCGTTCTTGGCGGTCGAGGCGCCGCCTTCCCATTCATGGCCGTCGGCCAATCCAATGGTGAGATCGGTGCCCGGACCCGAATATTTCAGCGCATGGAAGCGCTGGCCGTTGAGCCAGTTGGTGCGCTCGCGCAGCACCGCGTTGTGCTTCTCCCAGTTCGCCACCGCGCCATCCTTGTCGACGCGCGAGGCCGCGAAGATCGCATCGGCCAGCTTCGCCACCGCGACATCTTCCGGCACGTCCGGGAAGACCTGTTTTGCCCAGGCTGGGCTCGGATAGGCGATGATGTTCCAGTTGGTTTCGAAATTGACGATTTTTTCCAGCGCCGGCTGATAGGCCATCGAATTGGCCTTGCTGGCGCGCGCGACTTTCGCCGGATCCTCGCCCGACAGCAGCATCGGATTGTCGCCGACGATGGCGAGCCGCGCGGTATTGGCGCCGAACGCCTTCGCCATGCCCTCGTAGAGCCAGCCGGCGGCGCGATCGAAGCTGTTGTCGTGGGCGTAGCGGTAGCGCGACAGCGTGATCTCCTCGTCCGAGAGGAACGGGGTCACGATACCGGCACCGGCCTTGTAGGCATGTTCGGCGATC
The DNA here is from genome assembly GCF_900099825.1 of Bradyrhizobium ottawaense. Taxonomy (NCBI): domain Bacteria; kingdom Pseudomonadati; phylum Pseudomonadota; class Alphaproteobacteria; order Hyphomicrobiales; family Nitrobacteraceae; genus Bradyrhizobium; species Bradyrhizobium ottawaense. The sequence goes on along the minus strand of NZ_LT629693.1, from coordinate 4,479,392 downwards.
CGGCGCACCAGTGGCAGCGCGACCGAAGGCGCAGTCAACAGCAGGTCCTGGCCCGGCTGCAATTGCAGGCCGACCTTGACGGCGACCTCGGCGAGGCGGTCGAGTTTGACGGGATCGATCGAGGCGGAAAGGTTGCGTTGGTGTGCGGTCATGGTTTACCGGCGATATTGTTTGAGAGGGTGGCGGATTCGAACTGCAGGACGAAAACGACTCGTAGTCCGAATCGATCCGCGTCCGCAAGGTTCCCGGTCGGGTTAACCGATCACGCAAAGGCGAGCGAAATACCGAAAAGCGTGCCGCGATAGCAAGCGCAGGCCCCTCAACGACTCCTTCCGGCTGGTCGCCGGTCGACCATGTCGGGCGCATGCTTGGTAGTCTTCTTGCGAGCCGCGACTTGGACGCCCAGACGGTGGCGCGATCGGGTGGAAGTGAACGCTGGCGCCGGGTTTTCGGCGCGCTGCAGATCGCGATGGGTTGATCAGGGCTGAGGCCAATTGCATGCCGTCCCGATCTTGCGCCGGACGGCATCCAGGCCAGCCAATTTGAACGTGCCTTCGGATGGCGGAGATTTTCCAGCTAACACTCTAACGAGAATCCGGCCGCCATCCGGCATTGAGCGGAGCAAGCCAACGACGTCGCCCTGAAAGACCAGACTTCTCCCCGCCTCCGTGAGTCTCCAGCGCCGTTCGACAGGCGGCTCTTCGTTGATTGCGTAAGCGACTTTCATTTCCGCATCCGAGGCCTGTTTCCAGGAACCCGTCGTGGAGATGATCAACTCCGTGCGACCGGCGCGACAATGAATGCCGAGTGAAGACGGAGCGTCTTGCGACGTTGCACCTGTCGTCGTCAGCGCTGCGATCTGCGGCCTATAGTCCACAGGAGAGGTCGTCTCGCTGATGATCCAGTTCGGCCCTTGAGCCGGGGCGGGTTCAGGTGCCATCTCCTGAAAGAGCTCGTCGACGCACTTCAACCGCGCCATGCCCTCAAACTGTGAGCACGCCTTCAGGCGGTCGACGGCATCACCGGCTTGAACGCACACCACCTGGGTCAGGCTTGAGAGCAGCGTCACCGCGAGGGCAGCCACGCCCTTCACGGTGACCGCCCAGCAGTTACGGATTGCGGACGATCAAGCCATTCCTGCGCCGGCCGGAACCGCCCGAGACTCGGCACGTTGGCGCGCAGGTTGACTTCCTTCCACTTCGGATCGAAGCCGGCGGACTGCAATCTGTCGAGGCGACCGAACAGGTAATCTACGAAGCGCGCCACGCGCTGGTATCGGTCGGACTGTTCAGGCCAGTTGTAGGCGGCAAGGATGGTGGGGACGGCGAGCGTTGCGATCCGCTCACCTTTCGGTACCAGACTCGGATAATCCGTCGCCTCGATCGATGACGGAAGATAGTAGTCCTCGAATTTGGCGTCGTATTCGACGGCAAGAAACTTGAAACCCGGCTCCCAGCGCCCCTTCAGAAAAGCGTCAACCGGCTTCGACGTCACAAATACGACGGCCGAGACTTCTCCACGCTTCATTTGCTCCAATGCCACCTGGTGCGGAATGAACATCTTGTCCACATTTAGCCCCAAGCGGCTGAAGATCAGTGGACCGGAATAGGCGGCTGCCGTGCCTTGCGTGTTGAAGTTGACCTTTTTGCCCCTGAGGTCCTCGAGCGACCGGACCTCGGGTCGAACGAAAATGTGCAATTCGGATGGAAAGAGGTTCAGAATGTAGACAAGCCGCCGTTCGATGAACGGCACCTGAGCCTTGTACTCGTCAAGTACATCGGTGTTGATGATGGCCGCATCAACACCCTTGAGATATAGCAGCGAGTTGACATTTTCGGTTGCACCTTGCGTCACGATCGGGATGACGTGAAGCTTGTCCTGCTCATTCACGACACGGGCAATCTCTGCCGCGAGACGAAGCGGAGCACCTTCGATGAACCCACCGGCGAGACCGACGGTCCATGCATTGATGCGTTCTCTCGCCATTATGTCAGCCTGACTCGCCGCTGCTGCCGCCGGCGTCTCACGGGCCGGGCGGGATCGAGCATTGGCCGACAACTGCAGGCCGAGTACGGCCAAGGTCATCGTGGCCATTGCTACCGTAGAAAGCTTCATGAACGACATGGATACCTCCATCCTTCCGCGGACTAGCGTCCGGTCGCCGGGCCACGATCTGATCGCTATTTGGAACGTTCTATCCGCCCCTTCGCATCTTCGATGCCGCCCGCCTGCGCCCGTGCATACAGCTCGCGCGCCTTCGGCAGATCACCGGAGATTCCGCGCGCGCCCCACGATTGCAGCACGCGCGCGTCGTAAGTCTCGGCCAACATAAAGGCAGCACGCGCGCTGCCACGCTCAACCGCGTGCTCCAGCAATGAGCGGGCACCGCTGATATCAGCTTGCCGAAGCAATGCGCTTGCCCGAGCGAGCAGTCTCTGCTCGTCCGGGAGGAAGTGGGATGCGGCACTCGCCGACGTAGATTGCTCTGTCCCGGTGGCGACTTTCGGCTTCAAGCCCGGCGCGCCGTCGCGAGCAGTCACCTGCGCCTCCGGGCGCGGCAATTCCGGAGCAGGCGACCGTTCAGAACTCGAAGCGACGGCTTCGCCGGAAATCCGTTCTGGTGAGCGCCCGCTTCCCACGGTCGCCCTCTGAGGGGAACCGATCTTCGACTCCTGCGAGCCATTTGCGGCCAAGTCGCTTGACTGCGGAGCACGAGGAGCATTGAAGGCGGCGATCTGTCGGTTGCCGGCTTCGAGTTCGTTCCTGACAGAAGCAAGTTCGCGCGCCAGGCCGTCGGCACGACTGCGCTCACTGGCCAGAGCCTGTTGCTGCTGCCCCGCGACGGCGCTGTTTGTCTCTGTCGCCCGCAAGACTTCAGCGTACGCGGCAGCGAGAAGCGCGGAGCGCTCCTCGACCCCTTTGCGCGCCGAGGCAAGTTCGCGGGCGAGCGTCTCGGCCTTGTCACGCTCCCTATCAAGGGCCTGCTTTTGTTCGACCTTTGCTGCCGCAGCGGCTTGCGCGGCATCGACGCCCGCGGCACGCGCCGTATCGAGTTCCGCCCGCAGCGAGGTGCGTTCGCGCGCAAGGGTGTCTGCCCTGTCGCGCTCCTGTTTAAGCGTCTGTTCGAGCGCCTGCCTTTGCATGATCTCCGCCTCGGCGGCTTGCGATGCTTCCGGTGCCGCGGTCCGCGCCGCATCGAACTCCGCCCGCAGCGAGGTTAATTCGCGCGCAAGGGTGTCTGCCCTGTTGCGCTCCTCTTTAAGCGTCTGTTCGAGCGCCTGCCTTTGCTTGATCTTCGCGTCAGCGGCTTGCGCGGCATCGACGCTCGCGGCACGCGCCGTATCGAGTTCCGCCCGTAGCGAGGTTAATTCGCGCGCAAGGGCGCCTGCCCTGTCGCGCTCCTCTTTAAGCGTCTGTTCGAGCGCCTGCCTTTGCTTGATCTTCGCGTCGGTGGCCTGCGCGGCATCGACGCCCGCGGTCCGCGCCGCATCGAACTCCGCCCGCAGCGAGGTTAATTCACGCGCAAGAGTGTCTGCCCTGTCGCGCTCCTGTTTAAGCGCCTGTTCGCGCGCCTGTCTTTGGTTGATCTCCGCCTCGGCGGCTTGCGCCGCTTCCGGAGGCACGATTCGCGCTGCATCGAGTTCGGCCCGGAGCGAGGTAAGCTCCCGCTCGAGGGCGTCCGCCCTGCCTCGCTCCTGTTCGAACGCCTGCCTTTGCCTGATCTCCGCCTCGATGGCCTGCACGGCTTCCACGCCTACGATCCGCATCTTGTCGAGCTCGCGCGCGAGGGTGTCTGCCCGATCTCGCTCTCGATCGAGCGCCTGTGTTTGCTTGATCCTCGCCATTTCAGCCGCTGACCGCACCGCATCGAGTTCCTCGCGGAGCGACGAGGTAAGCGCACGTGCAAGGGCTTCGCCTCTGTCCCACGGCTCTTGCTGTTGAAGGGACTGCTTTCGCTCTCCGCTCGTCTCGGCAACCAAGGATACGTCCTGCAGGGAGGCCGGCTCACGTCCCTTCTCAGGTGCACCGAAAGCCCTGGCAAGGGGATCGCTTTCACCACATAATCCTTGGTCTCCCACAGCTCCAATGAGGAGCCACAGAACACATGCTCCTGCAGCAATGCATCCGCGCGCTACGGTTCTGCTTTTTTCGCCTGAGCCGTCCACCATTTTGAAGCCCCCTCGCCGGTCGGTTGGGCAATAAGCAACCGAGGCGCCTGGGTGCATTGCCCGACGCGCAGTGGTTATGTCACCGGCATCTTGATCCGCCGGGAGGACCAGGTTTCTGTCCCTGGATGCTGCCACAATAACCTGCAAGGCCATCGCGATAACTCATGGCTCTCAGAGCATGGTCTTTGTCATGACAGAGCTTTCGCAGGTCGCTTGTCGATATCTCAATGGAGGTAGTCAACACGGGGTAGCCGCGCCCATTGCTGCTATTAAGTAGATCGCCCGTTCTTGAGGTGGAACGTTCTTGACCCGCTTATTCGCGCCTGACTACGCTGCGGCGTGAACTTGGGCCTGCTCACTCAAGGGAAACCCGCCATGAACAGATCATTCATCGTCTTCACCGGGGCGGCCTTCTTTGCGCTGGCACTGGTGGTGAACGCACAGGTTGGCAGTTCCGCGCAAATGGGCGCTTCAGCCAAAGTCGGTGCTCCCGCCAAAATCATCACCGCCCCGAGCCGAGAGGGATCACATCGGCTGGCTGTACAGGTCGACGTCAATGACCCCGTTGTCATGAATCTCGCTCTCAATAACATGAGCAATGTCGCTCAGCATTACAGCGCGACCGGCCAAAAGGTCGAGATCGAACTGGTCGCCTTTGGACCAGGACTTCACATGCTGCGAGATGACACCTCTCCAGTGAAAGCGCGCATCAAGTCCATGAGCGAAAGCATGCCGGAACTGGTGTTCTCTGCATGCGGGAATACTCAAGAGAATATGACAAGAGCTGAAGGGAAAGAAATTCCCCTGATCTCGCAGGCGAAGGTCGTCAAATCTGGAGTTGTTCGGCTCATGGAACTGCAAGAGCGAGGCTGGAGTTACCTGCGACCCTGATGGCAACTGCAGCCTTATTCCCCCGTTCCTGATCGACCCCGGGATCGGCAGGTATGGTCGGCGAGATTGCGCTGATGTGCGGTCATTTTGTTCCGGCCAAATGCTGTTGGATATGGTGGCTCCGCCAGCCTCCGGCCCAAATCACGACGTCAAGTCACGACATCAGGCCAAAACGAGCGAAGCGCCTGACACCAACAATAGTACAAGAATGGTCCGGCGGAAGCCGATCTCGTTGATGTTCCGGAATGCAAGAATGCCGAGCGCGGAACCGGCAAACAGCGCCGGTAGGCTGATCGCGAGGTCGATCACTACCTTGGAAGACAGACCGTGGCGCTCCAGCAGCAGCACCAAGGCAAATATCTGCATGATGGCGATGAAAGGCTGTACCAGTCCGCGCTGGTCGCCCCTCGGCATGCCGCGCATGTCGCACCAGATCGTGGGAATGGCGCCCGGCATCGCCGTCAGTCCGCCGATCAATCCGCCCCCGAACCCGACCAGCGCAGTAAGGCGCCGGCTGGCCCCACCATCGGCGCGTGTCAGCGCCGGGCGGAACAGCATGTAACCGGCATAGAGAGCGACAACGATGCCGAAGCTCGCCCGGAGAATGGAGGTGTCGGCGCTCTGCAGCAGGTGGACGGCAATCGGAATCCCAAGCGCGCCGCCGACGATCAAAAGCAGACTGCCCTCCCACTGGATGTTCCGCCGCAGTGCCCACAGATTGGCCGCCTGCACGCCGATGCTGCAGGCCATCATCAGCGGCACCGCCTCCAGCGGCTGGAAAATGCGAAGCAGGATGGCGCCGGCGACCGCGGAAAAGGCGAAACCGGCCAGGCCCGAGACGAAGGCCCCGGCGAACACGGCAACGCTCAGCAGAACATTCGTTGCCAGATCCGGCATGGCCTTCACTCCGGTAATGCAGACTAGTCGTACGGCAGGGGTGGCTGTGGCGGGCTGGCCTCCGCCGGGCACGTCACGCAATCGTCAAATGCCGCGGCCATCGGGCTCGCATGCGAACGGTCGAGCATGACGCCGCCGGCGACGTGGAGGACCAATGCAAGAATGGCGGCGATGGCGAGCGGCGTGAGGCCGAGCGAGGGAGAATCAGGCGTATTGATCCCGGGCAGAGTGACCGGCGGCGTTCCGGCGGGCCCGATCGTCGGCGCGGATGGACGATTTATTTCCGTGGGCATTTCGATGACCTTCTTCCGGGTGTGATGCGTCGGGCACGATGCTGACAGCGTCAATCGTCTGATGCCGCTCGATCAAATGATCGTAGCGGCGAAGCACGCGCCGGGCTTCGAGGCGTCGCGAAGCGTGAAGCGCTTCGAGGATACGGACGAAGATATTCTTGCGCTTCACTCGCTGACGAGATGCAGCTTCAATATCGCGCATCGCTGATGACCATGGTGTTGGTTGGTTTTGATTTCGCGAGGGCAACATGTCAGCGATCGCGCATGAATCCTGTGATATCTTTCACAGACTTCGCGCGTCGCTCGCACAAATAGATGTGAGGGACCTTGAGGGGCGCTTGATAAATCCTTGAGATGCATCGAAACGCATCACATTGCCGGTTCAGAAGGCGCCACTTCGCCGTCGTTTGATGCAGGTCAAGTCAGCGCTTCGATGCGGCGAGGACCCGGTCCACCATTTGAGGCGCAAGGCCGAGATAGTTCTTCGGCGAGGTCAGGCGATCGATCGTCGCGCGATCGATGCGTTCGGAAACCCGCGGGTCCGCCGACAGTGCATCCGCGAGCGTCATGCCCTTGTCATTGGCGACACGACAGGCGTCATAGACGACATCATGCGCTTCCTGCCGCCCCATGTCAGGCGCCAGCCCCATCATCACGGCCTCGGCGACGATCAGCCCGCGGCTGATGTCGAGGTTTTCGGCCATTTTCTTTTCGTCGACGATGAGGCCGCCGAGCGCGAATTTTGCCTGATGCAGGCTGCCGGCGGTCAGCACGAAACTTTCCGGGATCGCCATCCATTCGGCATGCCAGGGACCCGTGGCGCGCTCGAAATCCTGCACCATCGCGTCCAGCATCAGGCCTGCGTGCTGGCGCACGCCCTTGGCTGCCGCCAGCATCAGCTCCGAGGAAATCGGATTGCGTTTCTGCGGCATGGTCGAGGACGCGCCGCGGCCCTTGACGAAGGGCTCGTAGACCTCGCCGAATTCGGTCGAGGCCATCATCATGATGTCGAGCGCGATCTTGCCGAGCGAACCGGTGACGAGGCCGAAGAAATTCATCACTTCCGCCAGCCCGTCGCGCGCGACGTGCCAGGTGGAGACCGGCACGCCGAGGCCAAGCTCCTCGCACAGCGCCTGCTGCACCTCGAAGCCCCTGGTCCCGAGCGACGCCAGCGTGCCGGCGGCGCCGGCGAACTGGCCGACCAGTACACGCGGCTTCAGTTGCGCCAGGCGTTCGGCGTGGCGGTCGAACATCGCCAGATAGATCGCGGTCTTGTAGCCGAACGTTACCGGCAGCGCCTGCTGCAGATGGGTGCGGCCCGCCATCGGCGTATCGCGATAGCGCTTCGAAAGCCCGGCGAGGATGCTGCGCAGTTCGGCAATATCAGCCTCGATGATATCAAGGCCGGCGCGCACCTGCAGGATCACGGCGGTATCCATGATGTCCTGCGTGGTCGCGCCCCAATGCACATAGCGCCCGGCGTCGCCGCATTGCTTCGCCATCTGGTGCACCAGCGGCAGGATCGGATAGCCGACGATATCGGTCTCGCGGCGCAGCAGGTCGAAATCGAGCGCCGAGACGTCGGTCCGCTTCGCGATCTCAACGGCGGCCTCCGCCGGGATCACCCCGCAGCGTGCCTCGGCCTTTGCCAGCGCAACCTCGACCTCGGCATAGCGCGAGATCAGGCTGAAATCCGAAAACACCTCGCGCATCGCCGGCGTCCCGAAGGCGTCGCGGAACAGGATCGAGTCGAGAACGGTGGTCGAGGTCGGAAAAGCGGGCATGGCGAATTCCTGACGGCAAATTTTGGCGAGCGCCGGAATAGTGTCATGCCACAATCGCTTCGTGTTGGGAAAGCCGCGTGTTTCGCCGGCCTTTGGATCACCGGTTCAGGTCACCAGCTCTCTTGCGATGTCCGCACGTCGAGTTCGAACGACCAGGCCCGGCGCGGCTGCTTGTGCAGGAAGACGAAGCCATCGACGATCCCAGCGATGCTGATCAGGCGCTCCTCGCGGCCGGCGGCGTCGGGGAAGCGTTTCATGATTTTCTCGCCGCCGATCGGGCCGTCCACGACGACATGGCCGACGTGAATGCCGTCGGCGGCATATTCCTTCGCCATCGCCTGTGCCAGCGTCCGAAGTCCGGCCTTCGACGAATTGAACGCGCCGTAGCCGGAACGTCCGCGCAACGATGCGCTCGCCCCCGTGAACAGCAGCGAACCAAAACCTTTCGGCACCAGGCGGCGAACGGCCTCGCGCCCGAACAGAAAACCGCCGAAGCAGACCACGCGCCAGCTCTGTTCGAAATAGCCGGTTTCCATGTCGATGATCTTGCCCGGCGTGTTGTTGCCGGCATTGTAGATGGCAAGCTCGAGGTCGGCGCCGGCCTTGTCGAACAGCGCGACGATATCGGCCTCAACGGTGGCGTCCGCCACAACGGCCGTGGCACGTCCGCCAGCTGCGACGATGTCGGCCACGACCGCGTCCAGCGCCGGTTTGGTGCGGCCGGCCACCAGAATGTTCAGGCCTTCGGCCGCGAACCGCTTGCAGAGCTGCGCGCCGAGGCCCTGATCGGGACCCACGCCGATGATGATTGCCGTTGCCATGGCTGCCGCTCCCGCGTTGCATCGAAGAGTAAGGGCAGCAGATTTATATGACGGTCGTCATGATTACAATCGCGCCGGCCGGCGCGGCAACCGATGTTCACGAGGATATGAGGGGCGCGATGTCAGGCAGCTTCGCTCAGGACAGCCCCCGCACCGTCAGCACGATGGCCTCCGCTCCCGCTTTGCGATCGACCGAGATCTCCTGATACTCCGGCGATGTCTGAAATTCCTGCGCCGCGGCGGCGTCGGGAAATTCCATGATCACGACCTTGTCGCGCGGCCACTCGCCTTCGAGGACGACCGGGTGCGCGTCAGCCACCAATAGCTTGCCCCTGAATTTCCGGAACACGCCCATGAAGTGCGACTGGTAACGATCGTAGAGCTCGCGGCGGGTGAACTTCAGTTGCGCGATGATGTATACTGCCATCGCTATCCTCGATTACGCGTCTATCTTCGATTGCAGTTCTACCCTCTATTTAATGCGTCACTCCGGCCGGATGCCGGCGACCCGTGTATATTCGGTCCAGCGCTCGCGTTCGGCCCGCACCTCGGCCTCGCAGGCCGCGAGGTCGGTGATGTCATAGGACAGGCCGAACTCGTCCATCCGCCGCCGCACTTCGGGCGCGGTCAGGGCTTCGTTGATCAACCCGTTCAATTGCTCGACGGTCTGCCGCGGCGTCGCCGAGGGAACGGCCATGCCGAGAAAGCCGGTCAACTGGAATCCCGGGAAGGTTTCGGCCACCGCGGGCACGTCGGGGGTCGCCCGCGCGCGGGTCAGGCTGGTGATGGCCAGCGGCCGTAGCTGGCCGCTTTGCAGGTACTGGTTCGACGCCGTCGTATCCATGAACAGGCAGTGGATTTCGCCGGAGATCAGGTCGGCGATCGCATTGGCGATGGCGCGATACGGCACGCCCTGCAGTTCGATCCCGGCGAGACGGCCGAGATATTCCGGCGGGGTGCGCGACGAGGCGTTGAAATAGCCGAACACCAGTTTGCCCGGTGCCGCCTTGGCGGCCGCGACGAAGCTCGGGAGATCGCGCCACGGCGCCTCCGGCCGCACCATCAGATAGCTGCCGCTGGAACGGAACACGCCGACCACGGTAAAATCCTTCGCCGGATCGTAGCTGAGGTTGCGAACGAGACTGACGTTCGCCGCATGGGTAGAGGTGGTGATCAGCAGCACCGTGTAGCCGTCGGGCTCGGCGGTCTTCACCGCCATGGTGCCGATGATGCCGTTGGCGCCCGGACGGTTATCGACGACGACAGCCTGTTTGGTCTTCTCCTCGATCTGCTTGCCGATCAGGCGCGCGGAAATATCGCCTGAGCCGCCCGGCCCGAACGGCACGATGATCTTGATCGGCCGCGACGGATATTGCGCGGCCTGCGCAGGAATTGGCGCCAGCGCCGCGCCGATCAGCGCGAGCACGCAACGACGATCGATGATGGTATTTCGCGCAGAGCCCGCCACGGAATTTCCTTGTTGTTCTTGGTTCGCCGGGGAGCCCTATTCTTAAATCGCGGCACGCAAAAAAGCGAGCCGGTCGGCACCGGCCCGCTTCCGTCAGATGGAATGTCGGGTTGAAATGGCGGCTTGCGGATCACATCACGCAACCGACGGCGTCGGGAGCGGTCGAAGCCGGGCTTGCTGCCGTGTTACTGGGAAACGACGGTGATCAACCATCGCACCGGCTTGGAGGAATTGTCCTCACGCACCGACCGCACCACACCCTTTATGGTGGACAGGCCGAATGTCAGCTTCGCGACCTGGCCCCTGTATTGAGCATAGCGACTGCGCCGCGCCTCGACCGGGTCAAAGGTTTCAATTTGCTGCATCATGTCCGCCAATCAGGTACGCGACGTGCAATTCACGGCCGCGTCCGTAACCCTAGTGACCATTCGTTAACGAAAGCACGCGAAAGCGCGTCATCCGCCGATATGGATCGCCCCGAGGACGGCGCCCCAAACGGCCGCCGTCGCCACCGCCAGCAGGATAAAGGCGCCCAGCAGCGCGAGGCAGAGCAGCAACCCGTCCTCTTCGAGATAGGCCAGCGCGATCAACGCGACCAACAGCGCCGGCACGATCTGGATCAGGGGCAAGGGTGCGAGAAACAAGCCGCTCAACGCCAGGATGGCAACGCCCGCGGCCAGTTTCGACATCCTCGGCGGAATCGACCATCGCGGATGGACGATCTTCTCCAGCGCCACAACAACGGGAAGCGCGCGCCTCACGACGCCGGTGAGCGCAGCCGCGCGCAGCGGATAGATGGCGATGCGCCGCGGGAAGCTCGGCCCGCTTCGTCCCAGCATCATTTCGAATGCCGGAATCGCAAGCAACGGACCGATCAGCATCGAAATGCCGGGCACCATGGCGACCAGCGACATCACAAGCAGAATGATCCCGAAGGAGCGGCGATCGAGCCGGCCCAACAGCCATTCAATGGTAAAATGATCGCCCGGAAGATTGGTCACCAGATCCAGCAGCGTCGCGGAAACCGGGATCGGCAGGGGGTAGGCGTGGGACGGCTTTGAAGGATTATCGTCGAGCAACATCGAAGCCATCTAGCAGATTACCGCTGAATAATCACCGCAGCGGCAATCGGTAGCAGCAAAAATGGACATCAATATCGTCGGCACGCGCGTCTCACGCAGATCTGGTCCCCTGATATCGGGCATATAGGAGGTGTTTGCCGGAAAGCCAGCCGCGCGCTGCTTTTATCGCCCGATCCGGATTTGGCTGTATCAATCGGCTTCGAACCCACTACCGTCGAACCGCGGCTCCTCGGTCGCTTCCCTGCAAGCAGGGCTCTCGCTTGAAAGGCTGCGTCATGGTTTCAACCGATCAGTTCAGGCAGGAGATCAAATCCCAACTGCAATCGGCGACTGCGCGCGGCGGCAGGTCGCTCATCGTCGACTCCAGCGAACTCTATCGCACCGTCAGCAAATTGCGGGTCTTCGACCCCTGGATGGTCTTCTGCTGCAACGCGATGCGCGCCGAGATGGCGGAGACCGATCATTTGATTTTCGACGATGAGAAGGACACCCTGCTCACCGTGAACTACAAATTGCCCCGCATGGATCCACGCGCCAAATCGGGTTAGGCCGTTCGGACCTTACGCACGAAACTTCTTCTTTGGCTTCTTCGCAAACGAAGGTTTTGACGTGTCGCCGCGGTCGCGCCTTGAATTTCCGGCGAAGGCGGGCTTGTCCTGATGCCGCTTCTTCGCCTTGAAGTCCGGCTTCCGGTCGAATGCCGGCGCATTTTCACTACGGGGCTTTTCGTCGCGCGGCTTGCCATAGGTTTTGCCGTGTTGTTTGGCCGGCCGTTCGTCGCGGGCGAAATCGTTCGCAGCCGGGCTGCGTTCGGGCGCTCTCGCCTCGTGACGCGGCGCTTCATGACGTGGTGCTTCCCGACGGGGCGCAAACGACCGCTTTTCCGGAGCGGCTTCTGCCTTCGGCGCATCCGTCATCGCCTCGATCCGGATCGTGTCTTCCTTGTCGGGGCGCTTGATCATGGTGGCGAAGGATTCCGCAGCCCGCTGCGAAATTTCGAACTCGGTCGTGGTGTCCAATATCCGGATCGCGCCGATGTCGCCCTTCGTGACGCCACCGCGACGGCAGATCATCGGCAACAGCCAGCGCGCTTCCGCGTTCTTGCGGCGGCCAATGGCGGCGCGGAACCACACGCTGCCCTCGGGCATGCCGTCGCGCAGCGATTTCTTCGGCTTTCGCGGTCCGGCGTCGCGATCGAAACTGCGCGGCGCGGCCTCGCGGCCGACCCGCTCCTGCGCGCGCTCGGCGCGAGACCGGACGCGACCCTCGCCGGGATCGCCGATATCCTCGGGCGACGGCAGCCGCGCGCGGTAGAGCCGCGCCAGTGCCGCGGCGATATCCTCGGCCGACCGCTCGGCGAGCAGCGCCTGCGCGATCGCCAGATCCTCAGCCGTCGTCTCTGCCGCGAACAGATCGTCTTTCAGCATACGCTCCTGATCGAGCTTGCGGATTTCATCCGGCTGCGGCGCGATACCCCAGACCGCATCGATACCGGCCAGGTTGAGCAGCGTCTCCGCGCGCCGCTTCCGGGCGGGCGGCACCAAGAGAATGCTGACGCCCTTGCGGCCGGCACGCCCGGTGCGGCCGGAACGATGCTGCAGCACTTCCGGATCGTTGGGCAGATCGGCGTGAATGACGAGATCAAGACTCGGCAGGTCGATGCCGCGCGCGGCGACATCGGTCGCGACGCAGACGCGGGCGCGGCCGTCGCGCAGCGCCTGCAACGCCATGGTGCGCTCGTTCTGGGTCAATTCGCCCGACAACGCGACGACTGAGAAGCCGCGCTCCAGCAGCACCGCCTGCAGATGCCGGACGGCATCGCGGGTGTTGCAGAACACCAGCGCGCTCGGCGATTCGTAGAAGCGCAGCAGGTTGACGACAGCGTGTTCGACATCGCCTGCCGCGATCCGGATCGCACGATATTCGATATCGGCGTGACCGCCCTCGTCGCCTTCGACTTCGACGCGGAACGCCTGTTGCTGATATTCCTTCGCCAGCGCGACGATGCCGCGTGGCAAGGTCGCCGAGAACAACAGCGTGCGGCGGGTTTCGGGCGTGGTTTTGAGGATGAATTCCATGTCCTCGCGAAAACCGAGATCGAGCATCTCGTCGGCTTCGTCGAGCACGATCGCCTTCAACTCCGAGACGTCGAGGCGGCCGCGCCGCAGATGATCGCAGAGACGGCCGGGCGTACCGACCACGATGTGGGCGCCCGCGGCCAGTTCGCGCTGCTCGCGGCGCGGATCCATGCCACCGACGCAGGAGACGACGCGCGCATTGGCATGGCCGTAAAGCCAGTCCAGTTCGCGATGGACCTGAAGCGCAAGTTCGCGCGTCGGCGCGACGATCAAGGCAAGCGGCGCACCCGCCCGTTCGAACCGCTCGGCATCGCCGAGAAGATTTTTCGCGATCGCCAGACCGTAGGCGACGGTCTTGCCGGAGCCGGTCTGGGCGGAAACCAGGAGATCGCGGCCATCGGCGGCGTCGGCCAGAACGGCGGTCTGCACCTGCGTCAGCCGATCAAAATTGCGCTCCGCCAGAGCTCGGGCGAGCGGCGGATGTGTGGGCATTAATGTCACGAGATCAAACCTTGGTTGGCGTTTGCCGCCGAAACGGGAAACAGGGCTTTGAGCCCGATGGCTCGAAAGCTGCCGCCTGGAACACGCGCAGGCGCACGGCGCGATGAATTGGATGAGATGGGAGCCTTTAGGCCAAATCCAACCCAAACACCATCTATTCCTTTGCAGAGCACCCGCCGTGGAAGCCGGCACACGGCTGGGAATCGTCGAATGATCCGCTAAACTGCGATTTCGAGGCATTTCGGCCGTTATTCACCTTAACCACTCCGCCAGAGGGTCCGCGCCCCCGTGACGTCGTTCAAGACCATTCGCGCCCGCGCCGAGAAGCGCAAGGGCGGCCCCAAGGCGCTGGCTCGGCTGCTGCCGCCGAAGCCGGATCCGAAGGCGCTCGCAAAACTCGGCGACGACCGCATTCTGGCGGAAATGACCAGAAGGGCGTTCTCGGCGGGCTTTGCCTGGAGCGTGATCGAGGCCAAATGGCCCGGCTTCGAGACCGCGTTTCTCGGTTTCAAGCCCGGCCCGCTGACGCTGCAGCCGGATGATTTCTGGGACGCCCTGATGAAGGACACACGCATCGTGCGTAACGGCGCCAAGATCATGTCGGTGCGGGCCAACGCCGGCTTCGTCAGGGATATCGCCAGGGAGCATGGCAGCTTCGGCAAGTTTCTGGCGAAATGGCCGTCTTCCGACGAGACCGGATTGCTCGAACTTCTCTCCAAGCGCGGCAGCCGGCTCGGCGGCAATACCGGCCAGATGATGCTGCGCTTCCTCGGCTGGGACGGCTTCGTCACATCGAGAGACGTCGTGCTGTGTCTGCGCGATGCCGGCCTCGATATCGCCGAGACCGTCACCTCGAAGCGCGATCTCGCCAAAGTGCAGGCGCAATTCAACGCCTGGGCCGAGGAGACCGGTCTTCCGTTCGTGCAGATCTCGCGGATTTGTGCGATGTCGATCGGCGAGAATTACACGGCAGACAAGCTTGCCAGTATGCTAGGCGCCGACGACTGAAGCATCATCCCGACGGCCCCGTCCTTTCAGAGGCCCACGCCCTTGCCGATCGCGCCGGAAAACGAGCGATCCAGGATAGCGGCGGCATCGAGCTTCTGCTTGATCAGGCCATTCCTGAAATACAGGTCGATGGTCTGCTGCTCGTCCGCAACAGCGCTGTCGTCGATCGGTGCGATCCGGATTTTGGCGCGGCTCAGCCAATTGAGCGGCACCGCCGTCGGAATGCCCATGAGCTTGCCCCAGGTCTCCGCGTAGCTGCCGACATTGGTCAGCGACCACGCCCGCGCCGCCGTCAGCCGCCGAAGGAAGTCCTCGAGTTCCGGCCGCTTGTCGCGGATCGCATTGGGTGTCGCGACCTGAAAGCCGATGCCCGGCGTAATCCCGTCCGCCGTGATGATGCGCCGCGACTGGAACAGCACCTCTTCCTGGCTGACATAGGGCTCCCACGTCGACCAAGCGTCGACCGAGCCCTGAGTATAGGCGACCTTGGCATCCGATGGCGCGAGAAACACGATCTGCACGTCGGCCGTGGACCAACCCTTCGATTCGAGCGCAGCCAGAATGAGCTGATGCCCGATCGAACCGCGGCCGGTCGCGATCTTCTTTCCTTTCAGATCCTCGAAGCCGCGAATAACAGACTGCTTCGGCACCAGGATCGCGAGGCCTTCCCGGGTCTGCCTGACCGCGCCGATCGCCTTCACCGGCACATTGGCCGCCGCCGCGAAGGTAAAGGGAGCATCGCCGACGAGGCCGGTGTCGATCGCACCCGCGCCGAGCGCCTCCAGCAAGGGGGCTGCGGCTGGAAACTCCTTCCACTCGATCTTGTAGGGCACGTCCTTGAGCACGCCGGCCGCTTCCATCACGGCCTGCGAATTGCCTTTTTGATCGCCGACACGCAGTGAGCCCTGCGCGCCGGCCGAAACGATCGTACCCAGCAGGAGACCTGCCGCCAATATGAAGCGTATCATTCCGCAGCGACTCCCCTCGCCGCACCGCGCGCGGCAATCAGCTTGCGCGTCAGCGGAATCAGCTCCCGTCCATAGTCAATGGCGTCGATCAGCGGATCGAAGCCGCGGATCAGGAAATGGCTGATGCCTAGATCATAGTAATCACCGAATACTTCGGCGACCTGCTCGGGCGTACCGACCAGGGCCGTGGTGTTGCTGTTGGCGCCGGTGAGCTTGGCGATTTCGGTCCACAGCCGCTTGTCGATCCGCGTGCCCTGATCGGCCAGCGCGAGCAGTCGCCGGGCGCCCGCGGTCGCGTGTCCGTCCGCCGGCTTGCGGTAGCCGGTCTTGTCCTGCAGCGCGGTGGCGCGCTCGAGAATGGCTTCTGCCTTTGCCCAGGCTTTCTCCTCGGTCTCAGCGAGGATCGGCCGCACCGAAAGGCTGAACCGCGGCGTCGGCCGCCCGTGCCTGGCGGCGACGTTTCGCACCCGTGAGGTCACATCGCGCACCTGCGCATAGGACTCGCCCCATAGCGCGAAGGTATCGGCGTGCTTGCCGGCAACCTCGATCGCCGCATCGGATCCGCCGCCGACGAAGATCGGAATGCCGGCGCTGTGGTACGGCTTCAACTGCGAAAATCCGTTTTCGACCTGATAATACTTGCCGCGATAGCTGAACGGCTTGTCCGAGCTCCACTCGGCCCTGATAACATCGAGGAATTCGGAGGTGCGGGCATAGCGCTCGTCCTTGTCGTCAAGGACATTGCCGTCCTGTCTCAACTCGGTCGCGTTGCCGCCGGTGATAACGTGCAAGGCAACCCGTCCGCCCGAGAACTGGTCGATGGTCGCGAGCTGTCGCGCCAGCAGCGTCGGCGCGGTGAAGCCGGGCCGTTGCGCGATCAGGACATTAAGCCGGTCGGTGACGCCAAGCACGTTCTGCCCGACCTGCAAGCCATCGGGCGTGGTGGAGTGAAACGCCAACAGCACCCGATCGAAGCCCGCATTCTCATGGGCCTTGGCGACGGTCTCGATATGGTGGCGATCCAGCACCGGGCCGGAGCGCACGATGGTCTCCGACGAATTGTTGTTGCTGATATATCCGATGAATTCCACTGACATGATATGGGCTCCAGTTTCGATTGAAGGTCAGATGCCGAGCGCGAGGCGGCCGGCGTTGAGGCGCGTGGCGTCGTCCTGCGGGGTGTGCACACGCCCGCACAACACGTCGCGATAGTGCCGTTCGAGCGGATTGGCGCGGGTCAGGCCGTGATTGCTGGTCAGCGACAGCGCGTCCTCGACCACCGCGACCGCGTTATTGGTCACGGTGAGCTTGATGATGTTGGATTCCGATGCGCTCAACTCGACGCCATCGTCGAAATCGCCGGCAAAGCTCTCGATCAGGCGCGCGTTGACCGCAAGGCGCGCCTCAATGCGGCCGACGATCTCCTGCGCGCGTGGCAGTGTCGCCAGCGACGCGCCGAGATTGGACGGCACGCGGCTTTTCAGGAACTCGACCAGCCAGTCCCGCGCCGCGCGCGCGATGCCGTCATAGATCGCCGCCACGAAGATCGCATGGATAGTCGCCTGGGTAAAATCCGGAATCCCCCATTCGTCCGGCTTGCGAACGTCGATCTCGTGATCGAGCGGAAACACGACGTCATCGAACACGACGTCATGGCTGCCGCTGGCGCGCAGGCCGAGGTGATCCCAGGTCTCGACAATCCGCGTCCCCGGCAGGCCGGCGGGGACGAGAAACAGGCCGACACGTACGTCCGGCTCATCGGTTTTCGCCCACACCGCGTACCATTTCAGGATCGGCGCGCCGGTCGAATAGATCTTTCGGCCACTTAGCCGCCACCCGGTCTCGGTCTTTCGCGCTGTTGTCGCCGGCAGGCCGCCACGCGACGGCGAGCCGAGATCCGGTTCGACCCGCAGCGCGTTGATCAGCGATACGCCTTCGACGGTCTCGCGCGCCAACTTCCGCGACAGACGGCCCGGCCAGCGCGCGCTTCGCGCCATCACCAGGTGCTGGATGTAATGCATCGACAGCACCAGCGCCGTCGACGGATCGGCCTTGCCGATGATGTTGATGACGCGCGCGGCCTCGCTGGCATTGGCGCCACCGCCGCCAAGCGCGGCAGAGACCGTCAGAGCGAGCAGTCCCGCGTCTGCCAGTTGCGTGAAATTCTCGAACGGAAAACTCGCGTCGCGGTCGTGCTGGGCGGCCCGCGCTGCGAATTCGGACGCGAGCAACCTTGCGCACGGGATGACCGACGGCGCTGCATCGGCTGCCGGTGGCTTTCGCAGCGAACCTTGAACGTTCACCATGTCGCATCCAATCCGAGCAATCCCAGAATGTTGCGGCGGAGGTCGGCGAGATAGGGATCGCCGCGATGTCGCGGATAGGGGCGGTCCACCGCGATATCAGCCTTGATGCGTGCCGGCCGGTCGCTGAAAACGATGACGCGGTTGGCGAGGAACACTGCTTCCTCGACGTCATGCGTCACCAGCAGCGCGGTGAAGCCGGTTCGCTGCCACAGCGACAGGATTTCGGTTTGCATGGAAATACGCGTCAACGAATCGAGCTTGCCGAGCGGCTCGTCGAGCACCAGGATCCTGGGATCGTTGACCAGCGCCCGCGCCAGCGAGACGCGCTGTGCCATACCGCCGGAAAGCTGATGCGGGTAGGCGTTCCGGAACCCGGACAGCCCGACCAGATCGATCGCCGCATCGACGCGATGGCGCTGCGATTTGAGAATGCCCTGCGCTTCAAGGCCGAGCGCGACATTGTGCCAGACCGTGCGCCATGGGAACAGCGTCGGATCCTGGAACACCACCACTCTTGACGGAAACGGCCCCGTGATCGCATCGCCGTCTTCGCGCAGCGTACCGGCGCGCGGCGGTTCTAATCCCGCCACCAGGCGCAGCAAGGTCGACTTGCCGCAGCCGGACGGACCGAGCAATGCGACGAATTCGCCGGGCTTGACGCCGAAACTGACGTCGTCGAGCACCGGAAGCACGGCGCCGTCGATATCGAAGGCGTGACTGACATGGTCGACGTCAAGCGAAGCGCCGACCGTATCCGGCGTGGCCTGTTCGGCCCGCGCGAGCGCTACCATTTGACGACTCCCTTCTGCCAGACCAGCAGATGATCGCGCGCCCGGAACAGCAGGGTGATGGCACCGGAGCACAACAGCGACATCACGATCAGCGCGGCATACATGTTGGCGTAGGCCGCCCAGCCCTGCGCCCATTGCAGGTACCAGCCGAGGCCGGCCTTCACGCCGATCATTTCGGCCACGACAAGCATCGCAAAGGAGGAGCCGAGCCCCATGAACAGGCCGACGAAAACGTGCGGCAGCGCTGCGGGGATCGCGACCTTCAGCACCAGGAAAGACGGCTTGGCCCCCAGCGTCCGCGCCACGTCGTAATAGGCGTTGCTGACGCTTGCGACGCCCGACCAGGTCAGCACCGTCACCGGAAAGCCGGTGGCAAGCGCGATCAGGAACGTGCTGGCGCTCCAGCTCGACGGAAACGTGAAGAAGGCGATCGGCAGCCAGGCGGTCGCCGGCAGCGGTCCGATGAACCGCAATACCGGATGCACCCAGTAGCCGACACCGCGCGACCAGCCGATCGAGACACCGGTCAGGAAGCCGACCGCCGCGCCGATGGCGTAACCGCCGAGCTGCAGTTTGACCGAGGCGAAGATGCTATCGAGCAGTTTCGGCAGATCATCGGTATAGACTTCGATGATGGACTGCGGCGGCGGGAAAAACGGCAACGGCAGCCACGCCAGCTTCGCGGTCGCGACTTCCCACAGGGTCAGGAACAACGCCAGCGCCAACAACCACGGTGCACGCCGCTGCAGGCCCGCGTCGAAACGTCCGAGTCGGCTGCCGGCCAAGGTGATTACGAAAATTGCGCCCGACAGGACGAAGGCGGCAACCGCGAGTTCCCGGGTGCGCGACCAGTCACCGATGTCGGGCCACCACAGGCACGCCACCCCGAAGCCGACCCATGCCAGGCTGGCGAACACGCCGATTCCGCCTGACGGGAATGAAACCGACAGCAACAGCGGCCGCCCCGAAAGTGCCGCGCCTTCCTCCGCCGATTGCGCGATCGCGACAGCCTTAGACGCCGAATACGTCGACATAGATTCGCTCCGCAAATTTCGCCGTGTCGGTGCCGGGCTTGAATACCGCGACCTTCTTCAGGTCCTCGGCATAGCCCTGCAGCTCGCGCTTGAGGACTTCACCGACCGGATGGTGATGATGGGTGTGGTAGCGCACCATGCCTTCGAGATCGGCCAGCGATGCGGCCTTCGGCGCATAGGGCTGGAACGATTTCGCCGCCTTCTCCGGATTCTGCGACACGAACATCGCGGCATCCAGCAGCGCCTGGGTGATCGCGCGCGCCACCTGCGGCTCCTCGCGCACCAGGCTGCCGCGCAATCCGACGATGCAGCAGCTCTTGTCCTTGTATTCGCCGTCGAGATTGGAGGCGACTTCCTTGTAGGCACTGTCCTTGAGCCAGAGATAGGCGAGCGGATCGGAGGACAGGAACGCCTGCACCTCGCCCTTCTCGACCGCGAGGTTCAGCAGATTGCCGGGATAGGGCCGCCAGTCGACGTCCTTGTTGGGATCGATGCCGAGCTTGGCGAGCTGGATCGAGAAAAAATTCTTGTCGGGTCCAGCGAGGTCGCCGACCGCGACGATCTTGCCCTTGAGATCACTGAGCTTGTCGACGCCGGAATTGGCGCGCGTCAACACCCGCATGCAGCCGCCATGCGTTCCGGCGGCGATCTTGACGTCAAACCCCTGCTCCAGCGGCTTGAGCCAGCGCAGCGCCATGCCGAGACCCGCATCCGACTTGCCGGTCGCGATCGCCTCCAGCAACTGATCGGTCGAGCCGCTGTAATTGACGAGTTCGACGTCGAGATTGTGCTTCTGGAAAAATCCCTGATCGATCGCCACCGGAAGCGGCGCGAGGCAGACCGCGCCGGCGTTCCACGACAGTTTCAACTTGCGCGGTGCGCCGGTCAGCGGCGGCGCGTCCGACGCCGTCTTGCAGATCGGGAATTGCGAGAAATCGATGTCGGGGGTTGTCGCGCGAAACGGGAAAGCCTGCGCACCGATCACCCCGGCGGGCAGCGCCAACGCCGCAGCGGCACCGCCACGCAGCAGGGCGCGGCGATCCAGCAACGATGGCTCCGGTCTGTCTCGTCTCGACATTTTTTATACCTTTTGTTGGGCAAGGCTCCCCCGTTGACGCAGAGCGCGTGGCTCTGCGTCCCGAAACCCGGGGTCGCGATGAGTGGTTAGACTTCGGTTCGGCGAACTCGCGCCGTCAAATTGGATGTGCAAATGATGCGGCGCGATGCAGCAATCGTCAATGAAATGGAATTTCGAATGTCATTGGCATCGAAGGGATTATCTCCACATTCGCGCGGCACGACGATGAAACGATTTTTGCTGACTCAAACGCTCATTGGCCGATCACTGCATCATGCGTGAGCACTTTGCAGTCTAACGACCAGTGTCTGCCATGTAGACCGACCGCGAGGACAAATTCCTTGCTCGCGCGCGCTTCAATTCAGTCAACTATTCCGCGCGCCGGCGGATGCAGCGTCAGATCACGAAAAATCCGTGCGTCGCATCGCGGCGGAGCTGATCGACGAGGCCGTATTCCCAATCGAGATAGGCCTGCATCGCCGATGTGTTGATGTCGGTGCCCTCGTAGGGACGCCGGTAGCGATGCGACGGATCGGGTTTCGGCAACACGAGCGGCGGCCCGACTTCCAGCGCGCCGTCGTAGCCGCCGTCGAACACGAAGACGTCCCAGCCCATTTGCGCGAGCCATGACGCAGTCATGTCGGCGCGCACACTTCTGTCATCCGTCAGCACGATGCGCGCGCCGCGCACGGGTGCGGCCATGTCGATCTCCTGAACCAGTTGCCCGCCAGGGTAATGGCGAAAGCCTTTGAGGTGACCCGCGGTGTGTTCGGCTTCGTCGCGCACATCGAAGCGATAGAGCGTACGGTTGCGCTGCGCCTGCAGCGCCGTGATCTCTTCCACGCCAATATGGCGAACACCGGCGCGATAGGCGACATCGCGCGCATTGGCTTCGGCGCCCTTGAACGCACCGATCTCGCCGCGCCGGTCAGAGCCATGCTCGAGCTGCTGGCTCGCCAGGGTCCAGCCGATGGTGCCGTTGCGCAGCGCCACCACTTTGTTGGCAACGCCGGCATTGATCAGCGACTGGGTGCCGATGATCGAGCGGGTACGGCCGGCGCAATTCACCACGATGGTGGTTTCAGGATCCGGTGCGGCGCGGCCGGCGCGCAGCACCAGTTCGGCGCCGGGCACGCTGATTGAGCCCGGAATGTTCATGGTCGTATATTCGTCGAAGCGGCGAACATCGAGAATTTGGATATTGGCTTTCGCCTCGATCAGCGCTGCAACCTCGTCCGCAACCAGCGAGGGCGTATGGCGCCGGTGTTCGACCAGTTCACCGAACGCCTTGGCGTAGGAGTTCACGTCCTCGAAAATCTCAAAGCCGGCCTGCCGCCAACCTTCGAGTCCGCCTTCGAGCTGACGAATATTAGTGTAGCCCAGCGCCTTGAACCGGTCCGACGCAGCGGCAACCAGGCCCTCGCCGGCATCGTACAGCACGATCGGCACATCCTGGCGCGGCAGCCGGACCGCAGCCTCCAGCTCGATCCGGTCGGACGCCATGTTGGCGGCGAACAGCGGATGACCCGTCGCGAAGGCCGCTTCGTGCCTGACATCGAGCAGCGCGATTTCCTCGCGCAGCAAGAGGGCGCTGCGGATTTGCGAAGGCGTGACGGAGGGGATGGTCATGAAGGCCGATTTCTGAAACGGGAACGTTGAGACCTGAATAGCAGCATCGCGGCTGACCTGCCACGCCGGATCGCATTGCACTCCCGTCAGGTTTGAAAGCGCGGCGCAAGCGTGTTTAAGGTGGGCCTATGGACCTCAAACAATTGCGCACCTTCCGGGCCGTGGCCGAACTCGGCAGCCTCAGCAAGGCAGCGGACCGGCTTCGGTCCGCGCAACCTGCGCTCAGCCGGCACATCAAGCTGCTCGAGCATGAGCTGCGTGTCGAATTGTTCGTGCGCAACGGGCGCGGCATGCTGTTGACCAGCGCGGGCCGCATGCTGCTCGACCGCACCACCGGGCTCATCCGCCAGATCGAGCAGGTCCGCGACGATCTGCAGTCGGCCAAGGGCAGTCCGTCGGGCCGTGTCATCCTCGGCCTGGTTCCGACCGTGAGCGCGGTGTTTTCCGGCCGGTTCGCCCGCCGCGTGATCGCGGAATTTCCCGATATCTCGCTGCGCATCGTCGAGAGCTATGGCGGACATCTGGTCGAATGGCTGCACCGCGGCGAGATGGACCTTGCGATCACCTACGGCCCCGCCGTCGACCTGCATCTCCAGGTCCAGTCGATCGGCCGCGAGGCCATCGCCGTGGTGGGGCCGCCGGGATCGGGGCTGAACCGCAAGAAGCAGGTCGACCTGAAGTGGCTGGTGAAGCAGAAGCTGATCCTGCCCAGCATTTCGCACGGCCTGCGGGCGTTGCTGGAGAAGGCCGTCGCCCGGGAACGGCTGACGCTGAACGCCATGATCGAGGCCGATTCCTACCGCGCCCAGATCAGCCTGATGGAAGAGGGCCTCGGCTATACGCTGTTGCCGCCGTCGGCGATCCGTGCCGAACTGGCGGCGAAGCGGCTCGAGATGGCCGCCCTCGTCAATCCTCCGGTGTCGCGCGAACTGATCCTGGCGTCCCCGATCGCCGATCAGCCGTCGATTGCGACGACCACCATCGCGACCCTCATCATGTCCGAGATCGAACAGCTCGCCAAGGAAGGCCTCTGGAAGATCGATATGACGGCGTAACGCGTTCCGCCCGTGTTGGTGTCTATTGCACCGTCGCACCCGAGATCTCCACCAGCCGCTTCCATTTCGCAAGCTCGCTGCCGATGAAGGCCTTGAACTCGGCAGGCGTGTTGCCGACCGGCTCGCTGCCCTGTTCGGCCAATTTCGCCTTCACATCCTCCGAGCGCAGCGCGTCGATCGCGGCACGGTTGATGCGGTCGATGATCTCGGGCGGCGTCTTCGCCGGCGCCAGCAGTCCGTTCCACAGCGTAACTTCGTAGCCGGGCAACGTCTCGGCAATGGTGGCGACGTCAGGCAGCAACGGCGACCGCTTCGCCGTAGTGATACCGAGCGCCCGCAGCTTTTCGGCGCGCACCTGCTGAACCACCTCGACCAGCGGCGCGAACAGCACCTGGATCTGTCCGCCGAGGAGATCGTTGACCGCCGGCGCGCCGCCGCGATAGGCGATGTGAGTCATCTGCACGCCGGCCAGTGAACTGAACAACGCACCGGAAATATGCTGCGAGGTGCCGTTGCCGGCCGAACCATAATTGAGCTGGCCGGGATTGGCCTTCGCGTGCGCAACGAAATCCTTGAGGTTGCTGGCCGGCCCGGCGGGATTGATGACCATCAGGTTCGGGATAAAGGCCGTCACCGTGATCGGCGCGAAATCGGCCTGCACATCGAACGGCAGGCTTTTGTAGAGCGCCGGGTTGGTCGCGAACGTCGAGCTGGTCGCCATCAACAGCGTATAGCCGTCCGGATCGGCCTTCGCGGCGGCCTCGGCCGCGATATTGCCGCCGGCGCCGGCGCGATTCTCGATCAGGACCGGTTGCCCGAGCCGTTCCGACAGCGCCTGGGCGATGATGCGGGCCGTGACGTCAGTGCTGCCCCCTGCCGCATAGCCAACCAGGATCTTGATCGGCTTCGCTGGCCAGGCGGTTTGCGCCTGCGCCGCGCCCAGCAGGATCATGCCAAGCACAACGCCAAGCGAAATCGAGCGCCGCATCATCGATCCTCCCTTTATTATTTCGCCGGATGTCTCTTTTGTTTTGACGCGTTTTCTTACGTGAACCGGAATCCACTTCACTCGAAAACGCTATTGTTCACCCGGTCGAACGAAGTGCGGCGCGTCTCAGTTATAGAGCGCTTCGTCGCCCAGTACCGATTGCCGGAACCGCGTCGTCAGGATGACGCCGTCGGCCGGCGGCATCACGAACACCAGGGCTTCCGGCGCGATCTTGATCTGCGCAAAGGCCGTGCCGCGCCCTTCATGGGCGAGGTCGCGCAGTTCGGTGACTTCGGCCATGGTTCTGACAATCCGCGAGGTGCGAATTCCGACTGCCGTCGCCACGGCCGCGAGGTCGACGCCGGCCGCGGTGTGGGTCTTCTGCATGCCGGTCTCGCCGAAACGTTCGTTGTCGAGCACGGCGACCGTAAGGTTAGGCGGCGCTTCGACCCCGATGGTGGCGAGCGAGCCGAGGTTCATCAGCATTTCGCCGTCGCCGGTGATGACGAGCACCTTACGTTTGGGCTGCGCCAGCGCGAGTCCGAGCCCGATCATCGAAGCCGCACCCATGGCGCCCCAGAGCGGAAAATTATTGACGTGATCGCCGGCGGCCGAGACGTCCCAGTTCGGCGCGCCGAGGCCGGCGATGACCAGCAGCTCGCCGCGGGCGCGCACCAGTTCGTTGACGACGTCGCGACGGTGCAGCAGCGCGTTTGGATTCTTTTGCGGATTGCTCATTTGCGGGCGAGCTCCTTGAAGTTCTTGGCGCCGAGCACGCGCTGTCCGATCAGAAGCGCGACCGGCTTCCAGCTGTTGAAGGCAAGGTGCGCCGCGCCCTGCACCGCCGAGGCGACCAGATGCGGCTCATCGACCTTGTTGACGATCACGCCGACGGATTCCAGCGCCGCGCGCGTGCCCTGCCCCATCGGGATCTGCCACGGGTTGAACTCGCCCCAGTCGCCGCGCATGGTCACGATCATCAAGAGCGGCATGTGGCAGATCGTGGGCAGCGACAGCATGTTGATGCAGTTGCCGACGCCGCTCGACTGCAGCAGCAGCACCCCGCGCTGGCCGCCGAGCCACGCGCCGGCCAGCATCGCGACGCCCTCTTCTTCCGTCGTCAGGGTCACGACACGGGTTTCCGGATCGGCCTCGAAGGAACGAATCAGCCGGCTATGGCCGGCGTCCGGCACCATCGCCACCTGCTTGACGCCGGCGTCCTTGAGGACGCGGTAGACCTCGTCCGGCCATGTCGGCAACGGCGCCGCGCCTGGCGATTTTGCTGCAACTTCCGTCATCGGACCAAATTTCCTCCGTGATCCCCAAGGGGGCGATTTGCGCTCACATTAGATGGCGGGGGCAAGGGCAGGAATATCAATGTCGACATGGCTTCTATTGCAAAATTGAAAGGCCGGGGGTGGGGCTTGTAGCCCGGATGAGCGAAGCGATATCCGGGGCGGCGTGAGAGTGGTCCCGGATGTCGCTACGCTCATCCGGGCTACGAAGTTTCGAACGCGGCTTCCCTCTCTTTCTTCGCCCACCAAGGGAGGGTAAGCGTTCTCGTTCTCGCGGCACGATGCGCCCGAAGTTTTGCATTCGTTTGCCCCATGAAAATCAGAGGGCGCAGGAAAGACCGGGTGCGCGCTGCACCCGCGGTCTCATGTGCGATGCGAAGTAGAAATGCTGCACATGAGCATACAGGTTCAGCGGAGAACACCCGGCCTTCCCTGCGCAATGGCTTTACGGCTTATACGATCTCGTCCTGGTGACCGGCTTTCTTGCCACCATCGCCAGCTCGAAGCGTTAGCTTCTCGCTCGCTTGACGCCAGCACCGGGGCGTCGGACCCAAACGATTTCGCCGTACGCGAGTGCCGCGCTCGTCAGTCGCGACCTTACGTCCACCGCTCCCTGCCCCTCGTTTGCGACGATGGCCAACGCCCCTCTGGCGGGACAGGATGGCGGGATTTGTAAGCGTGATTCCACCTGCCACCGAAGCGGAATATTTTCAGACGAAAGTCTTGACCCACATCTGGCGTGATTTGCCCGTCGAGACTGAGCAAGAACTCGGCCTTTTTGGGATTTGATGTACGATTCGGTTTATGACGAATCGCCCATTCAAGACCGGCGAGAGCCGGGAGCAAGCCAGCCTGCTTCCACCGCGGGTGGAAGACTATGTTGAACCAAACAATCCGGTCCGAGCGATCGAGAGCTACGTTTGCGCCCTGGACCTTGCAAAGCTGGGCTTCCGTCATGCTGACCGAGGCGCGGAAGCAATGGGGCAGCCGCCCTACGATCCGGGCGATCTGCTGAAGCTCTACCTTTACGGATATATCAACCAGATCAGGTCGTCTCGGCGGCTGGAGCGAGAGGCGAGCCGCAATCTGGAACTGATCTGGCTGCTCAGGAACCTGAGGCCTGGTTATCGAACGATCGCCAACTTCCGCAAGGAGAACTGGGCGGCGCTGAAGGCGGTGAACCGCGGCTTCGTGCTGCTGGTTCGCGAGCTTGGACTGGTCGGCGGCAGTGTTGTAGCGATCGACGGCTCGTTCTTCCACGGCGATGCCAGCAAGACGAGTATCTTTACGCGCAAGAGGCTTGCCGAACAGATCGCCAGGCTGGACCTGGAGATCGAGGCTTACGGCAGGTCGATCGAAGACAATGATGCAGCGGAAGCCAACGAACCAAAGAAGGATCGCGCCGACGGTCCAGGTGCTGGCAGCGGAGGGGACGCCGGCGATATCGGCGCCAAAGTATCGGCGCTGATGGCGAAGCGCTCGCGCGCCGAGGCCGATCTGGCTCGGCTAGAAGCAAGCGGCGAGACGCAGTTGTCCGTGACCGATCCGGACGCCCGGCTTCTGGTCAAGAACGGTCAGGCCGTTGCGGGCTACAATGTGCAGAGCGCCGTCGACGACAAACACAAGCTCATTGTCGCAAGCGAAGTGGTGAACGCCAGCAGCGATGTCGGCCAGCTTCACGCGATGGCAAAGGCGGCAAAAGACGCCCTTGAAGCCGAGGCTCTGCAGGCGTTGGCCGACGAGGGCTATTACAGCAGTCTCGAACTGAAGGCGTGCGAGGATGACGGCATCACGGCCTATGTACCGGTGCCGGAGGGCAACGGGCGGCTCGAGAAGCAAGGCCGCTTCAGCCTCAAGGAGTTCAGCTACGATCCCGCAGGCAATGCTTACCGTTGTCCGGCCGGCGAATTGCTGCGTCCGATGGAGGGCCGCTGGCAGAACGCCAGTGGCCGGACCGAGATCCGCTATGCGAGCAGCACCAAGACCTGCGGGGCCTGCCAGCTAAAGGCCCGTTGTCTGAGTCCGAAAGCATCTCGGCGGACCATCGGTCGTTGGGAGCACGAAGATGTTCTCGAACGTCATCGCGCGCGGATGCAAGGTAGCCGCGAGCTGATGCGCCGTCGCTCGGGGATTGTCGAGCATCCCTTCGGCACCATCAAATGCCGCGCCGGCTATCGTCACTTCCTGGTCCGCGGCTTCGACAAGGTCCGCGGTGAATGGAGCCTGATGGCGCTCTGCTACAACTTGACCCGCGTGCTCAACATTCTCGGCTTCGAAGGCTTCATTGCAGCCGTGGTAAAGGCACTCACGTCGCGCAAACGCCCCTTTGGCGCGGTCATGAATGTCCTACAGCGCACCCTGGAGCCGTTCTGGGCGCAAATCGTCCCAAGTCTCTCTGTCCGATTGTCCTAAACCGAGCTGTCCGACTAGCAACGACTTCTTGCTCAGTCTCGTCGGGCAAGTCAACAGCTACGCAGGCGGCCCGTCCCCGAGTGCCCGCAAGGCGGTCAGCCCTTCGCGGTAGGTCGGATAGTTCAGGGTGACGCCGAGTTCTTCGCGGATGAGGGCGTTCCGAACCCGCCGGTTTTCGCTGTAAAAGCTGCGCGCCATCGGCGAGAGCTCCGCGCGTTCGAAAGGAATTTCGGCCGGAGGCTCCAGCCCGCAAAGCCGTGCCGCGAAGGCGACGACGTCCTGCGGCGGGGCCGGCTCGTTGTCGGTCACATTATAGATGCCGCCCGGCCGCGGCCGTGCCAGCGACGCCTCGATCACGGCGGCGATATCCGCGACGTGAATGCGGTTGAAGATCTGGCCGGGCTTGACGATGCGGCGCGCCGCGCCCGACGCCAATTGCACGAGCTGGTTTCGGCCGGGGCCGTAGATTCCTGACAGCCGGAACACATGCGCGCCCAAAGCGAGCCACGCCTGCTCCGCCGTGGTCCTGAGCCGCGAACGGCCTTTTCCTGGCGTGGTCGGCGTCGTCTCGTCGACCCAGTTGCCGGCATGGTCGCCATAGACGCCGACCGTGGAGAGATAGCCGATCCAGCGCAGGTTCGGCGCCGCGGCGATGCGGCCGGCAAAGGACGCGAGCACCGGATCGCCGGATTCACCCGGCGGGACCGAGATCAGGATGGCATCGCTGGCCGCGATATCGTCCACGATCTCCGCACCGGCATGGTCCGGAGAGAACAGCCGTGCCGCGATTCCCACCTGCGCCAGCTCATCGGCCTTCGCGCGGCTGCGGACGGTTGCCGTCACCTGAGCCCCCGACATCTGCAAACGCTGCGAGACATGCAGCGCCGAATAACCCAAACCAAACACCAGAAGTTTCATGAACGCACGATAGTCGAGGATAGATAGCCACGCCATCCTGCGGCGAGCGCCAGCTTGAAACCCAACGATTATAGCCAGCCCGGCTTGCCCGGCCCTGAAACCGCCCTATGGTGATAAAAAAAGATATCAGGGAGACGAACATGCACAGGCACTGGGCCGCGGCCGCTGCACTTCTGATCGCGGCCGGAATCAACAGCGCCCAGGCCGAGGATTATCCGGCGCGGACGGTCACCGTGATCGTGCCCTTTGCCGCCGGCGGGCCGGCGGATATCACGGGCCGGATCGTCGCCGATATCTTCTCGCGCTATCTCGGCCAGAAATTCGTGGTGGAAAATGTCGGCGGCGCCGGCGGCACCATTGGCGCGCTGCGCGCCGCGCGCGCCCCCGCCGACGGTTACACCATCCTGTCCGGTCATGTCGGCACCAATGCGCTGGCGGCGGCGTTCTATCCGAACCTCGGCTACGATCCACTGAAGGATTTCGAACCGATCGGGCTGTCCGCCGAATATCCGGAACTGCTGGTGGTGCGAAAGGACTTTCCCGCCAACAACCTCAAGGAATTCGTCGCCTACGCCAAGGCCAACGAAGCCAAGCTCAACGTCGGCCACGCCGGCCTCGGCTCGGTATCCTATATCGGCTGCCTGCTGCTCCATTCGGCGATCGGCATCAAGCCGGCGATGGTGCCGTTTACCGGCACGGCGCCGGTGCTGAACGCCATGCTCGGCGGTGAAATCGATTATGAATGCGACCCGGTGCTGGGTACCTTGGAACATGTCCGCGCCGGCACGGTCAAGGCGCTGGCGGTCGCGGCGAAGAAGCGCAGCCCGATGTTGCCGGATGTGCCGACCTCCTACGAGCAGGGCCTGCCCGAGTTCGACATCGCGCCGTTCTATGCGGTGTTCGCCCCATCAGGGACGCCAAAGCCGATCGTCGAGAAACTCGCCGAGGCCCTGAACAAGGGGCTCGGCGAGGAGGCCGTGCAAAAGCGGCTGGCCGATCTCGGCGCTGATATCATCGAACCCGGCCGCCGCGGCCCCAAGGCGCTGGGTGACCTCATCAACAGCGAAACCACGCGGCTGATGCCGATCCTGAAAGCCGCGGCAACGAAGTAGCCGACCGGTGAACCAATCGTTCCGAAGTGCGACGAACATGGCGCGGCCTCGATGATGAAGACCAGTCAAACCATGTTCACGCCCACAGTGCTTCGAACGATAGGCGGTATCGTCGCATCCATTTTGATGATGGCAGCCCTGGCGATCCCGACGCTGGCCGCCGACGCGCCGGAGGGGTCCCGGCTGGCCGACGACATCGCGTTGACCAAAGTGACCGTTTCCGCGCTGGTCGCGAAAGATTTTGCAGCGGTTCGCAACCGGCTCGATCCGGCGATGGGCGAGATCTCCGACGACCAGTTGCGTCAGATGGCCGACCTGATCGGCACCAGCGAGCCCACCTCGATCGAAACGATCTGGTCGACCGAACGCCACAGCCTCGACACCGGCAACGGCAGCAGCCGGATTCTGCTCGAATATGCACTGGCCGGCAAATGGCTGGTGGTGGACGCGGCGGTCAAGACCGAGGCCGGCACTGGGCGGTTCTACCGGTTGTTCTTCACCAGCAACACGCTGCCGCTGAGCGAACTGAACGCGTTTCACCTGTTCGGCAAGGGACCGGTGCAATACCTGTTTCTGGCCTGCTGGCTTGCCACCATCGGACTAACGGGTTGGGCGATGATCGTCGCCTCCAGGCGACAGACGGGTTGGCGCAAATGGGCGCTGATCGTATTGATGCCGCTCGGGCTGACGCCCACCGTGGCGGTGAACTGGAATACCGCACAGATCTGGGTTCTGGAGGCGATCGGCAATTCGACCAGCCAGAGCATTCCCATTTTCGCCATACGCTATCCGATGGCGCTGGTCGGCTACACCGAGACTCTCGTTCCCTATCTCTGCATTTCTGCGCCGCTGATCGCGCTCGGCTATTTGATCTGGCAGCGCCGATCGCCGCAAAACCGCGCGGCTGATGGCGATCCTGAAAGCGCGGCGGCGAAATAGGCGGAGGCTGACGGTCAAGGAGCTATTTCGAGTTCAACGGCTTCATCCTTCGAGACGCATCGCTTTGCGATGCTCCTCAGGATGAGGTATCGCACCCTCATGGTGAGGAGCGCATCTTTGCGCGTCTCGAACCATGAGGCCCCAGACGTTAGTGACCTGATCGATAATCCGCGCGCACCGGTGCTGTGCCGGATGGCGGCACGTCGAGGCGCACGACGGCGCCTTCGAATTCCCTGCTCACCGCCGGATACAGCTTCATGACCAGCGGATCGTGACCGGGAACGATATGGCTCTCGTCCGGCGCCATCGCGATCAGTTTGTCGAAACCTTCGAGCATTTCGCCGATGTGAAAGGCGGTCGTGAACGGACGTTCGCTCGCCATGTTCTCGTAGAAATGACTGACGTCGGACGCCAGCACCACCGGACCGCGTCGGGTTTTGACGCGCACGAACTGCAGCCCGGCCGAATGCCCGCTGGCGGCGTGGATGGTGATGCCGGGCGCCAGCTCGGCGTCGCCATTGTAGAACACGACGCGGCGGGCGTAGTTCAGCCGCACGATGCCGCAGACATCCTCGACCTCGAAGGAATGCGACAGCCGCGGATATTGCATGTAGCGGCCGGTGGCATAGGCCAGTTCGCGCTCCTGCAGATGAAAGCGTGCCTTCGGGAAGCGGTCGAAATTGCCGGCATGGTCGTAATGCAGATGCGTCAGGATGACGTCCTCGACCGCATTCGCATCGATGCCGAGCAGACCCAGCGTCTCGATCGGGGAACGCAGGAAGGTGCGCTTGCGCTTCTGCGCGATTTCCGCACTGAAGCCGGTGTCGATGACAAACGTGCGCCCGCCGCCCCGCGCCACCCAGACGAAATAATCCATCGGCATCGGACCGTCATGCGGGTCGCCGCCAATGAAATGATCGCTGCGCCGCGCGTCGCGGGTGGCATAGCGGATGGCAAACAGCTCGTAGTCGGGTTCGGCCATGGGGTCTCCTGCGCGCGACGACGGGACGCTTGATAGCACCCGTCACCGGCAGCGCAAAGCGACACCCCGGCGGGAAAATGGCCGCGCGCCGGCGCGGCGCCGTTCACGCCGTTTCGTCGGTCCACACCTTGAAGCTGACCAGCGTGTTCGGCCCGAACGTCTGGGTGATCGGAACATCCGAGGCGTCGCGACCCTGCGCGATCAGCACGCGGCCGATCCGCGGCACGTTGTTGCGCGGATCGAACATCTGCCAGCGGCCGCCGATATAGGCCTCGAACCAGCCGGCGAAGTCGCCGACCGCCCAGGGTTTTGGCGTGCCGATGTCGCTGAGATAGCCGGTGCAATAGCGCGCCGGGATGTTCATGCAGCGGCAGAAGGCGATGGCCAGATGGGCGTAGTCGCGGCAGACGCCCTTGCGTTCATTGTAGACTTCCCACGCCGTCTTGGTGGCGCGCGCGTGCTCGTAGCCGAACGCGATATGGCGGTGAACGAAATCGCAGATCGCCTGCACCCGCGCCCAGCCCGGCGGCGTGTTCTGGAACAATTGCCAGGCGGTTTCCGACAGCCGGTCGGTTTCGCAGTAACGGCTGCCAAGGAGATAAACCAGCGTGTCCGGCGGCAGGTCTTCGACCGTGTGCTGAATGGCCGAGGTCACCACGGTATCGGGCTGGCCGCTGTCACGGACGATGCCGTCGGCGGCCAAGCGCATCGCTCCGGCCGGCGCCACGATACGGCTGCACCAGTTGCCGAACATGTCGCGATACGGCGTGATCGGCACCGAAGGCGTGGTGGTGAGGTAGTCGGGCACGATGACGTCGGACGCGCGCGTGAAATGCGTCCCCAAAACCATGATCATCGGCGTCGGTTGCGGGAACTCATAGTTCATTTCGAATCCGACGCGGAGCTTCATTCGAAATACCTTCCCGGCCAAACATTCGAGATGGCTACGAAGCCGCCGGATATCAAGCCACGGCTGCGGATCCGGGCTGCCTTATTTGGCAGAATACGCGCTTGCCCGAGAAAGCAATAGCTAATTGCCACGAAAGCGCGCACAGTGAACTTATGTCCAAACCTGTTGGCGCCCCCGCGCGCGAAAACGCTGGTCACTCTAAATGACCACGCGCTCGCGCCGCGAGACCGTTCATTTCAAACACCCGTTCCGGATCAAGGGTATCGATCGCCTGCTGGCGCCGGGCGCCTATGAAGTCATCACCGACGAGGAGATGATCGAGGGCCTGTCATTCGCGAGCTTCCGGCGCGTCGCCACCATGATCATGGTGCCCGGGGCGGCACCGCGGACACCCTCGATGGAAATGATCTCGATCGGTTCGGTCGATCTGTCGGACGCGCAACGCGAAGACGCGGGTGCGGCGCATGAATGACACCCCGATCGAACTCGACAAGCATCGCGGCATGGCCGCCCAGAAGGCGACCGATATCCGCCGCATCCTCACCGACGTCGAGACCAAGGCGAAGCTGCTGCGCGACCATCAGGGCGTCGTCGAAATCCAGTTGCTGGCCGCGCCGGCGGCTTCGTGGATCGAAGCCGCGGCTAAGGCGCGCTACGTGCTGAATTTATACGCGGCTCAGCTTCCGCCCACCGACGCCCATCATCGCGACCTGGTTGCGGCGGTGCTGGCGGATTTTGTCCGGCTCTCCGGTGAGAACTGACCAGACCAACACACGTCTTTTGAAAACCATACGTCCGTAGAAACCGAAAACATCACCCCCTGCGTTCGACAAAGCCGCGAACGCGCAATGAAAGCATTCCATGCAAAATCTCTCGCCGCGTCACGTCAAGACCGAAGAATCGCTTCGCCTCGGGGTGGTATCCGGCTGGTATTCGACCAAGGTCAGCGGAACCTTCGTCTCGGGCCCGCACGATTCCGAAGCCGACTGCCTGCGCCGGATCGACGAAATCAATCCGCCGGTGGTGAAGGCCAGACCCGGAGTTCGCCGATGACACTGGAGCGCGGCAGCGTCAAAGGCTTCGAGCACAACCGGATGGTGATGCTGTTTTCGATGATGGATGGCGGCGCGGAAATATCCTGCGCCATCAGCAGTTCGGCGATGGACGACCTCGAGCGCGGCGTGAAGGCAAAGCCGGATCAGCGCGACGCGCAATTCCTGCGGTTGCGCGACCGGATCGAACAATGCGCGTCGCGCAAATTCGAGGCGCGGGAGTTCGAGGGCGCGCCGCCCGGCATCATTCTGCGCAGCCTCGATTTTCGCAACTAGTCGGGACGGTGCGGGACGCGGAGGTAGCCGGGACGGCGCCCATGCGGTTACCGCTTTACGAAACACCGCTCCCTCGCACGTGACGAGGGAGCGGTGCAGGCAAGGCGTTATCGGCGAATGAAGCTTGCGACGGCTGCGCTGGCGATGGCACATGCCGAGACGACCAGGAACACGACCGACGTCGGATGGCCATCCATGAAATGCCCGATGATCGGTTCACCCAAACCGGCGAACAGGTAGGCGCAGAAGTTCATGACGCCGGTCGCCGTGCCCGCCCGCTTGTGGCCGACCAGATCGGGACACAGCGCCCAGAACGACGATTGCGGGCCGTAGACGAAGAAGCCGCACAGGAACAATACGACCATTCCCTGGTAAACGGCCGTGGTCGGAATGGTGTACATGTACAGCGACGTGATCGCCGCCAGCACCATGTAGAGCACGATCGCGGACGAGCGGCGCGAGTTGAACAGCTTGTCGGAAACCCAGCCGTTGGAAAATGCGCCAAACGCCATGCCGACCGGCAGTGCAATGCTGATCCAGCGGGGATCGATGGCCGCCGCCGCATCCGCCTTGGTCCAGTTGGCACCGAGAAAATGCACGGGCACCCACACCAGGAGACCGTATCTGGCGGCATTCTGGAATCCGATCGCAAGACCCGCGACGAGGAGCCGCCAGTTCGACAACACCGCCTTGTACCTGGCAAACGAGCTTTCGCTATCGGCGACAGCCGATGTCGGGCCATCGTCAACCGTATCATCGTGAGGCGATGCGAAGCCCATATCTTCCGGTTTCTCGCGGGCGATCAGATAGAATGCGATCCCGCCGATCAGCAGAAGCAGGACTGGAATTCTGAATATCCAGCGCCAGTCGAGCTGGAAGTAGCCTACAACGATCAGAGACGTTACGAACGACAGCACTGAGGCCAGTCCGGCGGCGAATGTATAGAGCCCGTAAACCGTTCCGCGCTCGTGACGCCCCCACCAGTTGGACAACAGCCGGCTACCCGGCGCCCATCCCATCGACTGAAAATATCCGTTGATGCCCCAGAACACCGACAGGCTGACGATGCCGGTGGACAGGCTGGTCGCCCAGTTCATGATGAACGACAGGATCGCGCCTGCGCTCATCACGCGCCGGCCGCCGAGCTTGTCACCAAGGTTGCCGTTGATGGCCTGACCGATGGCGTAACACCACAAGAGCGCGGCGCTGGCCCAGCCCAACGCGGCTTTGCTGACGCCAAACTCGGCCTGAATTCCAGGGATGGCAAAACCGAAGGTCTGCCGGCCCGTATAAAAGAACAGGTAGCAGAACATCGCGGCCAGCAGCATTCGCCATTGCGCGCGTCGAAAACTGGTGGCTAGCTCGGGATTCACGATACCGACGGACCCCATCGCCGGACTTTGCATCACAGACATTTCAACCTCCCTGTTTTTGACTTCGATGCCGGTCGGCCTTCTTCCGGGCCGATTCCGATTGACGTAGTTGAATGGGCGGGCACGACCGCCCGACGGGCCTCGACGGCTACGTCGACCACGGAAGCGAGTACGTCTTCACGTTCGTGAAGCTCTTCATCGCCTCCTGCACGCCTTCCTTGTAGCCAAGCCCGGAGTCCTTGATGCCTCCGAACGGCGACATCTCGATGCGATAGCCCGGAACTTCCCAGACATTCACGGTGCCGACGTCGAGTTCGTTGACGAAACGCGTGATGTAATCGAGACGGTTGGTGCAAACGCCCGACGACAGACCGAAGGCGGTCGAGTTGGAAATCCTGATCACGCTCTCGATGTCGTTGGGCACCCGGATGATTGGAATCACGGGACCGAACGTTTCCTGCAGCACCAGCTCGGACGTGTACGGGACATGATCGACGACGGTGGGCGGGTACAGCGCTCCTTGACGATCGTTTCCGTGAAGCAGGTGAGCGCCGTCCTTCACGGCGTCCCCGACCCGGCGCTCGAACTCCTTCGCCGCCCCTTCATGGATAACCGTTCCAACATCCACCGAAGGATCCATCGGATCCCCGCACTTCAGTTTCCTGGCTCGCTTGAGCACGAGCTCGGCGAACTCGTCGGCGACAGCTTCCACGCAAAGGATGCGCTTGACAGCGGTGCAGCGCTGGCCTGAATTTTTGGTCGCCCCCAGAACCGCAAGCTCCGCCGCTTTCTCGAGGTCGGCATCCTCCATGACGATCAGCGGATCGTTGCCGCCGAGTTCGAGAACCAGCCGCTTGTAGCCGGCATTCGCAGCGATGTGCTTGCCGACGCGGACCGAGCCGGTGAAGGTGACGAGATCTGCATCGGGATCGGTAATCATGGCATCCCCCATCGAATGGGGATTTCCGGTGACGATCGAGAGCATTTCCGGCGGCAACCCGGCTTCGTAGAGCACGTCGGCCAAAGCAAGCGCGGTGAGCGGCGTCAGTTCCGTCGGCTTCAAGATGATCCGGTTGTTGGTCGCGATCGCCGGCGCGATCTTGTGGCTCACCATGTTCAGCGGATGATTGAAGGGCGTTATCGCCGAGATCACCCCCAGCAACGGCGTACGCATGGTGAAGATCTTGCGCGACTTGCCCTGCGGGCTGATATCGCAGGAAAACACCTCGCTATCGTCCTTGATGGTCAACTGGCCCGCGAACGAATACACGTCGTAGGCACGGCCGGCTTCGTAGAGCGAATCCTTCCAGCACAGACCGGATTCTGCCGTAATCAACCGCGCGAATTCTTCCTTGCGGCTTGCCAGAATGTCCGCGGTCCTGAGCAGAATTTGCTGACGCTCATAGCGCGTGAGCTTGGACTTGAAGGCCTTTGCCCTGGCGAAGGCGTCGCGCACATGCTCGGGGCGCGCGGCCGGCACCGTTCCGATCACCTTATTGGTATAGGGATTGACCACGTTGACGCGTTCGTCGGTATCGACGAGCGCACCTGCGATCCGCATCTTCTCGTGACGGACGGCTTGAGCTTGCATATTCATGGAACGCTCCTGTCGGACTGCCGCCGGTCACTGAATGCGATTGAGGGCCACGTCGAAGACATCGAAATTTCGCAGGACGTGACCGGGGGGAATGACGATCTTGCCGTTTGCAATCAGCGGAACGCGCTCCTCCGTGATCCCGCCATGCGACCTCAGCGGTTCGGTCAGCCCCGACAGGTCGTGGCGATCCCGGCTCGTTCCCAGCACCTTGTGCCGCGACGAGATGACGACGATGTCGCCGACGCGGTCGGCGGGAAGTTCGAAACGATCGCAGGCGGCCTTGCGGGTCACCGCCAGTTCGACGCCGGGCGTGTCCTTCAGCCGGGCGATGAGCGCATCGACGTCGCTGCCGGCAGGGGTATAGATCGTTGCAAACGAGCCCAGCGAGCCGTGATGCGCCACATAGGGATCGGTGATCGGCAGGATCACGCGCGCCTTCCCTTGCCCCATCCAGTCGTCGAACAGATCCTGGAGATACAGCACGTCCGGCTGGCCGCCGGGGATGAACTTGTCATTCATGCCATGATCGGCGGTGGCGACGATATTGCAGCCCAGCGCATCTAGTTGCGCCAGATAGCCATCGATCATGCCGTAGAAGTCGTTGGCGATCTTCGTGCCCGGACCAACCTTGTGCTGGATGTAATCCGTCGTCGACAGGTACATCAGGTCGGGACGATAGCGCTCGACCAGCTTGACCCCGGCCGCGAATACGAACTCCGACAAATCGGCAGAATAGACTTCGGGAAGCGGCAAGCCGACGAATGCGAGAACATCATCTATCCCGTTGTCCTTCATCGTTGCCTGGTCGGCCTTTTCGGACGAGAAGGCGAAGGCGCGTCCGGTCGAATAATCCAGCCCGTGCGACAGCAGCGTACGCAACTTGTCCTTGGCGGTAATGGCTGCGACCTTGAAGCCGGCATCGTGAACGCCGGAGAGGATGGTCGGCGCGCGCAGAAACTTCGGGTCGTTCATCATCACTTCGACGCCGTTGGCGGCGTCGTAGAAGAAATTGCCGGCGATCCCGTGGACCGAGGGCGGCCGGCCGGTGATGATCGACAGATTGTTCGGATTGGTAAAACTCGGGATCACGCTGTTGGCGTGAACGTGCGCGCCGTCTTTCATGAACCGCGCAAAGGTCGGTGCGACGCCGGCTTCGATCGCCTTCTCGATATATCCGGGCTCGGATCCATCAAGGCAGATGACGACGGTCGGCCGTTGCGGCGGATTGTAGCCGCGGCCATTGACGACGATAGTCTTCCCATTGGTCTTCATGATCATTCTCCCTGTCACGCCAGGGTGCGGACGTTTCGCGTCTGCACCTTCCGGCGGCTTGTCCTTATGCAGTCCTGGTTGTCGGCAGCCGCAGCATTTGCGACGCCTCGATCAACTGTTCGCCCGAGCCGAGGAAGTTTCTTCCGCGTTCACCCTGCAGCGAATCTTCGATCAGGAGGCGCCATTCGCGGTGGTCGATCTTGTACGCTGCGGGGTTGCTGGAGATTCCGAGTCGCCCGAGGAAATCTTCCAGTTCGTCGGCCCCGCGCATCAGGTCGGCACCGAAGATCTGCTTCAGGCTGTCTTCGCAGATGCCGCCGACGCCCTGGACGCTGCGCAGCACCATCGGCAGCGAGAACGAACACGCGATTCCGTGCTGCACGCCGTGCCGCAGCGTGATCGGGTAGGACAACGAATGAGCAATCGCGGTTTTGGTGTTCGAGAATGCCAGACCTGCGAACAAGGCGGCCATCGCCATCCGGCTGCGCAATTCAATATTGCCGAGATCCTTCACGAGCTTCGGCAGCACATCCAGGATATTGCGGGCAGCGGAAACGGCGTGATTGGCAGACACCGGATTGTTGTTGACGTTCCACAGGCTTTCCAGCGCGTGCGATAACGCATCGAGCCCGGTGCTGATCGTCAGCAACTGCGGCTTGCCCAGCATCAGGCGCGGATCGACCACGGCGTGAGTCGGATAGAGGTTCGGCCGAGCGAGGGAATATTTCTTGCCCCTGGCCTCGTCCCAGACGGTACCCCAGCAGGTCACTTCGCTGCCGGTGCCTGCCGTCGTCGGGACGGCGATGATGGGAGTAGCCGAGAGCAGATCGGCACCCTGTTGGCTTTCCAGAAAAGTCCTGATCTTTCCGAAGTCGCCTCCGGCCGCTGCGAATACCTTGGCCGAGTCGATAACGGAGCCGCCGCCGAGCGCGACGATCACGTCCGGCTGCCGCTCCAGCTTCGCGAAGCGGCCGGTTTGCTCAGCCAGCAAGCGGTAATCGGGATTCGGCGCCACGTCGTTGACGATGAGAACGGCTGCGCCGGCGGTCTCTTTCAACCGGCTCGCAAGCTCGTCGAAAAACGACTCGCCGTAGGTAACCAGAGCATATCGTCGGTTTCCGATCAGCTCGGACAGTCTGTTGAAACTGTCGACGCCGAATTCGATCTGGACCGGGTTTCCGTATTTCCACACCATCGCGCTACTCCCTTTCGAGCGATGGTAGGCAGCGGCCTGTTATTGACAAATTCATAATTCCGAGGAGAACTATTGATTATGTCAATAGTGTTCAGCCGAATCCGGGCTTTCCACGCGGTCGCCGAGCACGGCGGTTTTACCGCGGCCTCGCGCGTCCTGAACGTGGGCCAGCCGACCCTGACCATTCAGGTCAAGGAACTCGAGGAGAGTTACGGCGTCGAACTTCTGATCCGCAAATCGAGAACGGTCGAACTGACGAAGACCGGCGCCGCGTTGTTTGAAATAACGCGCGGCATCATGAAATTTTGCGACGAGGCCCACGAGCTGCTGGACGCGCATGGCCAGTCGACAAAAGGCCACCTCCGCCTCGCCACCGTGGGCCCGTTTCACGCCACGGAGATTCTGGCGGCCTTCAACCGCGATCATCCCGGTGTGCAAATTTCGACGCTGCTCGGGAATTCCGAACGCACGCTTCGCCACATCACCGACTTCGAAGCCGAGGTCGCCATTCTCGCGGAAGTCCCTGATGACCCGCGCGTCGTGATGATCCCCTATCGAACCCACCGCGTGGTCGTCTTCGTCAATGGAGATCATCCGTGGTTCCATCGAAAATCCGTCAAGCTGCACGAGCTTGCGGATCAGCGCTTCGTGTTGCGCGAGCGCGGTTCAACCACGCGACGCGCGTTCGAGGCGGCGATCCAGCGCGAGGGGCTGACGATCAATCCGGTGTTCGAGATCGAGAGCCGGGAGGGTGTGTGGAAGGCGGTCGAGCGGGGCCTCGGCATCAGTGTGGTCGCCGATTTTGAATTCGTTCCGCACCCGAACCTGCGCGCACTGGAAATCCAGGGCCGCGCCATCAAGACGCAATACAGCGTCGCCTATCACAAGGATCGCGCGCACTCCCCGATCATCAAGGCCTTCATTGATACGGTCAGCCAGATGAAGGCCGGCTTCGCCAAGGTGTCGGCGAAACAACCGCGGCGCGGGACGTAGGCGGCCGCGAAGGGCGGACTGGTGATCGATCCGACGATGACCTCAGCTGCGACCGATCGGGATCAACCATCGTCGCTATCTGAACGCGATGGAGCGCTTCACGGAAGGGTACCGAATGGGGTCAGTCAGAGGAATCTCGGACGCTTATCCCATTGAAATTACGATAGAATACAGATGTCGATACATGTACCAAGTTTAACTTTGTAGTTTACCTTCATATCTGCTAGTCGTTCGGTATGACCGAACATCAAGACAATCGCGACGAAGCGACGGCGCACGCTCTGGCCGGCGATCTCCGCGCCCTGATCGGCCAATTCAAGCGGATGTTCCGCGACCAGGCGTCCCTGGGCGACATGACGCTGTCCCAGGTGTCGGTGCTCGGCCGACTGGATCGCGACGGCCCCGCGACGGTGACCAACCTCGCCCGCGCTGACGGCATCCGGCCGCAATCCATGGGCGCGACGGTGTCGGCGCTGGAGACCGCGGGGCTGGTCAGCGGCGCGCCGGACCCGAACGACGGCCGGCAGACCATCTGGTCGCTGACGCCGGCCTGCCGCGAACGGATCCGGGTCGGCCGCGTCGCCCGCGAGGATTGGTTGTTTCACGTGATCCAGAAAAAGCTCTCGGCCGCCGAGCAGGAGCAGCTCGCCAACGGCCTCGCGCTGCTCAAGCGCCTGACTGAGTCCTGACCGATATCGCCGACATGCCTGTCGCGCGCTGTCGGTGCGCCGAACTCACTGCAACGGAAGAGACCCGCATGCCCCTGACCACGCTCGATCCCCAAACCGCGATCATCGTCATCGACCTGCAGAAAGGCATCGTCGCGCTGCCGGCCGTGCACCCGACCGCGGATGTCATTTCCCGGTCGCGCACTTTGGCCAATGCGTTCCGCGCGCGCGACCTGCCGGTCGTGCTGGTCAATGTTGCCGGCGGCGCGCCCGGCCGAACCGAACAGCCGCGGCACGCCGGACCATTCGCCGATGGATGGACCGACCTCGTTCCTGAACTCGACCGGCAGCCCGGCGATATCACGGTGACCAAGCGGACGTGGGGCGCGTTTTCGAGCACCGATCTCGAGCGCCAGTTGAAGGCGCGCGGCGTAACGCAGGTGGTGATCACCGGCGTCGCCACCGGCACCGGTGTCGAAGCCACGGCGCGGCAGGCCTATGAGGCGGGCTTCAACGTCACGCTCGCCATCGACGCCATGACCGACATGCGCGCCGAGGCCCATGACTACAGCATCGCAAAGGTTTTCCCGCGGCTCGGTGAGACCGGCACGACGCAACAAATCATCGACCTGCTCGACAAGCGGAGGGCCTGACATGCTCTGGCTGCACTATCTTTCATGGTTTTTCGGCGGTGCCTTTCTCACCAATGTGATCCCGCATTTCGTCAGCGGCGTGATGGGACGTGCGTTTCAAAGCCCGTTCGCCAAGCCTCCGGGTGAAGGGCTATCGTCGTCGACCGTCAACGTGCTCTGGGGATTCTTCAATCTGGTTGTCGGCTATGTCCTGGTCTGCCGCGTCGGCGATTTCGATCTCCACTCCACCGTGGATGTCGCGGTGTTGGGCCTCGGCGCATTGCTGCTGGCTCTGGCGATGGCACGGCGCTTCGGACGCTTCCACGGCGGCAACGTGGCGGTCGACGAATGACGGCGCCCTCGCGGGGCGCCTTCAGATCCCTCCGCAACTACAATTACCGGATCTGGGCCGGTGGCTCGCTGGTGTCCAACATCGGGACATGGATGCAGCGCATTGCCCAGGACTGGCTGGTGCTGACGCAGCTGACCGCCCACAATGCGACGGCGGTCGGCGTGGTCATGGCACTGCAATACGGGCCGCATCTGGCGCTGCTGCCCTTCACCGGCTACGCGGCAGACCTGCTCGACCGGCGCAAACTGTTGCAGGCGACCCAGCTCGGAATGAGCGCGCTGGCCGCGGGCCTCGGACTTCTCACCATCACCGGCGCAATTCAGTTGTGGGAAGTCTATGCGATAGCGCTGGTGCAGGGCTGCATCACGGCGTTCGATGCGCCCGCGCGCCACACCTTCGTCTCGGAACTGGTCGGTGAAGCCGATCTGTCGAACGCGGTGGCGCTGAACTCCACGTCGTTCAACGCCGCACGGATGATCGGTCCGGCAGCGGCGGGCCTCACGATTGCCGCCGTCGGCTCCGGCGGGGCGTTCCTGATCAACGCCGCGTCGTTTGTCGCGGTGGTGTGCTCGCTGCTGCTGCTCCGCGTCGGCGATCTGCATCGCACCGACAAGGCGACACCCACCCGCGGCGGCCTCATCGACGGCTTTCGCTATGTGTGGCGAAGACCCGACCTCAAGGCCATTCTGGTGATGCTGTTTCTGGTCGGCACCTTCGGCATGAATTTTCCGATCTTCATCGCCACCATGTCCGTCACCGTTTTTCATGCCGGCGCAGGCGAGTATGGGCTGCTGACGTCGATCATGGCGATCGGGACGATCGCCGGCGCGCTGCTCGCCGCGGGCCAGGAAAAGCCGCGCTTTGTGCGGCTGGTTGCCGGCGCCGCGTTTTTCGGGCTGGGCTGTGCGCTGGCTGCTGTGATGCCGAGCTACTGGCTGTTTGGCGTCACGCTCGTGATCATCGGCGTGTCGGCGCTGACCTTCAGCAATTCCACCAACAGCCTGATGCAGTTGGCCACCGA
The DNA here is from genome assembly GCF_900099825.1 of Bradyrhizobium ottawaense. NCBI lineage: Bacteria > Pseudomonadati > Pseudomonadota > Alphaproteobacteria > Hyphomicrobiales > Nitrobacteraceae > Bradyrhizobium > Bradyrhizobium ottawaense. The sequence continues at coordinate 4,435,552 of NZ_LT629693.1, read as the reverse complement.
GCCGGCGATGCGCGGCCGCGCAATGGCGATGCGACTGGCGGTCGCTCTCGGCGGTACGCCGATCGGAGCGCCGATCGTCGGCCTGGTGGCGGACCATTTCGGTCCGCGCTGGTCGCTCGGCGTCGGCGCGGCCGCCGGCCTTGCCGCGGCGATCGTCGGATTATTGCATGTGCTTCGCCGCAGGCGCGAACTGCGAACCGGCGGCATCGCCACCGAGAGAATGTCTCCCTAGGCTGTTGGCAGAAGTCGCGTGGCGCGTCGCTCGCGCGCCGTCCAGAACCAGCCCTTTCGCCGCCTCGGCCCTATGACCGATCTCCGCTTCGCGCAAACGACAGCCGTACGGGAGATTGGAGATCGCAGTTTTATTCTGTGTGGTGGTGTTTTGGCGCACCATCAGAATAAAGCACCGAACTTTCATGTCATTGATATTGCTATATAACTATCTATAGAGGCGACGGAGGAGCCATGGAGCCTTTCCGAATTTCGCACTAACACTAAGACGGCTAGTCTGATGACTCGGATTGCCATCCTACGGCAGTCGGGCGCGCTAACGAATGCGAACCAGCGGCGCTAGTCAAAGCGAATACGAGAGATGGGGAGCATAAATTGGACCTAGATCGAACGACCGTCATTGCCGGAATAAAGATTAAGGTGATTCGTGACGCAATTCGCGAAATGGCCCGGCACGATATGAATGACAGTGGTTGGACCGTCACTTCTCTGGCCAATCATATGAACATCTCTCCGACCCACGCCGAATGGCTGAGCGAAACATTGGTTGAGCAGAAAATTCTCGAAAGAAAGCCTCCACCGTCGTGGGACAAGGACCCTACACCCCAAATTCGCTATGCGCTGGGCGAATATGGCACACGGTTTACACTCGCCCGCATGCTCAAGCGCATTGACCGGGAGAAGGTCGACAACATCATTGCCGAGCTTTTGAAACGGGTCACGCAGATCAACGCTAACCCTGACCTCTGTTATTTCGTGAATGAGATTCGCGTGCTCGGCAGCGCCATGGATCGCAAGGCCGAGAGCTTCGGCGATGTCGATATCGCATATGACCTTGGTCGAAGGAGACGACCACCCGAATACAAAGATTGGCACGATTGGTCGCACGAGCGATGGAAGCTCGCTGGTCGCCACAATCTCAATCTCCTACAAGAGCTTTATTATGGTGAGCACGAAGTCCTGCGATTGCTCAAGGGACGCAACCAGTACCTTTCCATCCACAACTTCGATGACGTGGTTGGCATCGGCGCCGAAAGCGTCCGCTTTTTCATTCTGCCCGAAGGCCAGATCGAATCGGAAGACGGCATATCGGGCGAGAAGCTGCACAAAGCACGGATGGTAAGTATAAAAAAACGAGTCGAAAAGAAAGAGCAGCGCGCCGCCGGGAAACGGTTGCCCGCTATTAGTTCAGGGCAGTCTCCCGAGCAAATTAAGCAACAGATGATCACCGCTGTGAAATCGCTCGCGTTCGATCTCTTCCGCGCCGTCGATGAGCAGTCACCACACGAAGCGTTAGAGCAAAGTATCACAGTTGCGCAGAAACGAATTGAGGCCTATCGCAAATTGAACGCGCCGGATCGCATACCTGACATTTTACGCGATGCGTTGTCGGTTGATGTCATCGAAAGATCCGAACCAGAAAAATTCGTGTTCTCTGAGGAGCGCGAGCGCAACGCGAACGACGGAACGGACAAAAAAGAACTTGCTCATAAGCAGGTCACGCACGCCGTGCTTAAAAAGCTCAAACAATGGACCCTCAACGGACAACCGCTCGCACACGATGAGTATTATTATGGGGTCGAGAAGTGCTTTCGTTTGAGGCGCGAAGCCGACATCGATGAGTATAAATATCGGATCGAGCATCCGCAGCGGCGGTATACCCACGATGCAGATTTTCTTTCCGAAACTGCACTCGCCACGCTGCGTCAAATCGCGAAGCACGCCAATGTACGGCTTCACAAACAGGCCCTGAAGACACTGAACGACCGCGACTTCGTCAAACCGTTCCGCAACAAATGGCGCTTAACGCCAGCTGGTGAATGGGCAATCAAATATCACGCGGAGAGGGACGCCTTCCATGAGAAGAGGAAGGGCGACGGAGAACACGCGACCGCCAGGTCTTGATAGAGCCCGTATCGTAGAATATCGCGGAATAGCTTAATTTTGGCGCGCCATTCAGAACAAAACTGCGAACTCTTAGGTAATTGAGATTGCGATATGATTTTTTATCGCAACAACTTCTGCGGCGCAGCCATTCAGGCTTACGTTCCATATTGGTCACAGAGATGGATCCCGGACGCAGGAGGCCTGCGTCCGGGGCCTCGCCAGCACACAGATGACACATGCGTAAGTTGACTTTCGCTCTTCTTCTTGCCGCCAGTCTCGCGCTCGCCCCAGCGACGGCGCGATCCGGCACGGACTGGATCACCGGCCTGCCGCGGCAGGACATCCCTGTCGTATCGTGGCCTGGAGGCAAAAAGGTCGCCGTCACCTTCGTCCTCTACGTCGAAGTGTGGGGGCGTGGACACGGGCCCAACTTCCGCCCTGACATGACCGGGCGCACGCCCGATCTCGTCGACGAGGGATTTCGACAGTATGCGATCAATTTTGGCCTGCCGCGCACGGGCCGACTGTTTAAGGAGATGGACGTCCCGCTCAGCCTGGCGCTGAATGCCCAGTTTCCGCAGGCCCAGCCGGAAACATGGCAGGTGCTCCGCGCGCTCGTTCCCACGGCGCCGATCATCGCTCACGGGATCAACAATTCCACCGACCTTCTGCCGCTTTCCGAGGGCACGGCCGCACAGCGTGTCTATATCCGCAAGACGCTCGACATGATCGAGGCGAGCACCGGCGTTCGCAGCATCGGCTGGTCGAGCCCGAGCGTTTATCCCGATGCGGAGACCTTTCAAGCGAGCGCCGCAGAAGGCATCCGCTACACTCTTGACGGCATGGATTCGGACTTGCTGTCGCGGCTCGACACAAAGCCGGCGCCGCTAGTGCTGGTGCCTTACCCTCCAAGCGTCGTCGACATGGGGCAGTACCTCTCCCGCTTCAAGGAGGCCGGCGATCTCGAGCGACTGTGGATCGACTATGTCCATGAACTTGCGCGTGAGGCCGCTGCCGATCCCAAGAAACCCGCGACGGTGGTCGCCATCGGCATTCATCCCTTTGTCGTCGGCACCCCGGCCGGGGCTGCTGCGCTGCGCCGTGTCTTGCAAAGCCTCAAAGCAAACCACCTCGTCTGGCTGACGGATGTCGAGGCGGTGTTGCGCGCCGCCGGCCAATCTCGCTAGAGCATGTCCTGTTTCAGTAAAAAGCGCGATTCCGCCCACGATCTTCGCTTCGACCGGTCTTCGCGACGTTTGACCAAGCCGCCCTCCGAAACACCATAGGCGTTCGATACGAGGGCGGTCCCCACGGTCCGTATTAGCCGGATATGCGAAACAACTTCCTCTGCCCGCCGCTCTACGATTCCTGACCGAAGCACGGATCGGAAATGTTCGTCGTTTTATTCTGAATGATGGCAAATGGCGCGCCACTCAGAATAAAATCATGAACTCTTATGTAATTGAAATTATTGTATAATTTAGAAGATTACTGATTGCGCACCCTGTGCTCGCGATCGCCAACCCGTGGTCCAACCGGCGGCATCGAGGCGCACCATCACGGCTCCGTAGGGCCGTCACCGCAACGCCGCAGCGGATCGGCGGCGCCATGAAATCCGCATCGGCTGAGATGAAGTCCAGATTCTCCCCCCGACCGTTGGAACAATTTGTCGCATCATGGATTGAATTATGGCCTCCGTTCCTGAGCCGCTTTGCGGCGTCGTGAGTTGCAGTGGAGGCTGCCATGACGATATTTACGTGGAAGTTGAGCTCGAAACTTGGATCAGGCGTTGCCGCGCTCGCTTGCGTAATGTTGCTGTCCGCCGTGGCGTATGCCGGCCCGAGAGGCGGCGGAGGCCATGGTGGCGGTGGTGGCGGTTTTCATGGCGGCGGCGGTGGCTTCCACGGCGGCGGCGGTGGCTTCCACGGTGGTGGCGGTGGCTTCCACGGTGGTGGCGGCTTCCATGGCGGCGGTTTCCACGGTGGTGGAGGCGGCTTCCACGGTGGCGGCTTCCACGGTGGCGGCTTCCACGGTGGCGGCTTCCATCGCGGCGGTGTTCACATTGGCGGCTTCCGCGGCGGTGGCGGGCATTTCGGTGGCGCGCGCGCAGTTGCCGCGAGACCGCATTTCGGCGCACACGCTGCGATGGGGACCGCGGCTGCGGTCGGCGGCTCGGCGCTTGCCGCGAGACACTTCAACGCGACGCGGAATGCCAACGCCGTGCAGCACGCGCTGAACTCGCGGCCGGTCAATCGGGCCTTGAGCAACACCGCCGCGCTGCGCAATCCGAGAACCCGCGCGCTGGTCACCGCAAGCGTAGCGACGGCGGCGTGGCACGGCGGAAACGGGTGGTGGCGCCATCGCAACGGCGGATTCGGATGGGTCGGCCCGGTGTTCTGGCCGTTCGCCTTCTACGACATCTATGACTATGCGTTTTGGGGTTACCCCTACTACGATACGTTCTGGGGCTATGGCTACCCTGACCTCTACGCCGGCATCTTCGGGCTCTACGGTTACGACGATCTGATGGGCTATGCAGGCTACCTGCCAAATTATGCCGGCAGAGGCCGAAGCAACGTCGATGCCTATGCCTATGCGCCGCGGAGCGGCCAGGCGAACCTCACGCAAATGTGCGGCGAGGACAGCCGCGCGATCGCCGGACTGCCGGTTGAGAGCTTCCAAAGCGCGATCCAGCCGAATGAAGCGCAGCGCGCAGCGCTCGACGAACTTGCAAGCGCCTCGGAAAAGGCGGCCGCGAGCCTCAAGGCCTCCTGCCCGACCGACGTCGCGCTTACGGCGCCGCGCCGGCTTGAGGTAATGCAGCAGCGCATCGAAGCGATGATCGCGGCGGTGCAAATGGTGCAACCGCCGCTGGAGAAATTCTACGGCCTCCTGAGTGACGAACAGAAGGCGCAGCTCAATGGGCTCTCCATCACGAGACCACGTCCTGCCCGGCCCGCGGAGAGAGCCGGTTCAGCCGCGCAGGCTTGCGACGTGGCGCAACCGGGTCTGACGGACTGGCCGGCCGCCACGATCGAGCAGTCGGTCAGGCCGACCGATCAGCAGCACAAGTATCTTGATACGCTTCAGAGCGCCGCCGCCCGGGCTGCGGACACGCTCAAGGCGTCGTGCCAGACCGAGGCGGAGGCTGCGCTGACGCCGCCGGCGCGGCTTGCAGCTGTCGGCAAACGGCTTGACATCATGCTGCAGGCGGTGAGGACCGTGCGCGTGGCGATGAATGACTTCTACGGATCGCTCACTGACGAGCAGAAGGCAGCCTTCGACGCGATCGGCCCGCAGCGGATGGGCGCATCCGATCAATCGTATCGCGGGCGGCGATACCTCCGCGGAGGTCACGCCAGCATTGAGCAACTGATCCGGCGGATGATCTCGTTCGCGCGGTGAAGCGCGGCGGGACCGAATGCGACATGACCTGCGCGCTTCGGCGCGATTTTTTTGTTTCAGACGGTGCTTCGCGCTCTTTCAGAATGCGAAGAACATCAACTTGCATGAAGACGACGGATTGCGTTCGGCACCGCAAGCTCGCGCATACCGATCGCATCCCCGCGGGCGTGCGGTTCGCAGTTTTATTCTGAGTGGTGGCAGAATGGCGCGCCATTCAGAATAAAACCGCGAACTCCTACACAATTGAAATTGCTTGTGATTTTTCCTAGTCCAATGGTTCGGCGGGCCGTCGGCATCGACTTCGGCCTCCCGCACTGCAGTAGGGCATCTCAGCACTTCTCACGACAGCGTGCGCCTTGGATAGCTTTGGGATCGTAGTATTGTCGTCAGGAGCTGTCGAAGCTTTGAGACCGGGGATTTCGCGTACGCGCTCGATCGCGGGTCAAGGCATTGGCGCTCGAAGAGATGCACTCCAGAATCAAGCTGATGATCGCGACTGCGGTCGGACGGCGCGGCAAATGGAGGACATTATGGCTTGGCGTGACGATAAAGCCCGTTCAACCCTGATCCGCGATGCGGCGGGAAGCGTGCAGCCGGGCAAGGCTCCCCGGACCTTTGCCGAACTTCTGTTCGGCTACACCAATGTCGAGGACCTCGCCAATCACGATGCCTCGTCGCTGGCCTTCCTGGCGGAACAGGCCTGGGAGCACGTGCAGCAACGCACGGCCGGCAGCGCCGATATCCGCGTCGTCAATCCGATGATGCCGGACGGGCGTGAGATTTCCGTGCTCGAGATTCTCAACGACAACATGCCCTTCCTGTTCGATTCCACAATGGCGGAGCTGGCCGAGCAGGGCATCGAAGTCACCCTCGTCGCTCACCCGATCCTCGCGGTGGAGCGCGATGACCAAGGCAAGCTCCTGCGCTTCCACGGCGAAGCACTGCCGGAGGGAGCAAAGGGCACGCGGGAAAGCCTGATTCATCTCCACATCACCCGCCTGGACGCCGATGCCGATCGCCAGAAGCTGATCGATGGCCTCACCAGGACGTTGAACGACGTCCGCGCCTGCGTCACCGACTGGCGCGCCATGCGTGACCGCGTCGAGGAC